>NZ_JBHWEL010000108.1:3614-25058 GCF_042734135.1 Streptomyces sp. NPDC059668 | reverse complement strand
CACCCGAGGAGGGTGCGGGCCGCAGCCGTGTACGGCAACCGGTTACCGGGACTGCTGGGCCGGAACCCCACGCGTGATCGGCTCGTCCTCGGCCGGCGTGCTCGCGGCGGCCACCGCGGCGCCCGTGAGCGTCGCGAGCATCTCGCGGACGTTCGTGAGCTGGGCGTTGATGGAGTCGCGACGGTTCGTCAGCGCCGCCAGCTCACGCTCGGACTCGGAGCGGATGCGGTCGGCCTTGGCGTTCGCGTCGGCCACGATGTCCTCGGCCTGGCGCTGGGCCGTCTCCACCGTCTGGCGGGCGCGGCGCTCGGCGTCCGTGCGCAGCTTCTCGGCCTCCAGGCGGAGCTGCTCCGCACGGTGCTCGATCTCCGCGAGGCGCTTCTCGGCCTTGGCCTGGCGCGAGGCCAGGTCGCGCTCGGACTGCTCACGGCGCTTGGCGAGGTTCGTCTCGAAGTCGGCGGCGGCCTGCGCGGCCTTGGCGCGGGTCTCCTCGAAGAGGGCGTCCGCCTCCTCGCGCTTCGACTGGGCGTCCTTCTGCGCCTCCTGGCGCAGCTGAGAGGCGTCGCTCTTGGCCTTCTCGACGATCCGGACGCCCTCGTCCTCCGCCTTGGACTTGCGGTCCGCAGCGAACGATTCTGCATCGTTGCGGACCTGCTGCGCGGCCGACTCGGCGAGCTCACGGTGCTGCTCGGACGCGCGACGC
Source organism: Streptomyces sp. NPDC059668 (assembly GCF_042734135.1). Classification (NCBI taxonomy): domain Bacteria; kingdom Bacillati; phylum Actinomycetota; class Actinomycetes; order Kitasatosporales; family Streptomycetaceae; genus Streptomyces; species Streptomyces sp. NPDC059668. The sequence continues at coordinate 24,355 of NZ_JBHWEL010000108.1, read as the reverse complement.
GCCTCGTCGCGCAGATCCTTCGCCTCCTCCTCGGCGAGGCGGAGGATCTTCTCGACCCGCGCGCCGAGACCCGCGTACGACGGTTCGGCGTCGGTGACCTGGGCCTGGGCGTTCTGCGTTTCGAGGTGGAGCTCCTCGATGCGCTTCTCGAGAGCAGTGATACGGGCCAGAGCGCTGTCACGGTCGGAGACGAGCTTCGAAATGCGTTCGTCCACCTGAGCGCGGTCGTACCCACGCCGCACAAGCTCGAAGCCGTAGGGGGAAGTGTCGCTCATGGGGTTCCTGTCGAATGAGACCGGTGAGGTGATAGGGGGAATCCTAGGGGCCAAAGCGGTGTGTCATCGAGCGGATACGTGTTTGATCTGGAGAATGACACTCCTTTTGGGTGGCTGGCTGTCAGAGCGCTTGCCAGAGTCCGCACCAATGGTCCGGAAAGGTGCGGAATGGGAGCTTCTGGCTAGCCCTCCGACGACTTGCCACCCGAACGGGTCGCGCCGGCTGTGGCGCCCGCCTTGACCCCACCGTCCTTGTTGCCCGACGGGGCCTCAAAGGATTCCAACGCCTCCAGGACGTCCTGGACACGGGAGATCTCGGCGTTGATGTCCGAGCGCCGGCGCACCAGCACCTCCAGCTCGTGCTTGCCCTCCTCGACCGCCTGCCGCGCCTCCCGGATCGCCTCGGCCTTGATCTCCGTCGCCTCGGCGACGAGCGAGGTCTTCTTCTGCTCGGCCTCCTTGAGGAGCCCCTCGGCCTTCTTGACGGCGGCGATGCGCACCTTGCTCGCCTCGGAGTTGGCCTCCGCGACCAGGTCCTTCGCCTTCGCCTCGGCCTCGGCGAGCTGGTCCTCGGCCGCCTTCACGAGCGCGTCACAGCGTTCGCCGGCGTTCTTCATCGTCTCGGCCGACTCGCGGCGGGCCCGCTCGTGCAGCTCCTCGATCTCGGAGGTGACGCGATCGCGCAGCTCCTCCGCCCGCTCCCTTATGGCGGTCGCGTCCCGGCGCGCGCCGACCAGCAGCTCGTCCGCGTCCGTACGGGACCGCTCCACAAGGGAGTTGCCCTCCACGGTCGCCTCGGAGACAAGGCGCTCGGCCTCGTTGCGGGCCGCGCCCACCATCGTGTCGGCCTGGCCCTCGGCGTCCGCCGTGGTCTTCTGCGCGCTCTGCTGAGCCTCCGCCAGCAGCTTGTCGGCCTCCGACGCGGTCTCCGAGATGAGCGTGTCGACCTGCTCGGCGGCCTCGGAGCGCCGCTTGTTGGCCTCCTGGCGCGCCGCGTCCAGCGTGCGGTCGGCCTCCTCGCGCGCGGCCGAGGTGAGCCGCTCCGCCTCCGCCTCCGCCTCCGACTTGACCCGCGCGGCCTCACTGCGGACCCGCTCGGCGTGCTGCTGCGCGGAACCGACGGTCTCGGCGGCCTCGGCGCGCAGCCGCTCCGCGTCCCCGGTCGCCTCCGACACCAACTGGTCGGCCTTGGCGGTGGATTCGGCGCGGACCCGCTCGGCCTCCGCGTTCGTCTCGTTCGTCAGCCGCTCCGCCTCGGAGCGCGCCTCGTTGATGAGGGTGTCCGCCTGCGTGGCCGCGTCCGAACGGATCCGGTTCGCGTCCTCCCGGGCCTCCGCCCGGGTGCGCGAGGCGTCCTGGTCGGCGTTCGCGATCGCGTCCGACACCTCGGTGCGCACCCGCTGGGCGTGTTCCGAGGCCTCCGAGCGCAGCCGCTCCGACTCGGCGATCGCCTCCGAGACCGTGCGCTCCGCGAGGGACTTGGCGGCGTCCGTCTCCTCGGCCGCCTCGCGCCGGAGCCGGCCGGCGTCCTCGGAGGCGCGCTCCCGCTCGGCGTACGCGTCGGCGCGGACCCGGTCCGCCTCCTCCTGCGCCTCGGTGCGGGTACGGTCCGCCGCGTGCTCGGCGGCGGAGCGCAGGCCCGAGATCTCCTCCTGGGCCTGCTCGTGCAGCCCGGCCACGGAGTCGCGCACCTGCTGTGCGGTCTGTTCGGCGTTCGAGACCATCTCGGTCGCGCGCCGGTCGGCCTCCTCGACCAGCCGTACGGCCTCGGCCTGGGCCTCCTCCACGCGGTTGCGCGCGGACGCGAGGAGCTCCTCGCTCTGCTCGCGGGCCCGCTCACGCTCCTGGTCGGCCTCCTGGCGGGCCGAACCGAGCAGTTCCTCGGCCTCGCGGCGACGCCGGACGGCCTCCTCCTGGGCGGCGGCCAGCGTCTCGGCGCCCTCCGTCGCCAGCCGCTCGGCCGCGGCCTGGGCCTCCGCCCGTACCCGGTCGGCGCTGTCCTGTGCCTCCGACTTCAGCCGCTCGGCCTCCGCCGCGGCCTCCGAACGCAGCCGTACGGCGATGTTCTCGCCCTCGGCCCGCGACGCCGACGCGTCCGCGGCGGCCTCGTTGCGCAGCCGGTCCGCCTCCGCCTCGGCCTGCGCCTGGAGCGTACGGATCCGCTCGGCGGCCTCGCCGCGCAGCCGCTCCGTCTCCTCGGCGGCCTCGCGACGGATCCGCTCGGCCTCCGCCCGCGCGTCGCTCAGCGCCTGCTCGGCCGAGGCGAGCCGCTGCTCGGCCTCGGTGTGCAGCCGGGTCAGCTCTTCGGCGGCCTCCGTCCGGCGGGCCGCTATGGCACGCTCGGAGTCCTCGCGCGCCGCCTCGGCGGCCCGCTCGGCCTCCGCCTTGATCGTCTCGGCCAGTTCGACGGCCTCGGCGCGGTTGTTCTCGGCCTCCTTGCGGGTGCGCTCCAGGGTCTCCTCGGCCTGCCGGCGCAGCGCCGTGGCGCGCTCGATGGCCTCGGTGCGCACGCGCTCGCTGTCGGTCGTCGCGGTCGTCCGGAGCTCGTCCGCGTCCGCCTTGGCCTTCGCGAGCAGTTCCTCGGCGGTCTTGGCCGCCTCCTCGATCTGCTGGACGGCCTCGCGCCGGGCCTCGCTGCGGATGCGCTCGCCCTCGGCGTTCGCGTCGGCACGCAGCTGCTCGGCCTCGCCGCGCAGCCGGCGCGCCTCCTCCTGGAGCTCGACCGTCTTGGCGCGGTACTCCTTGGTGTCGTCCTTCGCCGTGCCCTTGAGCTGCTCGGCGATGTCGTGCGCCTCGCCGCGCAGCCGGTCCGCCTCGGACTCCGCCTCGGTGCGGATCCGCTCGGCCTCCTCGGCCGCCGCCCTGGTGGTCTTCCTGGCGTCCTCGGAGGCCTTGTTGAGCACGTCCTCGGCGGTACGGGCCGCCTTGGACAGCTGGGAGGCGGTCTCCTCGGCGGTGAGACTGCGGGCGTTCTCCTCGGCCTCCGCGACGATCTTCTCCGCCTTGGCCTGGGCCTCGGCGACGACCTGCTCGGCCTCGGACTTGGTGTTCTCGGCCTCCTTGGTGGCCTCGCTGACCAGCCGGGCGACCTGCTCCTTCGCCGTGCGGGTGCGCTGCTCGTTCGCCGACTCCGCACCGGCCAGGGCCTTGGCCGCGGCGTCCTTCGCCTCGGTGACGACCTTGTCCGCCTCGGCCCGCGCCTCGCGCAGTGCCGTCTCGGCGGCCGTCATCCGCTGCTCGGCGGCCCGGCTCAGCTCGGTGGCCTGGCGGCGGGCGCTGTCCGACTCGTTCGCCGTGGAGCTGCGCAGCTGCTCGGCGTGCTCGGTGGCCTCCTGGGCCTGCGTGGACGCGGCGTTCAGCAGCCGTTCGGCGTCCGTACGGGCCCGGCGCAGCAGCGCCTCGGCCTCGGCGCGAGCCGACTCGGCGTCGTTCGTCAGCCGCTGGCGGGCCTCGGCCGCGATCCGCTCGGCCTCCGCGCGGGCGGTGCTCAGCGCCTGGTCCGCCTCGACCCGCGACTCGTCGAGGAGACGGCGGGCCTGCTGCTCGCTGCGGGCGCGCAGCTGCTCGGCCCAGGCCACGTTCTCGTTGACGTGCGACTCGACGGTCTGGCGGCGCTCGGCCAGCTCCTGGTCGAGCTGCTGGCGCCGCGCGACCGCCTCGGCGTGCAGCTCGGCCTGCAGGCGGGCCGCCTGTTCGGCGTGCTCCTGGAGGATGCGCTGCGTCTGCGCCCGGGCCTGGCTCATCTCGCGCTCGGCATCGGCGCGCAGCTGATCCGCCTGGATCTGCGCATTACGGAGCAACTGCTCGGCCTGGTAGCCGAGGTCGCCGCCGCTTTCGTAGGCAGGCCGGGTCGCCAGACTGCGGCGCGCCTCGTGCAGCTTGGCGCGCAGCACCTCGACCTGATAGCCGAGGTCCTCGGCGTGCTGGACGGCCTTCTCCCGCTCGGTCTTCAGCCGCTCCATCTCGGCCTCGAACCGAGAGAGGTGGTCGACGTCAGCCGCCGGCTCTCGCTCCTGGCGTTCGTAGCCCCGCACTGCGCGGTCCCATCCGTCCCCTGGTCGCAAGTCTCTCCAAACGAGCCCCGTCCATCGGCCGAACGGTGCCCCCGGGGAATGGTGTCAGATCAACAGCGGAGCACGGGCTGCTGCCCCGACGCTCGTCCCCCGAAAACCTGGACCCCGGCCCTCGGCCACGCCGTCGTCACGACGGCATGACCTCGGGGCCCGTCGCCGGACAGGCCCCGGGCCGCCCCGAAATGGCGGCGGCCGTCCCCAACCCTACCGGCCCAGATATACGGAGGTCAGTGCTCAGGTGACTCAACAGCCGCCGAAGTGACCAGTTCTGTCAGGACACCGTGGCAATCCTTGGGGTGCAGGAAGGTGATTCGTGACCCCATGGAGCCGCGTCGCGGCTCGTCGTAGAGGACGCGTACGCCTTTGTCCCTGATGTCGCCCGCGTCGGTGTCGACGTCCGCCGTACCGAACGCGATGTGATGGACACCCTCGCCGTTCTTCGCCAGCCACTTCCCGACGGCCGAGTCCTCGCGGGTCGGCTCCAGGAGCTGGAGGTAGGAGGCGCCGCCGTCGGACGTCTCGTTGATCTTGAGCATGGCCTCGCGTACGCCCTGCTCCTCGTTGACCTCGGAGTGGAAGACTTCGAAGCCGTACGTGGCCCGGTAGAACTCGACGGTCTTGTCGAGGTCGAAGCAGGCGATCCCGATGTGGTCGATTCGCGTCAGCATGGAGCCAGTGCAGCGCTCCCGCGGCGGTTACGCAACGTGCGCGCGATCACACTGACAGCCGGATGACGGGTGGCCTACCGCTCAGTACATTCAAGTAAACCCTCGTTCACTCCTCAGCTGTGCAAGCTGGAAGGGGATCGCACCTCATGTCTGGAACGAACAGCACGACCTCCGTGATCGTCGCGGGTGCCCGCACCCCGATGGGACGGTTGCTCGGCTCGCTGAAGACCTTCTCCGGAGCCGACCTCGGAGGATTCGCGATCAAGGCCGCCCTGGACCGTGCGGGGATCGGCGGCGACCAGGTGCAGTACGTGATCATGGGCCAGGTGCTTCAGGCCGGGGCGGGGCAGATCCCGGCGCGGCAGGCGGCCGTCAAGGCGGGCATCCCGATGAGCGTCCCGGCGCTCACGATCAACAAGGTGTGCCTGTCGGGCCTGGACGCGATCGCCCTCGCGGACCAGCTGATCCGGGCCGGCGAGTTCGACGTCGTGGTCGCGGGCGGCCAGGAGTCGATGACGAACGCCCCCCACCTGCTCCCGAAGTCCCGCGAGGGCTTCAAGTACGGCGCCATCGAGATGCTCGACGCCATGGCGCACGACGGTCTGACCGACGCCTTCGAGAACATCGCCATGGGCGAGTCCACGGAGAAGCACAACACGCGCCTGGGCATCGCCCGTCCGGAGCAGGACGAGATCGCCGCCCTCTCGCACCAGCGTGCGGCGGCCGCCCAGAAGAACGGCGTCTTCGAGGCGGAGATCACGCCGGTGGAGATCCCGCAGCGCAAGGGCGAGCCCGTCGTCTTCAGCAAGGACGAGGGCATCCGCGCCGAGACCACGGCCGAGTCGCTCGGCAAGCTGCGCCCCGCGTTCACCAGGGACGGCACGATCACGGCCGGCTCCTCCTCGCAGATCTCGGACGGCGCGGCCGCCGTGGTCGTGATGAGCAAGGCGAAGGCGCAGGAGCTCGGCCTGGAGTGGATCGCCGAGATCGGCGCGCACGGGAACGTCGCCGGACCGGACAACTCTTTGCAGTCGCAGCCGTCGAACGCGATCCTGCACGCCCTCAAGAAGGAGGGCCTGGACGTCTCCGACCTCGACCTGATCGAGATCAACGAGGCGTTCGCGGCGGTCGCCGTGCAGTCCATGAAGGACCTCGGGGTGTCCACGGAAAAGGTGAACGTCAACGGCGGCGCGATCGCCCTGGGTCACCCGATCGGCATGTCCGGCGCCCGTCTCGTGCTGCACCTGGCGCTGGAGCTGAAGCGGCGCGGTGGCGGCGTGGGCGCGGCGGCCCTGTGCGGTGGCGGCGGTCAGGGTGACGCGCTGATCGTGCGGGTACCCACGGCGTAGGTCCCTCGCCGCGGCCGTGCCGCCGCGTTGTCTCGTACGACTCTGAACGGAGCTGTGATGCAGGACGTCTCCTCGCTGGTGGCCCAGGCCAGGGAAGGCCGGCCGCGAGCCGTGGCCCGGCTGATCTCCCTGGTGGAGGGGGCGTCCCCGCAGCTGCGTGAGGTGATGGCGGCGCTGGCTCCGCTGGCCGGCGGGGCGTACGTGGTCGGGCTCACCGGGTCGCCGGGCGTCGGCAAGTCGACGTCGACCTCGGCGCTGGTGAGCGCCTACCGGCGACAGGGCAGGCGGGTCGGCGTCCTGGCCGTCGACCCCTCGTCCCCGTTCTCCGGGGGCGCGCTGCTCGGCGACCGGGTCAGGATGTCCGAGCACGCCTCGGACCCCGGTGTGTACATCCGTTCGATGGCGACCCGCGGTCACCTCGGCGGACTGGCCTGGGCGGCCCCCCAGGCGATCCGCGTCCTGGACGCTGCGGGCTGCGACGTGATCCTCGTGGAGACCGTCGGGGTGGGCCAGTCGGAGGTCGAGATCGCCTCCCGGGCGGACACCTCGGTCGTCCTGCTGGCCCCCGGCATGGGCGACGGCATCCAGGCGGCGAAGGCCGGAATCCTGGAGATCGGCGACGTGTACGTGGTCAACAAGGCCGACCGGGACGGCGCCGACGCGACCGCGCGCGAGCTGAACCACATGCTCGGCCTCGGTGAGTCCCGCGGGCCCGGGGACTGGCGCCCGCCGATCGTCAAGACGGTCGCGGCGCGCGGCGAGGGCATCGACGAGGTCGTCGAGGCCCTGGAGAAGCACCGCGCCTGGATGGAGGAGCACGGCGTCCTCGCCGAACGGCGGCTCGCCCGGGCCTCCCAGGAGGTCGAGACGATCGCGGTCACGGCCCTGCGCCGGCGCATCGGCGACCTGCACGGCGACCGCCGCCTGAGCGCGCTGGCGGAACGGATCGTCGCCGGGGAACTCGACCCCTACCGGGCCGCCGACTCGCTGGTGGAGGGCCTTACGGAGGCGTGACGGCGCCTGCCGGCGGCCTGACCGGGGGACGGTGGGCCTTCTTCGGCCCCGGCGTCCGCGCGAACGCCTCCTCGCGCCCCGGACGGGTGCTCCTCGTGCCCCGACGCGTCCGCGACGCGGGTCCCTCCCGTGCGCGGACCCGCCGGGCCCCGGCACGGGAGGGACCGTGGGGTCAGCCGTCGTCCCGGCCCCGGTGCCCCGGCTCCGTGCGGGAGGAGACGACCTTGTCCGTGCCCGCGTCGACGCGCACCTCGTACCAGGTGCCGCCGGAGGAGAGGATCCCGATCTCCCAGGCCGGGGTGGAGCGGTCGTCGTCCAGGTGGGCGGAGGCGGCGGTGCCCGGCGTGTGGCGCAGCGCCGTGGCGAGGGCCTCGGCCGCCGTCACCCGGACGGACCTCAGCCGCGCGGCGTCGTCGCCGTGATCGTCCGGGCCGGAGTGACGCCCCGTTCGGGTGCGGTCGTCCGGGTGAGGGTGGTCGTCCGTCCGGGTGGGACCGTCCGTCCCCGTCCGGTCGTCCGCCCGGGTGTCGCCGCCGTGGCGTACGTGGCCCGCGCGGTCGTCGTCCGCCGTCCGGGCCGACGACCGGTAGACCGGGGCCGTGCCGTCGTCCGTACCGGCCAGGGCCGTGGCCGTGCCGCCCCCGATCAGGGCCGCGGACGCCACGGCGGCGATGACGATGTTGCGCTTCATATCGGTTCCTCCTGGTTCCCGGACTTCCGTGACTGAGGTCCGGGCGAGACCGGCCCCAACTCGTCCGGCGCGTTGCTGTGTTGCCGACGGGAACCAATGTCGGCGGGGGTCGCTGAACGCAGCCTGAAGCCGCCTGAAGACTTCTTCAGGTTCGGTTTGGGACGCTGGGCGCATGCGCCTGTTGATCGTGGAGGACGAGAAGCGGCTCGCCCTGTCGCTCGCCAAGGGACTGACGGCCGAGGGGTACGCCGTGGACGTCGTCCACGACGGGGCCGAGGGACTGCACCGGGCGAGCGAGGGCGCCTACGACCTCGTCGTCCTCGACATCATGCTGCCCGGCATGAACGGCTATCGCGTCTGCGCCGCACTGCGCGCCGCCGGACACGACGTGCCGATCCTCATGCTCACCGCGAAGGACGGCGAGTACGACGAGGCGGAGGGGCTGGACACCGGCGCCGACGACTACCTGACCAAGCCGTTCTCGTACGTGGTGCTGGTGGCCCGGGTGAAGGCACTGCTGCGGCGCGGGCGGGCCGCCCACCCGCCGGTACGGGTCCTGGGCGAGCTGACGGTCGACACCGCCGCCCGGCGCGTCTTCCGGGGCGCGGAGGAGGTCGCCCTCACGGCGAAGGAGTTCTCGGTCCTGGAGCAACTCGTGCTGCGGGCCGGGCAGGTCGTCTCGAAGGCCGAGATCCTCGAACACGTCTGGGACTTCGCCTACGACGGGGACCCGAACATAGTCGAGGTCTATGTGAGCACCCTGCGGCGCAAACTCGGGGCGGCGTTCATCCGCACCGTGCGCGGGGCCGGCTACCGGCTGGAAGCGCGATGAGCCGGCTCTTCGGGTCCGTCCGGGCCAAGGCCACGCTCGGCGCGACCCTCGTGGTGGCCATCGCGCTCGTGGCCGCGGGAACGGCCGTCCTGCTGTCCCTGCGGTCCAACCTGAACGGCCAGGCCGGCACCGCGGCGGAGCGCAGCGCCCGCGAGGTCGCGGCCGACCTGTCCGGCGGGGCGTCCTACGACCGGCTGCGGCTGGACGACGACCAGCGTCCCGTCCAGGTGGTCGACGCGCGGGGCGTCCTGGTCGCCGCCAGCGAAGGCCTGCGGCGGATCAGCGGCACGGGGACCGGCACGGTGAAGCCGCGGGCCCAGCGCACGGCCGCCGCGGGGAGCGGCGGCGAGACGGCGGACGACCACGGCGGCGGCAAGGGGGGCGACGACCACGGCGGCGACGACAACGGTGGCGACGCCAGTGGGAAGGGCGGCCGGGGCCGCGGCGGCGGCGCGGACGACGGTTACTCCCTCGAACCCGGCCAGATCGGCGCCGACGCGCGTTTCAGCGAGGGCTCGGCGACGCTCCGCGGGGACACGGCGGACTACCGCTTCGCCGCCGTCGAGGTGAGCGTCAGGAGCAAGGGCGCGCTGACCGTCTACGCCGGCGCGCCGCTCGCCGCCGAACAGGCCGCCGTACGCACGGCCCTGACGGTCATGCTGATCGGTCTCCCGCTGTTGCTGGCCGTGGTGGCCGCCGTGACCTGGCGGGTCACCCGGCGCGCGCTGCGGCCCGTCGAGGGCATCCGGAGCGAGATGGCCGCCATCACGGCCTCGGAGGACCTCGCACGGCGCGTGCCCGTGCCGGACACCCAGGACGAGGTGGCGGGCCTGGCGCGGACCACCAACGAGACGCTGGCCGCCCTGGAGACGTCCGTCGAGCGGCAGCGCCGGTTCGTCGCCGACGCCTCCCACGAACTGCGCAACCCCATCGCCTCCCTGCGCACCCAGCTCGAAGTGGGCGCCGCGCACCCGGAACTGCTGGACGTGACAGGGGCCGTCGAGGACACCGTACGGCTCCAGCGGCTAGCCGCCGATCTGCTGCTGCTCGCCCGGCTGGACGCGGGGGAGCGGCCCGCGGGCACCCGGTTCGATCTGGTGGCGCTCGCCCGGGAGGAGGTGTCCCGGCGCCCGGGGGTGACGGTGGACGGGGCGAGCGTCGAAGTCGTCGGATCCCGGGGGCAGATGGCGCGCCTGCTCGGCAATCTGCTGGACAACGCCGGCCGGCACGCGCGCGACCGGGTCGCGGTCACCCTGCGTACCGAGGGTCGGTGGGCCGTCCTGGAGGTCGCCGACGACGGCGCGGGTGTTCCCGCCGCGGAACGCGAGCGGGTCTTCGAACGGTTCGTGCGGCTCGACGAGGCACGCAGCCGGGACGACGGCGGGGCCGGTCTGGGCCTCGCCATCGCCCGCGACGTGGCACTGCGCCACGCCGGCACGCTCACCGTGGGCGAGGCCCCGGGAGGCGGAGCGCTCTTCACGCTCCGGCTGCCCGGCGACGCCTGACGCGGCAGGGAATCAGGAGCGCGGAGCGCCCTGGGGCCCGCCGCTGCCGGGCTGCCGCTCCGTGACCTCCCGGCGCGCCCCGCGTTCACGCGTCACGTGCTCACACGTCAGGTGCTCACGCGTCACTTGCTCACACGTCGCCGACGCACCCGCCGCGTGTCCCTGTGGCCCCGCGTTCCCGCGTTCCCGCGTTCCCGTGTCCCCGCGTTCCAGCGGAGCGTCACGGCTTGCCGCGCTGCCCCCGCAGGTGTTCCGCGATCGGCTGGAGCGACTTGTGCAGTTCCTCCAGGGCCTCGGGGGACAGCAGGTCCATGAAGTGCCTGCGGACGGACGCCACATGGTGCGGGGCGACCTTCTTCATCGTCTCCAGGCCGTGATCGGTGAGGACGGCGTACAGACCCCGGCGGTCGGACTCGCAGTTCTCCCGCCTGACCAGGTCCGCGTTCTCCATGCGGGTGATCTGGTGCGAGAGCCGGCTCTTCGACTGGAGGGTGGCGGCCGCGAGGTCGCTCATCCGCAGCCGGACGCCCTCCGACTCGGAGAGGTTCACGAGGATCTCGTAGTCGTTCATCGTCAGCCCGAACGGCTGCAGATCCCTTTCGAGCTGGTACGTCAACAGCCTGTTGACCTCCAGGTGGGTGCGCCAGGCGCACTGCTCCGCATCGGTCAGCCAGCGCGTGGCCGTCTCGGTCTCCATGAATGAAGTCTACCTAAAATGTTGAAATGCGAACTAGTGAGGGTGGTGTGACGGTGCGCACGCGTTCGATGTCACACTCCGCAGACTACCGCTCACAGCCCGAAGCGACGCTGGAGGTCTCCGAGCTGTCCGGGAAGGCGCGGTGTGGCGGCCTGCTGGCCGTACTGGCCGTGCTGACCGGGCGTCCCGCCGGCGCCGGGCACTCCCGGCTCGTGCGGAACGGCCCCGGTGGCCTGCTCGGCCATCAGGATCTCCGTGGACTGGAGCAGCACCGTGCCGGCTCCTACGAACTCGAACTGATGCTCCTCTCCGGAGGCCCCGCCCAGGCCTGTCAGCGCACGTAGACCGCCCATGACGCCCGTCATGTACCCGTGGTCGTAGTGATGACACGGGGAGGGGCAGTCGGCCCAGCCCACGAGTGCCTGCGGGTCCACCCGGATCGGGGGTTCCATGAACACCACCGGACCGTTCGACGCCGCCACGAACTTGCCGGTTCCGATGAGTGTCAGGAAGCCCGGCACGATCGACTGCTTCAGCGCGAGACTTGGCTGAAAAGCGAGCAGGTTGCCCGAGCGAATGGTCAGGTTGCCGTCGTCGAGGTCGTACGAATTCACGTCGAAGGCCCGGTCGGCGAGGAGCATCTTGCCCGAACCCTCGGCCACCACCCAGTCGCTCGCGTGCAGAGGCGAATGGAACGAGGTACGGACAAGTCGGTCGAGTCGGCCGTGTCCGACGCCGTTGAACTCGATCGAGCCGTAGTAGGCGATCATCTTGCCCTTCTGCAGGAACCACTGGCTCCCCTTGAGCTCCACGCAGAAGGTGTACTTGTTGACGTTGTCGTCGACGGGCAACGTCATGGGGTCGTGGACCGTGGGGCCACCGGGAGTCCCGTACGCGCTCACAGCTTCTCCTCCGAGGCCTGGACGTACACCGCACCACTGCCGCTCAGCTCCAGCTGGAACGCCTCGCCCGAGCCACGGCCCACCATGTCGCGCCAGCCGAGCGCCGTGGACAGCTTGTTGCGTACGTCGCCGTGGTGCGCCACGTACGCCTGCGGGTCGACGTGGACCGGGCGCTGCGGGGTGATCGGCACCTCGATGACCCCGCCGTGCGCCATCACGGCGACCGCGCCGTGTCCCTTGAGGGTCGTGGTGAACAGGCCCTGGCCCGTCACCTGGCCGCGGACCATGCCCATGACGCCGCCCTGCGAGCCGAGGAACATCGTGCCCTGCTCGAGGGTGCCGTCGAACGCGAGCAGACGGTCCGCCTCGACGTAGAGCGTGTCGCCCGTGAGGCTGATCACCTGGATGTGATGGCCGCCGTGCCCGAACAGGACCGTGCCGCTGCCCTCGACGGTCATCAGCGGGGTGGCCTCGCCGGCGACCCGGCGGCCGATCATCGACATGACCCCGCCCTGGCCGCCCTGGATGTTGGGCGTGAAGGACACCTCGCCCTTGTAGGCGAGCATCGCGCCGCGCTGACTGAACAGGCGCTGGCCCGGCAGGACCGTCGCCTCGATCATCTTCGAGTTCACTTCGCGGAACGGCATGTCACAGGTCCCCCGCGATCGTGTTGCGCTCACTGGGCTGTACGTAGACCAGACCGTCGCCCTCGAAGCGGATCTGGAAGGCCTCGCCGCCGCCTTCGCCCATGAACGTGCGGAACGTCACACCGGCGTGGAAGGACTGCCTGACATTGCCCTGGTGGGCGATGTACGCCCCGGGGTCCACCGTCAGCGGGTACTGGGAGCTGACGCGCAGCACCACCGCCGGCCCGTCGGACATGATCGCCGCCTGGCCGTGGCCCTCGACGGTGGTCGTGAACAGACCGTTGCCCTGGGAGGCGCCGCGCAGTCCCGTGAAGGACGTGCCCGTGCGCAGCCCGGCGTCGGTCGCGAGGAGATTGCTGGACTCGACGTAGAGCTTGTCGCCCTGGAGGCTCACCAGGTTGATCTCGCTCGCGCGGTCCGCGAACCAGCAGGTCCCGTGCCCCTTCACCTCCATCACCGTCATCTGCTCGCCGGTCAGGCGCCGCGTCACCATCCCGCGGATGCCCTCACCGCCGCCGCTCATCTTCTTGAAGGCCATCTGACCGTCGTACGCGACCATCGAGCCGTTCTTCGCCTTCACGGCGTCCCCGGTCATGTCGACGGCCAGCACCTTGCTGCCTTGAAGTCGGAACATCGCCACGGTTGTGACGGTAGCCGCCGGTCGCGGAGGGGGACAGGGGCCACGGGTGGATCTCCCCCCTGAGCGGACCCTTAGGGGGCCGACGGGACGACCCGGAGGCGGACCCGGTGGTGAATCCAGGGGGGACCCGGAGGTGGCGTGCCGGGCGGGACGCCGAGGCCGCCCGGGGCGCGCCGTGCACCACCCCCGGGCCGGGACGCCGCGTTCCGGGTGCCACAATGGCCGGGGCCTTGTGCTTGCGTTCACAAAGCTCGGAGCCCCGACGACCGACGACTCTCCCCCGACCCCACCGAAGGTGACCCGTGGACATAAAGACCGCCACCGCCCTCCGCCGCCTCCGCCTGGTCTCGGCCCCCGAGGCCGTCTCCTTCCTGCTGCTGCTCGTCTGCTCGGTGCTGAAGCGGACCACGGACTTCAACGCGGTGCCCGTCATGGGCGCGATCCACGGTGTGCTCTTCATCCTCTACGTGATCTTCTGGGCGGACGCCTGGAACCGCGCCCGGTGGAGCGCCGGGACCGGAATCCTCTATTTCGTCCTCTCCGTGCTGCCCACCGGCGGGTTCTTCGCCGAGCGCAAGCTGCGGCGCGAGACCGAGGACGCGGTCATCGCTTCCCGCGCCCGCCGCGAGGGAGTCGTGGGGTCGTCGTGATCGTCGCCTTCTCCGTGACGCCGCTCGGTGTCGGCGAGGACGTCGGGGAGTACGTCGCCGACGCCGTCCGGGTCGTCCGCGCGTCGGGGCTGCCGAACCGCACCGACGCCATGTTCACCTCCGTCGAGGGGGAGTGGGACGAGGTGATGGACGTGGTCAAGCGTGCCGTCGCCGCCGTCGAGGCCCGGGCGCCGCGCGTCTCCGTCGTCCTCAAGGCGGACATCCACCCCGGGGTCACGGACGGCCTGAACTCCAAGGTGGAGACGGTGGAGCGGCACCTGTCCGCCTAGCCTCCCGGCCCGCACACCGCAGGCACCCCGGAACCCCGGTCCAGTGGACCGGGGTTCCGTGCGTCCAGCGGCGCGAGCGGTCGCCGCCGCCTCCCGGGGCCCACGGGAACGTATGCGCGACCGAAAGGCGAGACGGGGCAGACCACGATATGACCGGCGGGTAAGGTCTGATGCCGTGCCGAAGCCGCTCAGCCTTGCCTTCGATCCCATCGCCCGCGCCGACGAACTGTGGCAACAGCGCTGGGGAGCCGTGCCGTCCATGGCCGCGATCACCTCGATCATGCGCGCCCACCAGATCCTCCTCGCGGAGGTCGACGCGGTCGTCAAGCCGTACGGACTGACCTTCGCGCGCTACGAGGCGCTGGTGCTGCTCACCTTCTCCAAGGCCGGCGAGCTGCCGATGTCCAAGATCGGCGAGCGGCTGATGGTGCACCCCACCTCCGTCACGAACACCGTGGACCGCCTGGTGCGGTCCGGGCTCGTCGACAAGCGTCCCAACCCCAACGACGGGCGCGGCACGCTCGCCTCCATCACCGACAAGGGCCGCGAGGTCTGCGACGCGGCGACCCGGGACCTGATGGAGATGGACTTCGGGCTCGGGGTGTACGACTCCGAGGAGTGCGGGGAGATCTTCGCGATGCTGCGGCCGCTGCGGGTCTCGGCGCACGACTTCGACGACGAGTAGACGAAGCGGGGGCGCGCGAAGATCGCGCAAAAGGGGCCGTTACGCTCGTGGGCATGAAGAAGAGCGTGCTGACCCGCTACCGCGTGATGGCCTACGTCACCGGTGTGCTGCTGGTCCTGCTGACCCTCGGTGTGATCGCCAAGTACGTGCTCGACATGAACGGCGCGGTGGACTTCACCCGCGTCGTCGCCATCGCGCACGGCTGGCTGTACGTCGTCTACCTCGTGTTCGCCTTCGACCTGGGCGCCAAGGCGAAGTGGCCGGTCGGCAAGCAGCTGTGGGTGCTGCTGGCCGGGACGATCCCGACGGCGGCGTTCTTCGTGGAGCGCAAGGTCAGCCGCGAGCTGGAGTCGAGGATCACAGACGACTCCCCCGTGGTCGCCAAGGCCTGACCAGGCCCGTCCCACCAGCCGTGACACCGCGGAACCCGTGCCGCCACCGGACCCTCCATACCGCCGTCGGTGTGGTCCGTGGCGGTTTCCCATCGACATTTACTAGGACGTCCAAGTAAATTTGTCGGTATGGACGCTGACGCCATCGAAGAGGGCCGCCGTCGCTGGCAGGCCCGGTACGACGCATCGCGCAAGCGCGACGCGGACTTCACCACGCTCTCCGGTGACCCCGTGGAGCCGGTGTACGGGCCCCGGCCCGGGGACACGTACGACGGCTTCGAGCGGATCGGATGGCCCGGCGAGTACCCCTTCACCCGCGGACTCCACCCGACCGGCTACCGAGGGCGTACGTGGACGATCCGGCAGTTCGCCGGATTCGGGAACGCCGAGCAGACCAACGAGCGGTACAAGATGATCCTCGCCGCGGGCGGCGGCGGGCTCTCGGTCGCCTTCGACATGCCGACCCTCATGGGGCGCGACTCCGACGACCCCCGCGCGCTCGGCGAGGTCGGGCACTGCGGGGTCGCGATCGACTCCGCGGCCGACATGGAGGTCCTGTTCAAGGACATCCCGCTCGGTGACGTCACCACGTCGATGACCATCAGCGGACCGGCCGTGCCCGTCTTCTGCATGTACCTGGTCGCCGCCGAGCGCCAGGGCGTGGACCCCGCCGTGCTGAACGGCACGCTCCAGACCGACATCTTCAAGGAGTACATCGCCCAGAAGGAGTGGCTCTTCGAGCCCGAGCCGCACCTGCGCCTCATCGGTGACCTGATGGAGCACTGCGCCGCGAAGATCCCCGCCTACAAGCCGCTGTCCGTCTCCGGGTACCACATCCGTGAGGCGGGCTCCACGGCCGCGCAGGAGCTGGCGTACACCCTGGCGGACGGCTTCGGATACGTCGAACTGGGCCTCTCGCGCGGCCTGGACGTGGATGTCTTCGCCTCCGGCCTCTCCTTCTTCTTCGACGCGCATCTCGACTTCTTCGAGGAGATCGCCAAGTTCCGCGCGGCCCGGCGGATCTGGGCGCGGTGGATGCGGGACGTGTACGGCGCGAAGTCCGACAAGGCCCAGTGGCTGCGCTTCCACACACAGACGGCCGGTGTCTCCCTGACGGCCCAGCAGCCGTACAACAACGTCGTCCGTACGGCGGTGGAGGCGCTCGCCGCGGTGCTGGGCGGCACGAACTCGCTCCACACCAACGCCCTGGACGAGACGCTGGCGCTGCCCTCCGAGCAGGCCGCCGAGATCGCCCTGCGCACCCAGCAGGTGCTGATGGAGGAGACCGGCGTCGCCAACGTGGCCGACCCGCTGGGCGGTTCCTGGTACGTCGAGCAGCTCACCGACCGGATCGAGGCCGACGCGGAGAAGATCTTCGAGCAGATCAGGGAGCGCGGTCTGCGGGCCCATCCCGACGGGCAGCACCCGATCGGGCCGATCACCTCCGGCATTCTGCGGGGGATCGAGGACGGCTGGTTCACCGGGGAGATCGCCGAGTCCGCGTTCCAGTACCAGCGGGCACTGGAGAAGGGCGACAAGCGGGTGGTCGGGGTGAACGTCCACCACGGGTCGGTCACCGGCGACCTGGAGATCCTGCGGGTCAGCCACGAGGTCGAGCGCGAGCAGGTACGGGAGCTGGGGACGCGGCGGGGCGCGCGGGACGACGCGCGCGTACGGGAGTCGCTGGAGGCGATGCTCGCCGCCGCGCGGGACGGGTCCAACATGATCGTGCCGATGCTGGAGGCGGTGCGGGCGGAGGCGACGTTGGGCGAGATCTGCGATGTCCTCCGGGACGAGTGGGGGGTGTACACGGAGCCGGCGGGCTTCTGAACCCCGGGTTTCCTCGTGCCCTCACCTGTCCGGGGGCTCCGCCCCCGGACCCCCTTATCGGCCTTGAGGGCCTTGTCCTCAATCGCCGGACGGGCTGGAGATGCGGGCCTGCGCTGACAGAGTGCTGAAAGGCTGACGCCGAGGGCGGGCATTTCAGCCCGTCCGGCGTTTGAGGACGAGCCCTTCGGGCGATGCGGGGGTCCAGGGGGCGCAGCCCCTTGGCGGGGTCCGGGGCGGAGCCCCAGGGACAGGATGGGACGGGTAGGGGCGGCGGGGGCGAGAGAACGTCCGGTCAGGGGGCCTCGGTGGCGCCCGCCAGCCCCAGCAGGAGGACACGGGTGAACGCCCGCACCCACTCCTCGTCCGCCACCTCCGCACTGACGAGCGTGCGATGCACCACCGCCCCCGCGACCACGTCGAAGATGAGATCCGCGGTACGCGCCGACGCCTCGGGATCGGACTCCGGCGGCAGCTCCCCCCGCGCGGTGGCCCGCGCCCGCCCCTCCACCACGAGCCGCTTCTGCCGGTCGACGATGGACGTGCGGATCCGCTCCCGCAGGGGCTCGTCACGGGTGGACTCCGCGACCACCGCCATCAGCGCGGTCTTCGTCTCGGGCCGGTCGAGGATCGCCGCGAACTGCAGCACCACACCCTCGATGTCCGCCGCCAGGCTGCCGCGGTCGGGCAGCTCCAGTTCGTCGAAGAGCACGGCGACCGCGTCGACCACCAGCTCGTTCTTGCCGGCCCAGCGCCGGTAGAGGGTCGTCTTGGCGACCCCGGCCCGGGTCGCCACATCCCCCAACGTCAGCTTGGACCAGCCCAGTTCGACCAGCGCCGCCCGCGTCGCCTCCAGGATCGCGGCGTCCGCGGCAGCGCTGCGCGGGCGCCCCGTACGCGGGACGGAAGAGCGACTCTGCATGTCAGGACCATATCCGCCGTTGTGGGCGGGCAAATCCGGCCGTTCTGTGAAGTCGTGAGGGAGATCACCGGGGGAACGCGGGCGGAGGCGTCCCCGTACAGTTACGCTACGACCCGTAGCGAAAGCTGCGGGCGACGCTCGTACACCCTGACCCGTGCGCGAGCGGCAACCACAGGTGCCGGGTGGGGACCCGGCGCGAGCAGCACACACAGGACGCCGGGCACCGCGGACCAGGACGTTGCGGGCCCGGCTTTCACAGCGTTTTTCACACGTGCGCGAGGAAGGGGGAGGATGTACTCATGCAGCCACGGAACATGTCCATGAGCGGAGTCGTCGACCTCGCCGCGGTGAAGGCGGCCCAGGAGGCCAAGGCGAAGGCGGAGCAGGCGCGCGCCGAAGCGGCCAGGCAGGGCGGCGGAGGCGGGGCCGTGTCTCCCGCCAGTCTCGTCATCGATGTCGACGAGGCCGGATTCGAGCGCGATGTCCTTCAGCGGTCCACCGAGGTCCCGGTCGTCATCGACTTCTGGGCCGAGTGGTGCGAGCCCTGCAAGCAGTTGAGCCCGGTGCTCGAGCGGCTGGCCGTCGAGTACGGCGGCCGGTTCGTCCTCGCCAAGATCGACGTCGACGCCAATCAGATGCTGATGCAGCAGTTCGGGATCCAGGGGATCCCGGCGGTCTTCGCCGTGGTCGCGGGACAGGCGCTGCCGCTCTTCCAGGGAGCCGCCGCCGAGGCGCAGATCCGGGGAACCCTGGACCAGCTCGTGCAGGTCGCCGAGGAGCGTTTCGGACTCACCGGTCTGGTCGTCGACCAGGACGCGGAGCCCGGCGCCGCCCCGGTCGAGGACGAGATGCCGGCCGGACCCTACGACGCGCTCCTCGAAGCGGCCGTACAGGCCCTGGACGCGGGTGACTTCGGTGGTGCCGTGCAGGCGTACCAGAACGTGCTGAGCGACGACCCGGGCAACACGGAGGCCAAGCTGGGTCTCGCCCAGGCCGAGTTGCTCCAGCGCGTGCAGGGAGCCGATCCGGGCAAGGTCCGCCAGGACGCCGCGGAGAACCCCAAGGACGTGCGGGCGCAGATCGCCGCCGCCGACCTGGACCTGGTGGGGGGCCATGTCGAGGACGCGTTCGGGCGGCTCATCGACACGGTGCAGCGCACGGCGGGCGACGACCGTGACGCCGTACGGGTGCGGTTGCTCGAACTCTTCGAGGTGGTGGGTGCCGACGACCCGCGTGTGATCGCGGCGCGCCGGGCGCTGGCCAGGGCCCTGTTCTGACCTGTTCCTAAACGCCGGGCCTTGTGACGCCCAGGTGAAAGATTCGCCAGGAGGGCCACAAGCGGCCGCGTTTTACCAAAACTTGGTAAACGCGGCCGCTGTTACTGGGAGTAAGCCGGAGGCGTTGATCTGTCGGATTCCGTCCGTGGATCAACCTTTTTGTCATCCGCCCCGGCGCCACCCTGAGTCGCCGAGCGATACCGCCGGGTCGTTGTTCGGTTATCCGGCCGTTACTAGCGAGTAACGAACCCCCTTGTGCGGGCGGCCAGAATGCACCACGATCGGCGACGCTCGGTCCATTCCCCACTCCGACAACCAATCGGGTCAAGGGGTTTCGTGGGTCCCCACCGGGTAGGGGCGGCGGCAGTGGCGCCGCCTCTTGGGCAGGGGGGTCTTCGCCGGTAGGCGGAGCCTGTCCAGCAGGTTGTGCGTGATGTGTGTCAGGCGCGACCAGTGGTTGTCGCTCGGGGGTGATCGCCGGTGAGATCGGGCGCGGTTCGCGCCCGGTGAGTACGGGCGCTCTCCTTCCCGAGGACGTAGCACTTCTCCCATCCCTGCCCGGCTGAGCCGCCGACAAGTGGCAGTCAGGGCCAGGAGATGTACGTCCGAGAAGGAGGAAATATGCAGTCCCAGGTGCGTGGCGGGACCAGATGGAAGCGGTTCGCCGTCGTGATGGTGCCCAGCGTGGCCGCCACGGCAGCGATAGGTGTGGCCCTCGCGCAGGGCGCTCTCGCCGCGTCGTTCAGCGTCTCCGGCCAGTCGTTCAAGGTCTCGGCGGATTCGCTCAACGGCAAGGGTTTCTCGCAGTACGGAGCCATTGACGCGGGTTACACCCTCGATGGCAAGAAGACGGGTCACCCCGTCGCGGTGTCGGCGTTCAAGTCCGCGTCGATCACGAACATGTGTCAGTCCGTGGTCACCCCGAACATCCCGTTGCTCGGGTCGGTCAGCCTGATCCTCAGGGCGGGCGGGGCGGGTCACGACGCGGTGCAGGCCGAGAACCTGTACATCGACGTCGAGGACCTCCAGGCCAATGCCACGTTCCACGGCATTGACATTGGTGTGGCCGCCGGTGACACGGGTGCCGACAAGGGCGGCAAGGGCCCGGGCATGAAGGGTGGCGGCGAGCAGGCCAACCCCTACGGCTTCGCCCAGCAGGCGGAGTCCGCGGAGCTCACGGACGTGAAGCAGACGGCGTGGGCGACCACCGCCGGCACGTTCAAGCTCAGTGGCCTGAAGATGTCGGTGTCCACGGGCACCAAGGAGTGCTACTAGGCACTCAGGGGGCGGGGGGGGGGGGCGGGCGCGGCGCCCCCCCCCCCCCCCGGCTAGGGCGTGGTTGTGAGGGGTAAAGAGAAGAGTGTGGGGGGGTGGGGGGTGGAGTGTGGGGGGGTGCCCGCGGGGC
>NZ_JBHWEL010000108.1:0-3604 GCF_042734135.1 Streptomyces sp. NPDC059668 | reverse complement strand
GCTCCATATAACCTCCTCTGGGCTTTTTTTTGGGGGGGCCCCGGGCACAACTTTTGCTTCAACCACTCGGGGGGGGGGGGGGGGGGGGCCCCGCCCGCCCCCCCCCCCCCCCCACCTCTTTCCGCAGTATGTGAACTTCTCACAGTAAGCAGTTCCAGGGAGCCGTTTTCCATGAGCGCCGAGTCACCCGGGCAGAGCGAGCACTATCTCCAAGTCTTCCGGCGGAACTTCCGGTCCTGGAGGGGCGAACGCCCGTTCTGGGCGGGCCTGTACGTCCTGCTCGCGGGTATCCCCATCGTGTACTTCCCGTACGCACACCTCCAGATCGGCCATCTGACGATGGCCATGGGCACCCCCGGCGGCGCCGGTTCCCTGATCATCGGCGTGCTGCTCTTCGTGCTGGGCTTCAGCCTCTGGTTCCAGAAGCACGTACGGACCTTCGCCGGAGTCGCGGCGATCCTGCTGGGGCTGGTGTCCATTCCGGTGGCCAACCTCGGCGGCTTCCTCGTCGGCTTCCTGCTCGCGATGGTGGGCGGAGCGATGGCGGTCTCCTGGGCCCCGGGCGACTCCGGTGAGGAAAAGCGCAGTTCGACGTACAAGAGCCAGGGTGGCGCCCCGAGCGCCTCCGACACCCCGGACACTCCGCCGGCCCCGGAACCCACCGGTACCCCGGACGGCGTGGACAGCGCGGGTCCCGCGGACGCCGGCGAGAC
The DNA here is from genome assembly GCF_042734135.1 of Streptomyces sp. NPDC059668. Classification (NCBI taxonomy): domain Bacteria; kingdom Bacillati; phylum Actinomycetota; class Actinomycetes; order Kitasatosporales; family Streptomycetaceae; genus Streptomyces; species Streptomyces sp. NPDC059668. The sequence continues at coordinate 2,891 of NZ_JBHWEL010000108.1, read as the reverse complement.
GGGTGGCGAGCCGAGGGACCTGTCAGGAATGAGCTCCGCCTACGGGGCGAACGGGAGGCACAGTGCCGGCTGACGAGGCGACCCGCGGGACGGACGCCGACGAGTCCCGGGTGAGAACCGGACCGCGCCACGCGGCCCCCAGGAAGCCCCTGTTCACCAGATTCCACGTTCCCGCGGGCAAAGCCGTGGCCATCGCGGCGATGCCGACGGCCGTCCTCATGGGCATGGGCTTCACCCCCACGCTCGCACAGGCGGACGACCACTCGTCGTCCAAGAGCCTGACGGTGGACGAATACCAGAAGTGCGTCGACGCCATGACCGCTTCCAAGGACGGCAAGGACGCCTCGGCCACACCGACGCCCTCCGCCTCCTCCTCGGCGAGTTCGACCGCTTCACCCGGTAAGACGGAACCGACCCCCTCGGCCAGCGCGTCCCCGGACAAGACCTCTTCGCCGGATTCAGGTTCCGACGACAAGGCCGGGTCCGACCCGACGCCGTCCGCGAGCAAGTCGGCCCAGAGCGGCACCGGCACCGGTGGTGACGAGAAGCCCGCGGCGGCCCCGTCGGCCTCCACGGGCGGCGGCGGACTGCTCGGCGCCGTCGGCGACGCCATCACCGGCGTCCTCACCGGCGGCGGCGGTTCCACCGCGAGCTCCACGCCCACGCCGTCCGCCACCCCCTCCGCGTCCGCCTCGGCGAGCGCCGGGGGTACCAAGGACAAGGGCGCGTCCGGCACCGTCAAGGACACCGGCGACAAGGTCACCGACACGGTCAAGAAGGCCGTGAAGGACACGACCGACACGGCGACCAAGGCGGCCGAGGACACCACGAAGGCGGTCAAGGACGCCACCGACGCGGCCACCTCGTCCCCGAGCCCGTCCGCGAGTGCCACCACGGACCCGTCGGACTGCCCGGTCGCCACGGACGCCGAGGGCGGTGTCGACAACTCCGTACTGCTGCCCGACGACCCGTGGTACCTGAACGCCAGCTCGCTGCTGCTCAAGGGTGCCGACTACCAGGGCGTGGTGAAGGTGAAGACCGCCAGTGGCAAGATCAAGAAGGTCCTGAAGTACGTGATCTCCGACGGCACGGACATCGGCGACCTGCACCAGACGGTCAATGACGCGCAGGCCGGCAAGACGTACCACGTACAGGCGGGCAAGGGGACGACGTCCACCATCCGCGACGGCAAGACGGTCATGTACACGGAGAGCATCTCCGGGAACCTGCTCGGTCTGATACCGATCACGTTCGACCCGGACAACCCGCCGCCCCTGAACATCCCGCTGATCTACTTCACCAAGGTGAAGGTCGTGCAGGCCGGGCAGTTCGGCGGGACGCTGACCATACCCGGGCTGCACCAGTACACCAGCTGACCGGCCCCGGCCCGCGGATCCTCGGACCCGCCCACGACCTTTCCGGGAGCCGCAACACCCTGAGGGCGCCCCCTGTTCACGCAGGAGGCGCCCTCAGGCATTCCTGGGGGGCCGCGGGGCGCGGCAAGGGGAACGTAAAGAGAATTCGAGACCTGTGGGGCGGTAAGTACCACGAGGACGGCGTCATGCAGAACGTGTGCGCCCAGGGGATCGACGGCGACAAGCTCAAACAACTCATCGAGCGGACCGCGCAGTACGGACACGAGGCGGCGAGACCCAAGAACGACCCTCGCGGAGGCAGCTTCATCGATGACGCATTCGATGAGATCACGACCGGCGCGAACGGTCAGAACGGTATCCGTCTCTTCGTCGACGAGTTCGGCAATCTCAAGAGCGCACAGCCCGAGAACGTCTGGTAGGGGCAGAAAGAAAAGATGATCACCTTCTACTTCGAGCCCCGCGCCGAGGACGATTTCTGGTCCCCGGACCGGCGACCGGAGAACCCGGACCGGCCGGAGCACCCGGAGCTGACCGGCGCGGACTTCTCCATGAGCTACTTCCGGGCAGACGTGCGGCTCGTCATCCACGGAGTGGACCTCAGCCTGCGCACGCCGGGACTGCCCGTGGTCGACTTCGCACTGATGCTGGAGTACGCGAGAAGAGAGCTGGAGATCCGGAGCGGCATCGCGGTGGAGACAAGCGTGACCCGTCACGTGTTCTCCCTCAGCCGTGGACCGGAGACCGTCGTCCTCTCGACGAACTACGCGCCGGGTGTGGTGGAGCTGACCTGGGCCGAGCTGCGACAGCTCACCGGCCGGGCGAAGGCCGAAGCGTTCCGGCTGATCACCACCGCCCATCCGGAGCTGCGCGACAACGCGTGGTTGCGGGAGACGGTGGGAGCACCGCCGGCCGCGTGATCAACGGCGAAGGACCGAGGGCGCCCCCTGGAACCAGGAGGCGCCCTCGGTGCCGGGCGGGGTGCGTGGGTAAGGCGCTGCCGCCGCCGCGGCGGACCACGGCCTTCCGGGTATCGGCCGCAACCTGAAGTCCCTGGCGAGTACTTCGAGGAGTGGCGCGGCAAGGCCACCAACCCGGCCACGACGACCTCTGTGACGGAACGCATGCTCATGCGAGGGCCGTCCGCCTGTCCGGCGAATCTCCAGGTGAGTGACTCTGTGCGACGTGCTGTTCGAGACCAGAGGCAAAGGGCACACCAAGGTCAGTGGCGGAGGGTGACCTCACTTGGGCCGTTGAACGGGGCGAGGGAGGTTACTGCCCCCGGCATCCGCAGCCCGTCGTTCTCCACGAAGAGCTGCCGCGCCGCGCTGAAGGGCACCTCTCCGGCTGTCATCTCCGCGGCTCCGTCGTACAGCTTGCGGATGGCGTCCGTCATCTCCCCGTCGCTGCTGGCCCCGGCCCCCCATATATCCCAGAGGAGCGTCTCGACCTTGTTGAGTGACGCGAGGTCGAGCCGGACGTTGCCTGCCACGAACCATTCCCCGACCAGCGGGCCGT
>NZ_JBHWEL010000107.1:0-25960 GCF_042734135.1 Streptomyces sp. NPDC059668 | reverse complement strand
CGCCCCCCTCTCTCCCGCGGCCCCGCACCCCCGGGGCTCGCCCCGGGTCCGGGCCGGGCCGCCGCCGCCGCGGGCGGGCGGGCCCCCGGCTGGTCCCCCGTCACCGGGGTGTCCGCCGGCATCACACGGGTCGCCGACACCGGGCTGTCCATGGGCGTCACGCGGATCGCCCGCATCCGGCGTTCCGCGAACGCCGCACGCTCCGGGGCCCCTTCACGAGCCACGGACGCCTGACGCTCCGCGGGAGTCTCGGGGTCTTCGGACGCCGCACGGTCCTCGGGCACCGCACGGTCCGCCCAACTCGGGCGATGTGCGCGTAATCCGCGGTCCGCGCCGGATCCCCGGTCGGCGCCGGATCCCCGGTCCCCGTCTGTTCGGCGGTCCACCCCGGTCCGGGGTTCCGTCCCCGTTCGGGACGGCGTCGGAGCACCCGGCTCCACCGCAGCTACACGAGCCGTTTCGGCACCCTGTTCGATCTCCGTCCCGGATTCCGCTTCCGCGTCGGGCGCGGCCTCGGAGTCGATTCCGGCCTGCGGCCAGGTCGACGTCGCCTGGGCCGCCTCGGGCCAGACGAAGGATTCTTCGGGACCGTCCGCCGTCGCGTCGCCCGCTTGTCGCGGTTCTGACGGATCGGGACCGATCCCCTCCCCTCGATGACCGTTTCGGTGATCAGGTTGGGCCTCTTCTGGCCACTTGTCCACGTGCACGTACATCCCCCCAGGGACGGATTTCGGGTGCGCGCGCGACACCGGGCGCTACCAAACGCCGTCGGGAACGGGCCCCCACCCGCCCCGAGCGCCCCCTTTACCACAATGAACCCGGAAGATGAATGTAGCGCACGCGAGGGATCGGTGTGGTTATGTGTCAAACCTGCCTCGTCATGACGGCCGCGTCGCTGGCCGGAATCCAACCGTCCACGGGGCGTCGCAACCACCCTTCCTCGGCCGCGAGTTCGACCGCCGCCCGCCGCAGAGCATCGATGCCGGGATGCTCCAGCCCCTTCCGCCACACCAAGGACACGGGTGACAGGGGGACTGGGTCGACCAGAGGCCTGCGTACGGTTTCGGACATCGTCGGAAAGTCCACGACGGCCAGCACCGGGTTCCGCTTCTTCGCCATGATCCGGCGGAACTCCTCCACTCCGAGGGCCACCGGCGCGGGCGGCGCGAGCACGATCCCACGTCCCTCGAAGAGGTGACGCGCCAAGTCGGTCCACTCCAGCGTCCGGGGATTCCCCGCGCCGGCGTACACGGTCTCGCCCGCCAGCGCGTCCAGCGGCACCGCGTCCAGGGCGGCGAGCGGATGATCCGCGGGCAGGACGACGGCCATCGGCTCGTACCGCACGGGCTGCTGTGCGAGCCTGGCCCGGACCGCGGGAGCGAGGCCCGCGAACCGTCCGAACGACGCGTCCAGGCGCCCCGCGAGGATCTCCTCGGCCGCGCCGGTGAGCCCGCTCTCGAAGCGGGCCATCAACTCGCACTCCGGGGCGAGCGCGCGGGCCCGGTCGAGGACGCGGCCGCAGGTGAGTCCCGGGGAGTTGACGTCGACCAGCAACGGCCGGTCCGGGCCGGTCCCGGCGAACGCGGACAGCAGGGCCTCGTTCGCCTCCAGCACCCGCCGCGCGTACGGCAGCAGGCGCTCGCCGTCGGCCGTCAGCGTCACCCGGCGGGTCGTCCGCACGAACAGTTCCGTCCCCAGTTCCCGCTCCAGCCGCCGGACGTCCCGGCTCAGGGCCTGCTGGGCGACGTACAGCCGGGCGGCGGCCCGCGTGAAGTGCGACTCCTCGGCGACGGCGAGGAAGGCGCGCAGGAGACGGGGGTCGGGAGGGGCGGTGCGGGACGTGTCAGGGGGCTGTTGACCAGGCATCGCGCGAATTTACAACGCGGATGCGTCAATCGCCGCCGAACAGGTGTTGGACCGTTCGCCCCACCCCCGGCGACGGTGGGCCCATGCCGCCACAGCCCTCCGAGCAGGCCCGTACGAGACCGCGCACCGTCACCGGCGAGAGCCCGGCACCCGCCGGCCCCGCCCTCGGCCCGCACCCTCCGAAGACCGCTCGCACCACCCGCACCCTCCACGCCCCCCGCACCCCGTACCACCGTCTCTTCGCCGTCCCCGGCGCCCGTGCCTTCACTCTCGGGAACCTGCTCGCACGGCTCCCCATGGGCATGTTCAGCGTCAGCGCGGTCATCATGATCGCCGGGTCGCGCGGCTCCTACGCGCTCGCCGGTGCCGTGACGGCGACGGGCCTCGCGGCGACCGCGCTGGTCGCCCCCTGGACCGCGCGCCTCGTCGACCGCCACGGCCAGGCCCGGATCGCCGTGCCCGCCACCGCCTTCGCCCTGCTGGGAAGTCTGGCGCTGCTGCTGTGCGTGCGCCTCGGGGCGCCCGACTGGACCCTGTTCGCCGCGTACGCCGCCACCGCCACCACGCCCAACACGGGCGGCATGTCGCGCGCCCGCTGGGCCCACCTCTTCCGCGCCGACCCCGACGCCGCGCACACCGCGAACTCCTTCGAACAGGCCGCGGACGAGCTGTGTTTCATGCTGGGCCCGGTGTGCGCGGCGTTCCTGTGCACCACGCTCTTCCCGGAGGCGGGCACGCTGGTGGCCGGCGTCCTGATGATGACCGGCGTCCTGGTCTTCGCCGCCCAGCGCTCCACGGAACCGCCGCCCCGGCGGCACCCGCGGTCCAAGTCCCCCGTCCTCGCCCCCGGAATGCCTCCGCTCCTGCTCGGCTTCCTCGCCACCGGAGCGGTGTTCGGTTCGATGGAGGTCGTCACGATCGCGTTCGCGGACGCGCAGGGACACCGGTCGGCCGCGGGCGCGGTGCTCGCCCTGCAAGCCGCCGGCTCGTGCGCGGCGGGGCTGCTGTACGGGGCCCTGAAGCCGGCCGGCCCCGCCGAACGGCGCCACCGCGTCGGCCTCGCCGCCATGACGGTCACGATGTCCCTGCCGCTGCTCGCGGCCTCGCTCACCGGTTCGCTCCCGGTGCTGGCGGCCGCGCTGCTCCTCGCCGGGACCGCCACCGCGCCCACCATGATCACCGGTATGGCGCTCGTCCAGCGGCGCACGCCCGAGGGCCGCCTGAACGAGGGCATGACGCTCGCGGTGACCGGTCTGCTCGGCGGGATCGCCTGCGGCTCGGCGACAGGCGGGTGGGTGGTGGAGCGCTTCTCCTCGACGGCCGGGTATGCCGTACCGGTCGCGGCGGCGGCGACCGCGTTCACGCTCTCGACCCTGATATCAGGGCGTTTTCGAGGGAGTTCGCCGTCTTTTCGCGGGAGTGCGCCGTCCGGCGGGTCGAACCCGTGCGCCAATTCCGACGCACCCCATTGACGCGCCCGGAGCCCCCACATACCTTCCCCCGTCGAAGCGCTTCGACGCGATGTGTCGAAGTGGTTCGCCGGCCGTCGCGTGACGGCTCCGATCCCATCCGACTCCCCGGAGGCAATGGATGTCGACGACACGAAGGCGTGTGGTGGCGACGGCGGCGGCGACCCTGACGGGCGCCCTGCTGCTGGCCTCCTGCGGCAGCTCGGACAGCGGTTCGCCGGACGGCAGGACGCTGCGACTGTGGCACTACGAAGGGCCGGACAGCGCGATGGGCGTGGCCTGGAACGAGGCCATCAAGGAGTTCGAGAGGACCCACCCGGGCGTGAAGGTGAAGTTCGAGGAGAAGGGCTTCGAACAGATCCAGAAGACCGCGCCGATGGTCCTGAACTCGAACGACGCGCCCGACCTCATGGAGTACAACAAGGGCAACGCGACGGCCGGACTGCTCTCCAAGCAGGGACTCCTCACCGATCTGACGGCCGAGGCGACCAAGCGTGGCTGGGACAAGAAGATCAGCGCGGGGGTGCGCACCACCAGCCAGTACGACGCGAACGGCGTCATGGGCTCCGGCAAGTGGTACGGCGTGCCCAACTACGCCGAGTACACGATGGTGTTCTACAACAAGGACCTCTTCAAGAAGTACGGCATCGCGGAGCCCACCAGCCTCGACCAGCTCACCGCCGCCATGGACACGTTCGTGTCGAAGGGCATCACCCCGCTGGCCAACGCGGGCGCCGAGTACGTGGCCCAGCAGTACCTGTACCAGCTCGCCCTCTCCAAGGCCGACCGCTCCTGGGTCGACAAGTACGAGCTCTACAAGGGCAGGACGGACTTCCACGACGCCGCCTGGACGTACGCGGCCACCACCTTCGCCGACTGGGTGAAGAAGGGCTACATCGGCAAGAAGTCCACCTCGCTCAAGGCCGAGGACGCGGGCGTCTCCTTCATCCAGGGCAAGAGCCCGATCCTGTTCAGCGGCAGCTGGTGGTACGGGCGCTTCCAGACGGAGAACAAGTTCGACTGGGGCACCTTCCTCTGGCCCGGCAGCGATCTCACCCTCGGCTCCGGCGGCAACCTCTGGGTGGTCCCCAAGGGCGCCGAGAACAAGGCCCTCGCGTACGACTTCATCGACATCACCATGTCGAAGAAGATCCAGAACCTGCTCGGCGACAAGGGCGGGGTCCCGGTGGGCGCCGACCCCGCCGCCATCACCGACCCGAAGGCCAAGACCCTGATCGCCGACTTCAACACGCTCTCCGGCAAGGACGGTCTGGCCTTCTACCCGGACTGGCCGGTCGCCGGCTTCTACGACGTCCTCGTCTCCGAGACCCAGAAGCTGATCACGGGGAGCGAGAAACCGGACGCCTATCTGAGCGCGCTGCAGGCGGCGTACGACAAGGGCGCTCCGAAGACATGACGGCCACCGTCGAACGGGGCGGCCGGGCGGTCCGGCGGCAGCACAGCCGTACGGCCCGCCCGCGCCGCCCCCACTCCTCCTACGCCCTCTTCCTGCTCCCCGGCGTCCTCGCCTTCCTCGCGGTGATCGTCGTCCCGTTCCTGATGAACACCGGTGTGAGCTTCACCGACTGGCAGGGCGTCGGCTCACCGAAGTGGTCGGGGCTCGCCAACTACCGCGAGCTGCTGGACGACTCCGAGTTCTGGGCGTCCTTCCGGCACAGCCTCTTCATGGTCCTCGCGATGGCCGCCGTACCGACGGTCCTCGGGCTCGTGCTGGCCGCCGCCCTCTTCGACTTCGTCGGCAAGCACTTCGGCACGAGGATCGCCGCCGTCCTGCGCGCCTGCTTCTACCTCCCCCAGGTCCTGCCCATCGCCGTCGCCGGCATCGTCTGGAGCTGGATCCTCGCCCCCGACGACGGCTCCCTGAACGCGCTCCTGAAGGCGGTGGGCCTCGGCTCGCTCCAGCGGGACTGGCTCGGCGACCCCGACCTCGCGCTCTACAGCGTCATGGGCGTGATGGTGTGGGTCCAGATCGGCTTCCCGCTGGTCGTCTTCATGGCGGGGCTGCAACGCGTCGATCCGCAGCTGTACGAGGCGGCGGAGCTGGACGGCGCGGGCTGGTGGCGCCGTTTCGGGCACATCACGCTGCCGCAGATCCGCCCGGAGATCTACGTCGTCCTCCTCTGGTGCACGATCGCCGCGCTCAAGGTGTTCGGCGCGGTGTACGTCCTCACCAAGGGCGGTCCCGGCGGCGCGACCGACGTGCCGTCCTACTTCTCCTTCACCACCTTCTTCGAGAAGACCCAGGTCGGCTACGGCGCCGCGATCTCCACCGTGCTGACCGTGATCATCCTCGTCCTCGCCCTGGTCGGCCTGAAGCTCCAGACCCGTGCCGAGGACGCCGAGGAAGGACTCCGCGCATGACCGCCGTACGCCGGTATCCCGTCCTCGTCGCCCTGGTCCTCGCGGCCCTCTTCATGGTGCTGCCGTTCGGCATCGTCGCGGTCAACGCGGTCAAGTCCCCCGCCGAGTACTCGTCGAACGGGCCCCTCAGCCTGCCCCACGGCCTGTATCTGGACGGCCTCAAGGACTTCTGGCAGCGCGTCGACTACGGCCAGAAGCTGGTCAACTCGGTCCTGATCTCGGGCTCGGTGGCGATCGGCGCCGCCGTGCTGTCCGTCCTGAACGCGTACGCGATCGGCATCGGCCGCGTCAGGGGCCGCACCTGGGTCCTCGCCTTCTTCGTGCTGGCGAACATGCTGCCGCAGGAGGCGCTGGTCTACCCGGTCTACTACCTGAGCAAGCAGGCGGGCCTCTACGACACCCGGCTCAGCGTGATCATCGTGTTCACCGTCGTCCAGGCGGCCTTCGGCACGTATCTCCTGTCCTCGGTCCTCGGACAGTTCCCGCGCGAGATCATCGAGGCCGCCCGGATCGACGGGGCGAACAAGTGGCAGGTGCTGTGGCGGATCGTGGTCCCCGTCAGCCGCCCCACCATCGGCGTCCTCCTGGTCTTCTTCTTCATCTGGACCTGGAACGAGTTCCTGCTGCCGCTGGTGATGCTGATCTCCAACGACAACCAGACGGTGTCGGTGGCGCTCGGCGTCCTCCAGGGCCAGCGCCTGATGGACGCGACCATGACCAACGCGGCGGCCCTCCTCGGCGTGCTCCCCGCGATCGTCTTCTTCCTCGTCTTCCAGCGCACGCTGACCCGCGGCATCGCCGTGGGCGCGGTCAAGTAAGGGGTGTGGGCGTGAAGTTCACGGACGGCTACTGGCTGCTGCGCGAAGGCGTCACCGCGGCCCACCCGGTCGAGGTCCTCGACGTGACCGCGTCCGGCGGAACCCTGGAGATCCACGCGCCGACCCAGCCCATCCGCCACCGCGGCGACCTGCTGAAGGGACCGGTCGTGACGATCAGCGCGCACGCGCCGATGCCGGACGTCATCGGCGTCACGTTCACGCACTTCCAGGGCGAGGAACCGCGCGGGCCCCGCTTCGAACTCCACCGGAGCGGGTTCTCCCCCGTCGTGGAACACGACGACGAGCACGCGACGCTCACCGCGGGCGCCCTGTCCGTGCGGGTCTCCCGCACCGCCCCCTGGCACGTCGACTTCCTCGCCGGCGGCCGCGTCCTCACCACCAGCGGCCCCAAGGGCATGGGCATCATGCGGGACGCGGCCGGCGCCCACTACCTGCGCGAGCAGTTGAACCTCGGGGTCGGCACCCAGGTCTACGGCCTCGGCGAGCGTTTCGGCCCGCTCGTCAAGAACGGCCAGGTCGTGGACATGTGGAACGCCGACGGCGGCACCGCCACCGAACAGGCCTACAAGAACGTGCCGTTCTATCTGACGGACGCGGGCTACGGCGTCTTCGTCGACCACCCGGGCCGGGTCTCCTTCGAGGTCGGCTCGGAGGCGGTGTCCAGGGTCCAGTTCAGCGCCGAGACACAGCAGTTGACGTACTACGTCATCCACGGGCCGAGCCCCAAGGACATCCTGCGCACGTACACGCGCCTCACCGGCCGCCCGGCCCTCCCGCCCGCCTGGTCCTTCGGCCTGTGGCTGTCGACGTCCTTCACCACCTCCTACGACGAGGCCACCGTCACCTCCTTCATCGACGGCATGCGGGAGCGTGAACTCCCCCTCTCCGTGTTCCACTTCGACTGCTTCTGGATGCGTGAGTTCAACTGGTGCGACTTCGAGTGGGACCCGCGCGTGTTCCCCGACCCGGCGGCCATGCTGACCCGGCTGAAGGACAAGGGCCTGCGCATCTGCGTATGGATCAACCCGTACATCGCGCAGCGCTCCCCGCTCTTCGCGGAGGGCAAGGCCCTGGGGCATCTGCTCAGGAGGCCCGACGGCAGTGTGTGGCAGTGGGACCTGTGGCAGCCGGGCATGGCGCTGGTCGACTTCACCAGCCCCGCCGCCCGCGACTGGTACGCCGCCAAACTGGAGGCACTGCTCGACCAGGGCGTCGACTGCTTCAAGACCGACTTCGGGGAGCGGGTCCCGGTCGACGTGGCGTACGCCGACGGCGCCGACCCGGAGCGCATGCACAACTACTACACCTATCTCTACAACCGCACCGTCTTCGAGGTGCTGCGCAAGCACCGGGGTGAAGCGGAGGCCGTCGTCTTCGCCCGCTCGGCGACGGCCGGCAGCCAGCAGTTCCCGGTGCACTGGGGCGGCGACTGCGAGGCGACGTACGCGTCGATGGCCGAGTCGCTGCGCGGCGGGCTGAGCCTCGGCATGTCGGGGTTCGGCTTCTGGAGCCACGACATCGGCGGCTTCGAGGGAACGCCGGCACCGGCCCTCTTCAAACGGTGGATCGCCTTCGGTCTCCTCTCCTCCCACAGCAGGCTGCACGGCTCCTCCTCCTACCGGGTGCCGTGGCTGTTCGACGAGGAGGCCGTGGACGTGCTGCGGCTGTTCACCCGGCTGAAGCTCCGTCTCATGCCCTATCTGTACGGGGCCGCCCGCGCCGCGCACGCCGAGGGGGTGCCGATGATGCGGGCGATGGTGCTGGAGTTCCCGGACGACCCGGCGTGCGCGCATCTGGAACGGCAGTACATGCTCGGCCCGGACCTGCTGGTCGCGCCCGTCTTCAACGACGAGGGAGACGTCTCCTACTACGTGCCGGACGGCACCTGGACCCACCTGCTCACCGGGCGCACGGTGACCGGTCCGCGCTGGGTGCGCGAACACCACGGCTTCCTGAGCGTGCCGCTGCTGGTACGGCCGGGCGCGGTGATCCCGGTGGGAGCGGTGGACGACCGGCCCGACTACGTCCACGCCGACGGGGTCACCCTGCACGCGTACGGACTGGAGCGCGGCGCCCGGGTGACGGTGGCGGTGGGCGGGGTGACGTTCACCGTCGTCCGTGAGGGGAACACCCTGCGGGCCTCGTCGAGTGATCCGGCGGCGCCGTGGGGGCTGGCGGCGGGCGGGCGCGAGGTGCGCGCGACGGCGGGGACGGGGTTCCTGTCCCTGGAGCTGACACCCGAACCGGAGCCGGGGCCGGGGCCGGAGCCCGGTCCGGGGTCCGAGTGATGGTGAGGAGGGCTTCACCACCGCCGCCGACCGGGGCGGACTCGTGTCCTGTGTCCACCCCGGCTGACGGAACGCGCGAGCACCGCACCGCGCACGCTGCCCCTCGAGGGACCGCGGCTCGTCCCGCGCCGATCCGGGGTCAGTCGGCCTCGACCAGGTAGTCCACGTAGGAGACGTGGAATTCGCCGTACCCGAAGCGCTCACCGATCGCCTGGTACCGGTCGTACTGCTCCTGTGTGAGCGGCACGGACAACGTCCTCAGGACGCACAGGAACAGCCGGAACCCGAGATCGGGATCGATCCGGGTGACCACGTGTTCCAGCGCCTCCATGACGCCGGAAGCGGGAACCGGACCCCAGTAGGGACTGACGGCCCTGTCCATCACCGTGGCCGCCGTCTCACGGACCTCGCGCAGCACCGGGCCGGTGAGTGCGGTGCGGGCGGGCGCCACGACGGGTGTGTACCCGGGGGCGGCCTCCCTCAGCCGCTCCCGGCACACGTCCGCGATCAGCCGGAGCCAGTCCCGGCCCCCGGTTTTCGTCGGCCAGTCCGAGGCCCCGGCCCACAGGACGGAGATCGCGGTGTCGGACAGCGAGGACCGCGACAGGCGGACCGTGTCCTCCAGCAGGACGGCCGCCGCGGAGCCCCGGGTCTGCCCGACATCGTCGCCGTCGGCCGCGCTCCGGATCTCCTTCCGGCTCCCGTACCAGTCGTGGTGTGCCCTCCCGGCGAGGCCGGAGAGCCCGAAGTCCCAGGTGGAGTCGCGGCGGGCGGTGTCGATGGGCGGCCACGCGACGTCGAGACCGGAGTCGACGAGCACGGAGTGGTGACCGCACCTGCCGCCGAGCGCCTGGAGCCGGTCGTACCACTCCTTGTCGATCCTCACGGACCCGGTCTTCAAGGCTCTCAGGAAGAGCCGGAAGGCGAGTTCGGGAACCCGGGCGGCCACCTCTTCCAGGGCCGCCAGGGTGCCGGGGGCGGGAAGGGGGCCCGCCGGCCGCTCGCGGCAGGACCGTATCTCCGCGACGACGTCGTCCCGTACCTCGTCGGCCGTCGGCAGCCGGGCGTCCAGTGGGGAGGGGGCCCGAGGCCGTCCGGGGATCTTCCGTGGCGGCCGCGCGGCGCAGATCCCGTCGACGCGCCGCAGCCAGTCACGGGCGCTCATGCCGTGCGCCGCGGGATCCCACCCGCCCCCGGCGGCCGCCCGCCACACGGCCTGGATCGCCTCGTCCGGCAGCGGCGAGTCGACGAGCCCCCGCACGTCCTCGCGCAGATCGTCGGCGTATCCCCATTCGTCGTGGCTGACGTCGAAGCCGAGGATGCTCCGCTCGTCCGCGCCGAGATGGTCGACGCTGTCCACGGGGCATTCGCGGTCGTACGCGTCGAGCTTCGCCGTGACGAGGCCGAGTGCCGCGCCGGTGTCCCCCGGAGCGGGTGAGAGGGCGAACATCTCGGTCAGCCCACTGAGTCCGAAGTCCCCGTCGTAGTCGACGTAGTACGGCTCCTGCCGTCCCGTCACGGTCGTCCCCTCCAGCCTTCCGTGCCCGCGCCCACTCCACTTCGAGCTCCGCGGGCGGCGTACCCGAACCGCGGGCTCGCGCCTACAACTGCCGGTCACCTTGCCAGATGACGGACGTCATCGCCGCCAGACCACCATGTGCCAGGCCCCTGTAGGTCACTGTCCGGTCGGGGCCGAGCTCGTGGGCGACTCGTCCCGCCAAGTCCTCCCCCAGGCGGAACAGCCGCTCCCACTCGCCGTCGTACTTGCCCTCCTCCCGGTCCCGCAGGTCCAGGTTCACCGTCGCGTCGATGCTCCTCGCCCACGCGTACAGGCCGGCGACGAGTTCCCCGGACAGGTCCAGCCCGGCGGCGGGATCGTCGGGGAAGAAGTCACCGAATCCGTCCGCGCGCAGCGGAGCGAACCTGAACTCGCCCTCGACCGTGAGGTCGACCGGGTACGCCGGTGTGCCGTGGCTGTCGCGTTCCCCGTGCAGGCGGTCGCAGCTCCAGCACACCCACTTCGCCGTCCGGTGGCGCTCGTCCCAGTAGCGCACCGGCCACAACGGCCCGAGCCGCCCGGCCAGTCGTCGGGTGGCCGCCAGCCCCTGCCGTACGTGCTTGCGCAGTTCCGGGCGAGAGGTGAAGCCCTCCGGCGGACGGGACAGCGACCATGAGCGCAGCGCGTCCGCCAGCCCTGCCGAGAGGTCCAGCCGGCCGTCGTCCAGGGGGACGTTACGGGTGAAGGCCGCCAGATCCTCGTGAGCCCCGGGGACCTCCGACTCGTACAGCGGAGACGGCTCGCCCCGGGCCCGCACGAGCAGATCACGCGGTTCTTCGAGGGTCATGGCGGGATTGCTCCGATCATGTGTGGGTCGCCGGCCGCATCAAAGGCACGCGCCGGGTCCTGCTCTCGGAGGCGCACCGGTTGCGAAACACCTTCGGGTCTCCGATATCGCCCGTCCCGAATTTCGGGCATGAGTTCCTGACGGGGCGAAGGAGCGTGCGGCACGGAACCACCGACGCACTTCAGCCGAATGACCACGATCTCCGCACCAGGCCGACCACGGCACCCGGCCACCCGAGCACCGAGCACCGAGCACCGAGCACCAGTCATGACGAAGGCCCCGCCGCTCGAAAGCGACGGGGCCTTTGCCCACATGGGATGTGGAGGTCCCGGGGGACCTCCTGATCGTGGAGATGGCGGGAATCGAACCCGCGTCCACCGGTGCAGAATCAGGGCTTCTCCGTGTGCAGTTCGCTGCGATTTTCTCGGCCCCGGTGATCACGCGAACAAGTCGCCGACGGGCCCAGTCACTGTTTGATTTCCCATCGAACCCCGTGACCGGGCTCAATGGTTTAGTTCCCTAGATTATGCCAGGATCCGGGTCGGGAACACTCCCGGGCTGACACCCATTAAGGGTCCTTCACTCACTGCTTATTAGGCAGCGAGGGCGAAGGACTGGGAATCGCTCTTGGAATTGGCGATTATTGGTTGCGACATATGGTTAACGAGATCATTGTCGCTTCCTCGACACGCTTCCCCTGCTTCGACAGCCGCTGTCGAAACCGATCATCCCCATGTTGTTTTTTCAAGCCCCTCCGAAGAGGGTGGCGCACCCGCTGTGGGATGCAGATCCCATCGTACGTGACCGACGCACGTCGGTGCCACCGTATTACCCGTGGCCACCGTCCCGCGGTCACCGCGTCCGTGGCTACTCGCCCCGCTGTTTCCGCTTGGCCGCCGCGATCGCGCGGTCCGACTCCCGGCGGTCCTGCTTCTCGCGCAGGGTCTGCCGCTTGTCGTACTCCTTCTTGCCTCGGGCGAGCGCGATCTCCGCCTTGGCCCGGCCGTCCTTGAAGTACAGGGCGAGGGGCACGATCGTGTGGCCCGTCTCCTCCGACTTCGAGGCCAGTTTGTCGATCTCCTCGCGGTGCAGCAGCAGCTTGCGCTTGCGGCGCACCGTGTGATTGGTCCACGTGCCCTGGCTGTACTCGGGAATGTGGGCGTTGTGCAGCCACGCCTCGTTCCCGTCGATCTGGACGAAGCCGTCGGTCAGCGAGGCGCGTCCCTGGCGCAGCGACTTCACCTCGGTGCCGGTGAGCACGAGGCCGGCCTCGTAGGTGTCGATGATCGCGTAGTCGTGCCGTGCCTTCTTGTTCTGCGCGACGATCTTGCGCTTGCCGTCCTTGGCCTTCGCGGCCCCCCCGCCCTGTTTGGGCTGGGACTCCTTCGGTACGTACATTCCCTTGCTCATAGTGCTGACCATTTTCGCACTACAGGGGGGTCCGGGGGAAAGCCGATTACCGGAGCGCCGGGCCGGGCGCCGCGTCGGGCCGGGCCGGTGGCTACGAAGGGTCGCCGAGGCCGCTGAGCACGGTCTCGGCGCGCGCCAGGGATCCCGCGTCGGCCTCCAGGTCGGGGGTGATGCCCCGGCCGTCGACGCCGTGGCCGGAGGGGGTGCGGTAGTGCCCGACGGTCAGCTCGGCGACGGACCCGCCGGGGAGGGTGCTCGGCATCTGGACCGAGCCCTTGCCGAAGGTCCTGGTGCCCACCACGACGGCGCGGCCGCGGTCCTGGAGGGCGCCGGTGAGCAGTTCGGCCGCGCTCATCGTGCCGCCGTCGACGAGCGCGACCAGGGGTCTGGTGGTGTCGCCGCCGGCCGCGGCGTGCAGGGCGCGCTGTTCACCGTTGACGTCGTAGGTGGCGACGAGGCCGCCGTCGAGGAAGACGGACGCCGTCGTGACGGCCTCGGTGACCAGTCCGCCGGAGTTGCCGCGCAGGTCGAGGACGACCCCGGCGTGCCGGGGGACCCGCTCGACGGCGTTCCGCACGGCGTCGCCCGCGCCCTTGGTGAAGGCGGCGACCTTGATCACGGTGACGCCGCCGGGGAGCTTGTGCACGGTCACGGAGTCCGTGGAGAGCCTGGCCCTGCGCAGGGTCTCGCTCCACGCGCGCGTGCCGCGCTCCAGACCGAGCCGGACCTGCGTACCGGCCGCCGCGTCGTCCGCGTCCCCGCGCAGTAAGGAGACCACCTCGGTGACGGGCCGGCCGTCGACGTCCTCGCCGTCGACGCTGCGCAGCCGGTCGCCCACGCGGATCCCCGCGGCCGCGGCGGGCGACGCGGTCTGCACGCGGGTCACCTCGATCCGGCCGTCACGCTCGCGCCGGGCCCACAGCCCGACGCCGGTGTACTGGCCGTCGAGGGCCTCCTCGAACTCCTCGTAGTCGCCCTGGGAGTAGACCGCGCCCCAGCGGTCGCCGCTGCGGCTGACGGCGCGCTCGGCCGCCTCCATGGGGGACTTGCCGTCGGCCATCGCCTCGGCCGCCGCCGCGGCGACGTCCCTGTGGTGGGCGGTCGGCGTCGAACGGGCGGACGGGAGCGGGGATTTCCGGTCGGGGTCACCGAACGAACCGGTCGCCGCGCCGGCGACGAGAACGCTCGCGAACACCAATGTCAGGGCAGCCCCGCGGCCGACGCGGCGGGGCTGGCAGAACAGGTCACGACCTGACATGGCGGTGAGTCTAGGACAACGCGAAGGGCCGTACCGCCGGTTGGCAGTACGGCCCCCTTGGCATGCGTCACACCTTCAGGTACTTGCGCAACGCGAAGAACGCGGCAAGCGCGGGCATCAGCAGGCTCGTCGCGAGGATGAGCGGGAGCTTGGTGAGCACGGCGTCCCAGCCGATGAAGTTGATCAGGTTCAGCTTCTCGGACAGGGCCAGACCGTGATCGATGATGAAGTACCGCGCGACCACCAGGAATCCGCAGGCGACACCGCCGCCGATGAGTCCGGCGACCGCGGCCTCCATGATGAACGGCGCCTGGATGTAGAACCCGGAGGCCCCGACCAGGCGCATGATCCCGGTCTCCCTGCGCCGGCTGAACGCCGAGACGCGCACCGTGTTGACGATCAGCATCAGGGCGACGACGAGCATCATCGCCATCACCGCGCGCGCGGCCCAGTTCATGCCGTTGAGCAGCCCGAAGAGGTTGTCCAGGATGCCCTTCTGGTCCTGAACGGACTGCACGCCGTCACGCCCGTCGAAGGCGGTCGCGATGACCTGGTACTTCTCCGGGTCCTTCAGCTTGATGCGGTACGACTCCTGCATCTGGTCCGGCGTGAGGGAGCTGGCCAGCGGGGAGTCGCCGAACTGCTCCTTGTAGTGCTTGTAAGCCTCGTCCGCGGACTCGTACGTCACCTTCTGGACGACGGTCATCTTGCCGAGGTCGCTCTCGATCTGCTTCTTCTGCTCGGCGGTCACGGCCCCCTTGGCGCAGTGGGGGTCGGACTCCGCGTCGCTCTTGTTGCAGAGGAAGACCGAGACGTTGACCTTGTCGTACCAGTAGCCCTTCATGGTGCTCACCTGGTCGCTCATCAGGAGCGAACCGCCGAACAGGGCGAGGGAGAGGGCGACCGAGACGACGACCGCGAAGGTCATCGTCAGATTGCGACGGAGACCGACACCGATCTCCGACAGAACGAACTGGGCGCGCATGGCGTCTGGTAAGCCTTTCCGTGGACCGTCGTCAGTGCTGGTAGCCGTAGACGCCGCGCGCCTGGTCGCGGACGAGACGACCCTTCTCCAGCTCGATGACGCGCTTGCGCATCTGGTCCACGATGTTCTGGTCGTGCGTCGCCATCACCACAGTCGTGCCCGTCCGGTTGATGCGGTCGAGCAGCTTCATGATGCCGACGGAGGTCTGCGGGTCGAGGTTGCCGGTCGGCTCGTCCGCGATGAGGAGCTTGGGGCGGTTCACGAAGGCTCTCGCGATGGCCACACGCTGCTGCTCACCACCGGACAGCTCACCGGGCCTGCGGTCCTCCTTGCCGCCGAGCCCGACGAGGTCGAGCACCTGCGGCACGGATTTGCGGATCTCGCCGCGGGACTTGCCGATGACCTCCTGGGCGAAGGCCACGTTCTCGGCGACCGTCTTGTTCGGCAGCAGCCGGAAGTCCTGGAAGACGGTCCCCAGCTGGCGCCGCATCTGCGGCACCTTCCAGTTGGAGATGCGCGCGAGGTCCTTGCCCAGGACGTGCACCTGACCGTGGCTGCACCGCTCCTCGCGGAGGATCAGCCGCAGGAAGGTGGACTTTCCGGAGCCGGAGGACCCCACGAGGAACACGAACTCACCACGCTCGACCTCCAGGGAGACGTCCCTGAGAGCGGGGTGGGTCTGCTTGGGGTAGACCTTGGAGACATTGTCGAATCGGATCACGGATGCACCACGGGTCGCCGGGGGTAGGTGTGCGTGACCATACGCGAACCGGGTGTGGGTCCGCAGTCGGCGTCCGGGGTTGCGCGACGCTTGCACGTTTTGTCACGGATCTGACGGGCTGGAAAGCGTCCGGGCGGGGCAGGATAAGGCGAGCCGCGCCGAAATCCGCGGAACCTGGCACAGTGGAAGGGGAACGGTTGCGTTCCCCGCGGCGTTATGTACGCGGAGGACGGCGCAAGGAGGGCAAGCGCATGACGTACGACCGATTGGTGTGCGCGAACTGCGCGGCGCCCGTCAGCGAGGGCCGCTGCCCGGTCTGCCGCGCGAACCGGGAGAGGTTGCAGCAGGAGAGCCCCTTCGCCGGGCTGAACCCGATGGCACTGATAGCGCTGCTGGCCGTGCTCATCGCGACGGTGGCACTGCTGGCCCACCAGACGGTGTAGGACCCCGAGAGGGCACCCAGGGCGTACGAACGGCTACCCAGGGCGTACGGGAAGGGCCCGGAGCACCTCGCTCCGGGCCCTTTTCGCATCTCACGCACGCAAAGTGTCGCTTGTCACACCGCTCCGCGTCAGGCAGCGGCGCCGCGGCCGCCCATGAGGCGCGGCAGCAGACGGAAGCCGATACCGCCGGCGATCATCGTGGCGGCGCCGACCAGCAGGAACGTGGTCTCGGCGGCACCCGTCTCGGCCAGCTCGCCGCTCTTGCCCTGGGCGGAGGTGTCCGAGCCGGTGTCGGTCAGGACGGAGGAGCCCTTGCCCTGCTCGACGGGCTTGGAGCCGCCGTCGGGGTTGCTGTCGTTGCCGCCCGTGCCGGCCCCGTCGGTGGGGTTGTCGGTCGGCTCGTCGGTCGGGTCGGTGGGCTCGGTCGGCTCCTCGGTGGGGTCCGTGGGCCCGTCGGTCGGCTCGGTCGTGGCCGGCGCGGACTCGGAGGGAGGCGGGGTGGTGGGCGGCTCGCTGGTCGGGGCCGAGTCGCTGGGCGCCGGGCTGGTGGGAATGCCCGTGTCGCTCGCCGTCGGGGTCGGGCCGTCCAGCGTGACACCGACGTTGATGTCGAGGGCCGAGGCGGCACCCGCGGCGGTCAGCGAGGCACCGGCGGCGATCACCGCGCAGGCGGCTATCCGCGCCGCGCGAATCCGCGTCTTCTTGGTCATCTGCTTGCTACCCCCAGTAGCTGATCGTCAATGGAGCAGCGCCCGGGGCCACGGCGTCACAGGGTGGCTTTGCTCGACCCCCCGGTTCACATGCGCCCCAGAGATACGCATGCCACGCGTTACCATTCCCAGTTTTCAAAGCAGCGTCAAGGTCGTTGCGGCCGCGATGTCCAGATCACCGCCATTTGACCGCCATGAAGACATGTGACTGTGACGTAAAACCCAGACAACCGCCACACAAAAGGCAACTGCCGCCCGGAGAGCGGCAGTTGCCTTGTCGATAAAGAGGCCCTGGGGCCCCGTGTTACTTCTCCTGCTGCTTGCGCCAGCGAATTCCGGCTTCGAGGAACCCGTCGATCTCACCGTTGAACACGGCCTCGGGGTTGCCCACTTCGAAGTCCGTCCGCAGGTCCTTGACCATCTGGTAGGGGTGCAGCACGTACGAACGCATCTGGTTGCCCCAGGAGTTGCCGCCGTCGCCCTTGAGGGCGTCCATCTTGGCCTGCTCCTCCTGGCGGCGCCGCTCCAGGAGCTTGGCCTGCAGGACGTTCATCGCGCTCGCCTTGTTCTGGATCTGCGACCGCTCGTTCTGACACGAGACGACGATGCCGGTCGGCAGGTGGGTCAGACGCACCGCGGAGTCCGTGGTGTTGACGCCCTGACCGCCGGGACCCGACGAACGGTAGACGTCCACCCGGAGCTCGGACTCGTCGATCTCGATGTGGTCGGTCTGCTCGACGACGGGCAGGATCTCGACACCGGCGAACGACGTCTGCCGGCGTCCCTGGTTGTCGAAGGGCGAGATCCGTACGAGCCGGTGGGTGCCCTGCTCCACGGAGAGCGTTCCGTACGCGTACGGCACGTGGACGGCGAAGGTGGTGGACTTGATGCCCGCCTCTTCCGCGTACGAGGTCTCGTAGAGCTCGGTCTTGTAGCCGTGCCGCTCGGCCCAGCGCAGGTACATGCGCTGGAGCTTCTCGGTGAAGTCGGAGGCGTCGACGCCGCCGGCCTCGGCGCGGATGGTGACGACGGCCTCGCGGGAGTCGTACTCCCCCGACAGCAGCGTCCGCACCTCCATCTCGTCCAGCGCCTTCTTGACGGCGGTGAGCTCGGACTCGGCCTCGGCGCGGGTGTCCGGGTCGTCCTCCTCCTCGGCCATCTCGAAGAGCACGCTCAGATCGTCGATACGCCCGCGCAGCGCCTCGGCCTTCCTGACCTCCGCCTGGAGGTGGCTCAGCTTGCTGGTGATCTTCTGCGCCTCGTCCGGGTCGTCCCACAGGGACGGCGCGGCCGCCTGCTCCTCGAGCACGGCGACATCTGCCCTCAGCTTGTCGAGGTCCAGGACGGCCTCGATCGACTCCATGGTCGAGGAGAGGGACTTGAGCTCTTCGGATACATCGACGACTGCCACGCCTCCAGCGTAACGGCTGCGGCAAGCGGGGCTCCCACCCCCGGGGACCGGGCCCCCGGGGCTCCCCCGTCCCGGGGGCTGCCGCCCCCGGACCCCCGCATCGGCCTGGACGGCCTCGTCCTCAAACGCCGGACGGGCTGAAACACATGCCCCCGCCCGGAACCATCCCCTGCGGGTCCGCACCCTTCGGACGAAGCCGGGGCCCAGGGAGACACAGACCCGCCCCTCCAGCACAGGCCCACATCCTCAGCCCGTCCGGCGCTTGAGGACGAGCCCTTCAGGCGAAGCCGGGGCCCAGGGGGACACAGGCCCGCACCTCCGGCACAGACCCACACCCACAGCCCGTCCGGCGCTTGAGGACGAGCCCTTCAGGCGAAGCCGGGGCCCAAGGGGACACGGGCCCGCACCTCCAACACAGCCCCACACCCACAGCCCGTCCGGCGCTTGAGGACGAGCCCTTCAGGCGAAGCCGGGGCCCAGGTGGCGCGCACCCTGGCGGGGTCCGGGGCGGAGTCCCAGGGACAGGAGCCCCGGGTAACCGGACCGGAGGGCACACGTCAGGGAGAGGCCGGCGCCGAATTCTTCGTGTCGGACGGCTGCGCTCCCCCGTCGTCCCCCGAGGTGGCGATCCACGTCCCCACCCCCACCGCGGCGACAAGCACCACGCCCGCCGCCCCCAGCGTGATCCGGCGCCGCCGGGCGGAGGCCCGGTGCCGCGCCGACCCGGGCCGGGGCGCGCCCGCGGCGCGCGGCGCGCGGGCCGTCCCCCGGGCCCCGCCGGCCAGCTCGTCCGGCCCGGGCACCCGCATCGAGGTGTGCGTGTCCCGGTTCGAGTCCGGCGCGGCGCCCGGCACCAGCGGCACGGCACCTCGTCGCACCCGTGACGTCGGCTCGGCCGGCTCCGTGGCCTCCTCCGACGTCTCCTCGGCCGGTTCCCCGTCCGGCTCGTCCACGTCCAGCGGTGGCATCCCCGCCAGCAGCGGCAGCTGCTCCCGCAGCCGCGCTCCCAGCTCGGACGCCCGCAGCCGCGACGCCGGGGCCTTCGCCAGACACTGCACGAGGAGCTGCCACAGTTCCTCGGGGATCCCCGGCAGCGGCACGACCGTCTCGGTCACGTGCCGCCGCAGCACCGCCCCCGGGTGTCCGCCCCCGAAGGGCGTGAACCCGGCGAGGAGCTCGTACAGGACGGTCGCCAGCGCGTAGATGTCGACGGCGGCCCGCGGCGGCAGCCCCTCGATGATCTCGGGCGCGAGATAGTCCGGCGTACCGATGATCTTCGTGGCCCGGGTCCGCCGCGGCGAGTCGATGAGTTTGGCCACACCGAAGTCCGTCAGCAGCGCGGGATGCGCGCCACCGGGCCCGAGCGGCCCCTGCATGTCGAGCAGCACGTTCTCGGGCTTGACGTCCCGGTGGACCACCCCGGCCGCGTGCGCCGCCGCCAGTCCGTCCGCTACGTCGGCCACGATCGCGACCGCGGCCTCCGGTGCCAGCCGCCGTTCCCGGTCCAGCCGGGTACGCAGGTCCGTACCCCGTACGAGGTCCATGACGAGCGCGAGGTCGTTGCCGTCCACCACGAGATCACGCACCGCGACCACATGGGGATGGTCGAGACCGAGCAGGGCGGTGCGCTCCTGAACGAAGCGGCCCACGAGCTCCTGGTCGGACGCGAGGTCCTCGCGCAGCAGCTTGATGGCGACGGGCCCCTCGGGTCCCTCGCCCAGCCACACCGTACCGGCGCTGCCCCGCCCCAGAATCTGGTGGGCGGTGTAGCGGCTCCCGATCTTCCGTGCCAAGACTGCTCCTACCGACGCGTGTTGCCGCTAAAAGTACGCGTCCGAGGAGCCAACCTTCACTCCGGAGGCGGAAATCACCCGCCAGATGTCGACAAGTCCCCAGAGTCGGCCGCGGGCCGGCCGGCGGTCGGTCGTCCGGCGGCCGTCCGTCGACCGCCGGTCGAGCGCCGAACGAGCGCCGGTCAGGTGCGCGTCAGTTGCCGGACGAGCCCGAGCCGAGGTTCCCGACCCAGTCGCTGACGGTGTGGTACGTGTGGGTCACCTCGCCCCAGAAGGACCTGGTGGAGCCGATCCAGCCCTGCAGCGGACTGAACTCCCAGACCAGCCATCCGCCGACGAACAGGATGACGATCATGAACAGGCATCCCTTGAGGCAGCCCAGCCCCGGGATCCTCATCCGGTTGGCGCTGCGCTGCCTCGGCTCACGCGGCTGCCGCGGCGCGGGCGCCTCGGGCCGCTGCGGCGCGGGAGCGTACCGCTGGGGCTGCGGCTGCTGCTGCGGCGCGGGCGCGTAGCGCTGCGGCTGCTGACGCTGCGCCCGCCGGGACTGCTGTTGCTGTTGCTGTTGCTGTTGCTGGGCGTACTGCTGCTGGTACTGCTGAGGCTGCTGAGATCCGTACCCCTGCTGCTGCCCCTGCTGCTGGCCCTGCTGTTGCCCCTGCTGCTGATACCCGTATCCCTGCTGCTGGTCGGGCCGCTGCTGCGGTCGCGCGACCTGCCGCTGCGGACGCCGGCGCAGCGGGTCCTGGTCCGGGTCGATGTACTGGACCTGCGTCTGCTCGTTGCGGTCACGGGCCGCCCGCAGCTGGCTCTGCCAGGGGTGCGGGTCCTCCGGCCGGCCGGGCCCTCCGCCGGGCTGGTTCTGCGGTACCGGCGGCATGACGGCGGTCGGGTCGGCGGCACCCCGGTGCGGCAGGACCGCGGTGGGGTCGGCCGCGCCCGTGTGCGGAAGGACACTGGTCGCGCCGTTCGGGTCGTACGCCCCCGGAGCGCCGTGCGGCAGCACCTGGGTGGGGTCGGCCGCGCCCGGCGTGCCCGGGACCGGCGCCGGCGTCGGGTCGGGGGCGAGCAGCGCGCCCACCCCCTCCGCCGCGGCGATCTGCGCGGAGGTGGCGTGCACGCCGACGCCCTCGGCGACGGTGCGCAGTGCGCGCGCGAGGTTCTCGGCGCTGGGCCGCCGGTCCGGGTTCTTGCTCAGGCAGCGTTCTATGACCGTCCACAGCGGATCGGGCACGGTGGAGGGCCGGCGCGGCTCGGCGCTCAGGTGCTGGTGCAGCACTTCGAGGGCGGAGCCGCCGGAGAACGGCGGACGCCCGGTGACCAGCTCGTACAGCAGGATGCCGGCCCCGTAGATGTCGACGGCGGACGTCTGCGGGCGTCCCTCCGCGGACTCGGGCGCGACGTACGCGGGCGTGCCGACGAACTCGTGGGTCCGGGTCAGGCCCGGGGAGTCCGCGAGCCGGGCGATGCCGAAGTCGGTGAGCAGCGGGTGCATCTGGCCGCCGTCCTGCTTGAGCAGGACGTTCGCGGGCTTCAGGTCCCGGTGCACGACACCGTCGGCGTGGCTGGCGGCGAGCGCGTCGGCGATCTGGGCGGTGAGGAGGGCGGCGGCGACCGGCGAGAACGGGCCGTTCTCGCGCAGGTAGTGGTGCAGGTCCGGCCCCTCGACCAGATCCATGACGAGCGCGAGCAGATCGCCCTCGACGACGAGGTCACGGACCCGCACGATGTTCGGGTGGGTGAGCCTGAGCAGGACGGACCGCTCCCGCAGGAAGCGCATCACGACGTCCGCGTCGTTGGCGAGCTCCTCCTTCAGGACCTTGATCGCCACGGTCTCGCCGGGCTGGCCGGCGACGGCCGCCTCGGCACCCGCGGTCTCCCGCTGGCGGGCTCGCCAGACGGTGCCTGTGGCGCCGCGCCCCAGCGGCTCCTCAAGGAGGTACTTGCTCCCTACCGGCCGCACGTCATGCGCTCCCTGTTGCTTGCTTGCCTGGTCCGTCCGCCGTCGTCGCTTCTGCCGCGGCGGTTCCGCCCACTGTAGTGCCGAGCTGCCCGGCACCGGGCTGTCGTCCTTGTGTGCTTCCCGTGAGCGCCTGTGGTTCGTATAAGCGGGTACGTAGGCGTCCTCGTACATGTTCGATGGAAAGACGCTCACTCGCGACGGTTGGTTGCCGTTCGGCCCCTTCCACGGGGGTGTGACGGATGCCGCGAGTGATCCCAAGCGGGCACCGGTCGCGCACTGGTCAGGCACTTTTACGGGCAGAGCCGACCAATCAAGATCACTTCTGCCCGGGTGACGGGCGTGTTGTCAGTGACAGGTGCGAGGATGCCTTCAGTACTGGCCGACGTGTCCGTGCGCGGCGGGGGGATCTGCGGTGGGGGGACCGCAGCACAGCCTCGTCCTCGTCGCGGGCGCCTGCGCGGAAGGGACCCCTGACGGCGATGCAGATCCGGCTGACCGTCGTAGACCCGCTGGGCCCGCCCTCGGAGCCGCGGGGGCCTGCCGCGGCCTGCGATGTGCTGGTCACCGCTCCCGCCGGGACGGCGCTGGCGGCGGTGGCATCGGGTCTGGCCTCGGCGGTCGGCGGGGACGGCGGCGCCTCCCCGTCCGAGCGGAGCCGCGAGCTCGGCGGTGGTCCGGTGGTGCTGTACGCGGGCGCCGAGCGGCTCGACGGGCAGCGCTGCACCCTGGGTGAGCCACCGCTGACCGACGGCGCGGTGCTGTCCCTGGGCGCCCCCACGGAACCCGGTCCGGACATGGACGAGGACGCGGCCCAGCTCCATGTCGTCGCGGGCCCCGACGCGGGCGGTGTCCACCTCCTGCACGGCGGGCGGATCCACATCGGCCGCTCCGCCGAGGCGGACGTCCCGCTGGACGACCCCGACGTCTCCCGTCTGCACTGCGCGGTGACCGTCTCCCCCGAGGGCCGCGTCACGGTGGCCGACCTGGGGTCGACGAACGGTACGACGCTGGACGGCACCCGTGTCACCACCCGCCCGGTCGGCTTCCCGCCCGGCGCGCTGCTGCGGGTGGGAGAGTCCGCCCTGCGGCTGGCGCCGCCCGGCGGTCCGCGCTCCGTGGGGACGGCACCCGACGGGGAGGGACATGTCCGGGTCACCACGACGACCGGTGGGGGTGCCCACCCGGAGCCGGCGCCCGCCCGCGTCGCCTCGGTGCCGCAGGCCCGCGCCGGGGACGCCCCCGTCCCGCCCGGTGGTGAGACCCGTCACGGATACGGATCGGCGCCGTGGGCAACCGCCGGGGACGGCTCCGGGACGCACACGCACGGCCGGGCCGTACCCCCCGTCACCCCGTCCGCCCCGTCCACCTCGCCCGCCTCCTCCGCCGCGCCCCCCGTCGTGCCGGAACAGGGCAGGGCGCCCGGGATCGAGAACAGGCGCCCGGAGCCCTCCGGCCCCGGCACGACACCCGCCGGGGACTCCGCCCGGGTCCCGGCCGCTCCCGACCAGGGCACCAGGAAGGGCACGCCCCCGCGGGGCACCGAGCTGCCGCCGGGTGTACGCAAGCGGGGCGGCCTCGGAGCCTGGGCGCGACGGCTGACCGGCAGCCGCGGCGAGCCCACGGACACCGGCCAGGACCCGTACGAGTACGAGGACGAGTACGGGGAGACCGGCGCGTACGGGGCATACGGCGAGGACGACGCCGCCGGGCCCACGGCGGACCGCGGCGCGGTACGGGCGCCGGAGAGCTGGCCCGACCCCGCGGCGCTGCTGCTCACCGCGCTGGGACCGGGATCGCGGCTGTGGGAGCGCGGCCCGGGCCACCCGGAGGCGCTGACGGTACGGCTGGGAACGGCCGACCGGGCGGCGCCCCACGGCCCGGGACCGCTGCCCGCGGTACCGGTCACGGCCGGTCTGCGGGAGGTCGGCGCGCTGGGCCTGGCGGGGCCGCGGGCGCGCCTGGCGGGGCTGGCCCGTTCGGTGGTGGCGCAGCTCGCCGCGCTGCACTCGCCGGACACCCTGGAGATCGTCCTGCTGAGCACGGACCGCTCCCGCCCGGTCGAGGAACGCACCGCGGAGTGGGCCTGGCTCGGCTGGCTCCCCCATCTGCGCCCGACCCACGGGCAGGACTGCCGCCTGCTCCTCGCCTACGACCGCGAGCAGGCGACGGCGCGCACGGACGAGCTCCTGCGCCGCCTGGAGGACCACCTGACGGAAGCGGGGGGCGCTCACGGCACGCACTCCCGGGGCGCGGGCACCACCGGCCCCGGCGCCCGCCCCCGGCCGTACGACGAGACCGACCACATCCCCCTGGACCCCCGGGCCGCCGGACGGCGTCCGTCCTGGGCCCGGGACCAGGACCCGGCGGACAAGGGCGGGGACGGACCCGGGGGCACGGACACGGGCCGGGACCACGACGGGCCGTACACCCTGGTCGTCGTGGACGGCGACCCAGGAGGAGCCGACGTGCGGGAGGCCGTGCTGCGGCTGGCGCACGAGGGGCCCCGCGCGGGCATACACGTGGTCTGCCTCGCCGAGACCGCGGCGGCGTCCCCCGCGTCCCCGGTGGCGAAGACGTACGAGGCGGCCTGTGCGGCGTCACCGGTGTTCCGGGAGTGCGGGGCCGTCGCGCTGCTCAGCGGGGACGTGGCCACGGCACTGCGGCTGATGCGGGTCGCGTCCGGCGGCCCCGTGGGCCACGGCACGGTCGCCACCGTGGACGCGGTGTCCCGGGCCTGGGCCGAGCGCTTCGCCCGCGCCCTGGCGCCCCTGCGCACGGACGGCGCGCACGGCGACCGGCACACGCGCGTGTCCGCTCCGCTCCCCCAGATCGCCCGTCTGCTGGACGAACTGGGGCTGGCCCGCGCCACCCCCGCGTCGCTGATGGCGCGTTGGGCGGACGCGGCCGATGACACGGAGACGCTCGGCGGGCGCGGGCGGGCGGTCCTCGGCGCCGGGCCGCGCGGGCCGCTGGCGGTGGATCTCCCCGCCGAGGGGCCCCATCTGCTGATCGAGGGTCCGCCGGGCAGCGGCCGTACGGAGCTGCTCCGTTCGGTCGCCGCGTCCCTGGCCGCCGCGGAACGGCCCGACCGGCTCGGCATCGTGCTGGTGGACGGCCGGGACAGCACCGGCGGACACGGCGCGGGGCAGGGCGGCGAAGGGCTGCGGGTCTGTACGGACCTTCCGCACGTCACCACCCATCTCACCGCCAACGACCCCGTGCGGATGCGGGAGTTCGCGCAGTCGCTGAGCGCCGAGCTGAAGCGGCGGGCCGAGCTCCTCGGGCGGCTCGGCTTCGCGGAGTGGCACACCCACCGGGAGGTGTCGGGCCGGATCGTCGGCCAGCGAACGGCCCGGCCGTCCCCCGGGGGGACCTCCGGGGCGTCCTCCGGCGCCGCCGACCTGGACACCCCGCCCAGTGCGACGCTGCGGCTGCGTCCGGCGGCCACGCGCGCGCGTGCCGAGGCCGGGCCTCCGCTCGCCCGTCTCGTCGTCGTGGTCGACGACCTGGACGCGCTGCTCTCGCCCGCGCTGGGGTCGCCGGGCCGGCCGGCCGCGGGTTCGGTCGTACGTGCCCTGGAGGCCGTGGCCCGTGAGGGTGACCGGCTCGGTGTC
Source organism: Streptomyces sp. NPDC059668 (assembly GCF_042734135.1). Taxonomy (NCBI): domain Bacteria; kingdom Bacillati; phylum Actinomycetota; class Actinomycetes; order Kitasatosporales; family Streptomycetaceae; genus Streptomyces; species Streptomyces sp. NPDC059668. Next base: position 463 of record NZ_JBHWEL010000107.1, on the reverse strand, counting down.
CATCTCGTGGCGGCCGCCTCGGACGACGGGCGGGCGGCGGCCAGTGAACCGGGGCGTTCCGCCGGGCTCCGTGTCGCCCTGGACCCGGTGTCGCCCGGGGCCGACGAACCCGCTCCCGGGCGTGGGCGGTTGTTCACGCCGGACGGCCGGGTCACGCCGTTCCAGGCCGGGCGGGTCACGGGGCGTATTCCGCGGACGGCGACGCTGCGGCCGACGGTCGTGCCCCTCGAGTGGCAGCGGATGGGGGATCCGCCGGCTCGGCGGCCCGTACGGGAGTTGGGTAACGGTCCGACTGATCTGGCGCTGCTGGCCAGTGCGTTGGAGAGGGCGGCGAGGTCGGTGGCGGCCGCCGAGGTTCCGTCCCTCCTCTGACCCCGTTCCCCTCGCCCCTACCCGTCCCGTCCCCGGGGGGGGGGGGGCGGGCGCCCCCCCCCCGCCGGCGCGGCCGCGCCAACACCCAGAG
>NZ_JBHWEL010000106.1:6215-26310 GCF_042734135.1 Streptomyces sp. NPDC059668 | reverse complement strand
GTGCCCCTTCCGTGAGTTCGGCCTCCGTGACGTCGCCGGGGTCTCGGTCCGGCGCATGCGCCACGAAGTCCTCGACGACGTAGAAGAGCTCGTTCACCACGGCGAACTCGGCATCGGAGATGTCGCGCAGTTCACGGAACTTGGCCCTGAACCCCGATTCGAACTCAAGGGCATCGATCTGCCCGGAGACGAAGCGCTCGCAGAGGGCCGCGTAGGGCGCGAGTGCCCCGCAGGTTTCCGGCTCGCTCCTCATCACGGACTCCCTCGACTGACGACGTTGACTGCCCGCTGGTGGTTCAGCTTCCATCCGCTCATGAACTTCCCGCTGCGGTCCGTCATGACGTTCAGGCGTTTGGTGGCGTCGTAGTGATCTTGAACGTATCAGGGTCATCGATGTGCTTGCGCATCACCGTCTCTCAGGGAGCACACTCACGGCCGAGCGGTCGACGACATCCCCCGTACCCGCAGCCGCGCGACGCGGGTCACAGTCACCTGGATCGCATCTCCGCGTGCATGTGCCACGGCGTTGGCAACGAATTCGGTGACCCCCAGCGTTGCCGAGTCCGCGAGATCAGCCAGACCTCACGCCGCGACAGCCCGCCGAACGACGGCCCGGGTGCCGGACGCGGACGCCGCCGTAAGGGGCGGCGATTCCGTCACCCCGGGGCGCCGTCAGCGTCTCCGGAGTTCCGGTCGAGAAAGCACGTCCGTGCTGAGCGTGGTGTCCGACTGGTCCGCGGCAGGCTTAGAAGGGTCGACTGTGATGCCCACCCGAGGCCGGAGACCGATCGCCGTCGCGGGGTGGACTGCCGCGTTGGCGCGGCAGGCAGCATGGCGACACCCGCAGCAATCATTCCTTGGTCGCGCCGGCGAGCATGCCGGCCACCAGGGTGCGCTGTGAGACGAGGAAAAGGGCGAGGACCGGCAGGATGGCGAGGATGATCGCCAGTGCCAGTTCGGGGATGGTGATGTTCAGGCCGGCGCCGGCGACCGGGTTGAACGACGGTGTGGAGGTGAGGAGTTGGTTCAGGCCTACCTGGAGCGGGAACTGCTCGCTGTTGGGCAGGACGAGGTAGGGCAGGAAGAAGTTGTTCCAGTTGCCGACGAAGCTGAAGAAGGCGACCAGTCCGACGACAGGTTTGGCCAGAGGGAGCGCGATGCGGGAGAACAGCTGCCATTCCGTGCATCCGTCGATGCGTGCTGCGGACAGCAGGTCTCTGGGCAGGCTGCTGCCGAAGTAGATATAGACCAGGTATACGCCGAACGGGTAGAAGGAGAAGGGCAGGATGACGGACCAGACCGTCCCGATCAGGTGGAAGCGGTTGAGCTCCAGGAAGACGGGCAGCACCAGGGTGGCCTGCGGCATGATCATGGTGACGAGCGTGATCACCAGGAGGGTCTTGCGGCCGCGGAAGTTCGTCAGGGCCAGCGCGTAGCCGGCGGGAACGCAGACCAGCAGGGTCAGGGCGAGCGCACCACCCGAGTAGATCGCGGAGTTGCGCAGCCAGGTGAGCATGGCGCCGTCCTGGAAGGCGAAGAGGTGTTTCCAAGCCGCGCCGATCTGGTGGAAGGAACCGAAGGAGAGCGGGTTGTCCCGCACCACTTCACCAGCGGTCTTGGAGGGTGCGAGCAGCAGCCAGATCACTGGCAGGACGAAGAAGACCAGCAACGCGGCCAGCAGGATGCCCACGACAACGAACGATAGGGCACGGCCGGGCCGGGCGAGACGGCCGGTGGTCGGTGAGACGGAAGCGGGTTGCGTCATTTTTCATCCAACGTGAACAGATTCGAGCGGGCTACCAGGAGACCGGCGGCAAGCAGTCCAACGACCAGCAGACAGACGGAGATGGCGGCGGCGCCGTTGAAGTCACCCTGCTGGAAGGCGTATACGTAGGCCAGCTGGTTGGGCGACCAGGTCGGACTGACCCGGCCCAGGCTGGCGGTCTGGAGCAGTTGCGGTTCCACGAAGAGCTGGGTGCCCGTCGCGAACGCCATGATCGTCATGTAGACGATCCACTGGCGGATCATGGGGATCTGGATGTGCCAGGCGGTGCGCCAGGGCCCCGCGCCGTCCATCCGGGCGGCTTCGAGCACTTCGTCGGGGATGTTGTTGAGGGCTCCGTACATGACGACCATCCAGCCGCCCGCGCCGGTCCAGAACGCGATCAGCATCAGGATGAGCGGCAGGCTCCCGGGCGAGAGCACAGCGGCGAAGGTGTGCATGCCCATGCTCTCCAGCAGCCAGGACACCGGGCTGACGTCGGGATCCAGCATGAACAGCCAGACCAGGACGCTGGCTACGCCGGCCAGCGCGCCCGGGAGGTAGTACAGGAAACGCAGGAGCGCGGACGTGCCCGAACTGACCCGGCTGCGCAGTACCACGGCCACCAGGACGACCAGCACGACCAGCACGACCAGCCACAGGGCGAGGTAGATCAGCATGTGGCCGAAGGCCGGGAGGAAGCGGTAGTCCTGGACGACCTTCACGAACTGGTTGAGGCCGGTGAACTGGCCGCGGGCGTTGGTGAGCGCCAGGTAGAAGGAGTAGCCGGTCGGGAAGACGCCGAAGGCGAGCAGCAGCAGCGTGTATCCGCCGACGAAGAGGTAGCCGGCCATGCTGCGGCGCCTCCGCCGCGGCGCGGTGCCGCGGCGGAGGACGGAGACAGCGACACGCTCGGTCTCGAGCAGGGTCACTTGGTGACCACCTTGTAGCCCTGGGCCTTGGCCTCGTTGCCTATCTCCTCCTGCCAGGCGGGCAGGGTGGCCGTGAGGCTCTTGCCCGCGGTGAGTGCGGGCAGGACGACGCTGGACCAGGCCGTGGCGTCGGAGAAGCGGGTGTTGGACCACCCTGTCCACACGGCGTCGGCGGCCTTCTGGAAGGCGCCACTGACGTCATTGGCGAAATAGCCGCTGTTGGCCGGGTTGGCCAGCCAGGCTCCTGCCGCCTTGGTGTAGGCGGGGTAGGTGGGTGCCGTGGCCTGGTTGGCATCGGAGGTGGTCAGCCAGGTCGCGAGGTCGGTGGAGGCCTTGAGGTTGGCGCTGTGCGAGGAGACCATCCACACGCCGCCGCCCACGTTGCCGGTGGAGACGGTTGATTCGCCTTCCCACGTCAGCGGGGGAGCGGCGGCGATCTGCTTGGCGGGGGTCTTGAAGGCGGCCTTGAAGAGGTACTGGCCGTACCAGGAGGGGCCGTAGGCCATGAGGACCTTGTCACCGCTGTCCTTGGCGAAGCCCTGGCTGAAGAACCCCTTGGTGGTGACCGCCTTGGCGTCGATCAGGTTGTCCAGCAGTTTCGCGGTGCGGGTGCAGTGGGGGTCCTGGAGGTCGGTGCGCAGGGTGTCCGGCTTCACCAGGTTGAAGGCGGGGCACTGCCCGGACCAGAGGTACGACTCGTGGGAGTTGGTGTCGCCGACCGAGCCGACGAGGTAGCCAGGGTGCTCCTTGGCGACCTTCTTGCCGATCGCCTCGTACTCCTCCCAGGTGGACGGCACCTTGTAGCCCCACTTGTCCATGAGGGGCTTGTTGTACCAGAGGACGACCTGGGCTATGTCGTTGCGCAGGCAGTAGGTGTGTCCGCCGAACTCGCAGGGGCTGAGGGAGCCTTTGGCGAAACCGTCCAGGACGCTCTGGGGGACGAGCTTGTCGTCCAGGGGCGCCGCGAAGGGCTTGCCGCCGGCTTTGCCGGGTTGCGATGCCCAGGTGACATCGGTGGGCGTGCCGAACACGACGTCCGGCCATCCGCTGCCGGTCCGGTCGAAGAGCTGCACCTTGGACTGCAGGTAGGTGGAGCCGTCGGCGCCGCCGTCGTAGGTGACGATCTTCAGCTTCGCGTCCGGATGCGCCTTCTGGTAGGCCTGCACGGACGGCAGCCGGGTGGAGTCCGCCCACACGGTGATCTCGGAGCCGTCCTTCTGCGCGGCCGGCTTGAACGCGGCCGTGGCGGAGGAGGACTGCGGGGTGGTGTCGGCGCTGGCACAGCCTGCCAGCGTGGCCGCGGTGGCCAGGGAGAGAGCTGCGGCCGCGGTGCGCACGACCGCGCGGCGTCGGGCGGCTCTCGGAGATCCGGTAGACCTCATCGTCGTGCCTTTCTGTTCGTGCTCGGTTCTGTGCCGGCGGAAAGGGATCCTGTGCCGGCGGGAAGGGTTCTCGCGCGGTCCGGCTGATGCGCCGGACGGGGAAGTCGGCTGCGGTGGCCCTCCTGGGGGGCGGCCAGCCGTCCGCTTAGCGCGGTTGTTCGACGAACGGCGACAGCGCAGCGCCGTAGCCGAATTCGATGGGCAGGGCGATGCCCGGTCCGGTGGGGGCGTGGACGAGGCCCTGGTCGTCCACATGGCGCTCGCGCACGACGTGCGTCGAGGTCACCAGCGACTCGTAGTAGGTGGTGTTGGAGATGGCCATGCACAGGTGGTGGTTGGGGATGTCCGAACCGTGCACCTCGGCTCGCAAGCGGTAGGCGTCGGCGAGGTGGGCGGTGCGCATGGCTCCGGTGATGCCGCCTCGCAGGGTGGTGCCGGCGCGGACGCCGAAGGTGGCGGCGCCGGCCCGGATGAAGTCCGCCGAGTTCATGTGCGCTCCGTCGGAGGTCTCGGCGACCAGCAGTGGGACGTCCACCGTTTCGGCGAGCTTCTGGTAGGCGGAGATGCTGAATTCGCGCATCGGCTCCTCGTACCAGAGGTAGTCGGCCTCGGAGAGTGCCCGTCCCAGCCGGATCGCGTCCGGCAGGTCGAAGCCCGCGGATCCGTCGTACATGAGGGGGACGTCGGGGCCGACGTGGTCGCGCAGCGCGAGGCAGAGGGCGGCGTCGCGGCGGGCGTCGCCCCAGGCGTGGAGCTTGATGCCGCGGTAGCCCAGTGCCAGGCACTGGTCGGCCACGTCGAGGAACTCTGCGGTGGAGGAGAAGGTGGAGGTGGAGGCGTAGGCCGGGATGGCCTCGCGGAAGCCGCCGAGCAGCCGCCAGACGGGCTGTCCGTGGTAGCGGCCGGCGAGGTCCCACAGGGCGATGTCGATGAGGCCCAGGGTGGGGAGGGGGAGTTCGTGGATCCGGTCCAGTTCCCACACTCGGTGCCACAGCCATTCCCGCTGGAGGGGGTCGGCGCCGAGCAGTTCGTCCCGGAAGACCCGGTCGACCAGTTCGGTGAGGGTGGTGAAGGCTCCCGGGCGGGCGAAGACCGCCACCCCTTCGGCGCCTTCGTCGGTACCGATGTGCAGGACCGCGCCGTCGCCGACCTCGGGGCTGGCGCTCAGGCCGTCCCGCCACCGGAAGGGCGGGCTGGCCGCCGGAACGTCGATCCGGTGTACTTCGACATGGGTGATCTTCATCCTGGCTTTCGTCTCTGTGTGCGAGGAGCCGGCGGGGTGCCGGCGGCGCCGTCGCCGCCGGAACCCGCCGTGCGGGTGGCTCAGAAGCCGCCATAGACCTGGAGTTCGTAGATGCTGCCGCCGTTCCAGCTGGATCCGGTGACGGTCAGGCGCAGATAGCGGGCGGTGATCGGGTGGGCGGCGAAGGCGTAGTTGGTCGCGGAGGTGGTGTTGTTCGCGGTGTGGTCGTCGAGCGTGGACCAGTTCTCGCCGTCGGTGGAGTACTCCAGGCGGTACTTGTAGCCGCTGGCCTTCTCGAAGGTGACTGCCGCGCTGGAGACGTCGGTGGCGTCGCCGAGGTCGACCTGGATCCAGGACGGGTCGGGCAGGCCGAGGCCCTGGGCCCAGCGCGTCGACAGGTCGCCGTCGACGGCGTTGGCGGGCGCGTACCCGTCCGACTCGGAGGACGCGGTGGCGGGCTTGTGCAGGGCGAGGTCGTTGTCGGTGGGTGTGGTCACGGTGGCCGCGGGGCTCGGGTCGGACGCGTTCAGTGCGGCGTCACGAGCGACGACGGTGAAGGTGTACGGGGTGTGGTCCGTCAGGCCGGTGACCCGCAGGGTGGTGTCGTCGGTGACGGCGATGCGCTTGCCGTCCTGGTAGACGACGTAGCTGGTCACGGCCGTGTCGTCGGTGGCGGCCGGCCAGTCGAGGTCCAGGGCGCCGGGTGCCAGCGGGCGGATCTGGGGCTGTCCGGGCCGTGCGGGCGCGGTGTGGTCCGAGCTGGGTGCGGCCGGGCTGCCGTAGACCTGAAGGTCGAAGATGCTGCCGCCGCTGCCGCTGGATCCGGTCACGGTGAGCCGTACGTAGCGGCCGGTGACGGGGGTTGCGGTGTGGTCGTAGTCGGTCTGGGCCGTGGTGTTGGTGCCGGTGCGGTCGGCGAGGGTCTTCCAGTGGACCTCGTCGGGTGACACCTCGACGCGGTACTTGTATCCGCTCGCCTTCTCGAAGGTGGTGATCGTGCCGTCGACGTCGTAGGAGCCGCCGAGGTCGACCTGGATCCAGGACGGGTCGGGCAGGCCGAGGCCCTGGGCCCAGCGGGTCGACAGGTCGCCGTCCACCGCCTTCTCGGGATGGTTGTCCTCGGAGTCGGAGGAGGCGGTGACCGGCTTCTTCAGCGCCAGGTCCCGGCCGGCGGGCATGGTGAGCCGCAGGGTCCGGCTCGGCGCCGACTCGTTGCCGGCCGCGTCGCGCGCGGTGACCTGGAAGGTGTACGTCTTGCCTGCCGTCAGCCCGGGGATGCGGACGGCTGGGGTGGCGGAGGCGTTGACGAGCTTGCCGTCCTGGAACACCGAGTAGCCGGTGACCGCGGTGTCGTCGGTGGCGGCGGGCCAGCTGAGGTCGGCCACGGTCGGGAAGTCGGTGACGGCGGTCGGGGTGCCGGGTGCGCCGGGGGCCCGGTGGTCGGTCACCGCGGGACCGGGGTCGAGGTGCCGGTAGGACTTCTGGAGACCGGCGTTGCTCACGATCGAGGCGGGCAGCTGGTCGCAGGCTCCGACGGTGATGTTGCCGTTCACGGTGTCGTTCTTGCTGAGGTACTGGACGCTGAAGGCGGGGTTGGTCGTGTAGTTGCCGGTGGCCCGGCTGTCCTCGGCGTGGTTCATCAGCAGCCACTGGAAGGCGATGTCGCAGAACGCGTTGCCCGTGTTCGTCCAGTGGCGGCTGCCCTCGTCGTGGTACACGGCGCCGTACGCGGGTCCGGGGACGCCGCGGATGTAGTTGCCGGAGACGCGCCCGCCCGGGTTCTCGCTCAGGGTGTAGACGGCGCCGCCGTCGGCCTGCGACTTCATGATGTCGCTGATCTCGTTGTCGCTGACGACGTTGTCACGGCTGATGGTCGGGGTGTCGGAGACCGGGACGCCCGCGTTGCCCGGGTAGGCGGAGTTGCCGCCCTTGTCGGTCAGACCCCAGCCCCAGCCTACGGAGATGCCGCTGTAGGGCAGGTCGTGGACCTTGTTGTGGGTGATCACCGTGGAGTCGGTGTAGCCGGCCAGGATGCCGAGGGAGCCGTTGTACTGGTCGGCGACCTGGGTGACGACGTTGTTGTCGACGCGGGTGTCCTTGGTGGTGTCCCGTGGGTCCGCGGGGTGGGCGTCCCCCCATTCGACGCCGCCGATCTGGATACCGGTGGCGGCGATCTGGCGGAAGACGTTGCCGGTGATGTCGGTGTGCTGGGTGCCGGTGTTCAGGTTGAGGCCGACCGCGCCGAGGTGGGTGAAGGTGTTGTCCTCGAAGCCGATGTCCCGGCCGTGGCTGACGTTGACGGCTCCGGGTGTCTTCTTCCAGTTCAGGCGGGTGGAGTCGAACGTCGGGTTGTCGTCGCCGACCATCCGGAAGCCGGCCTGGCCCTCGATGAGTCCGTCGGGTGAACTCGGCTCCAGCCAGGTGGAGTAGGAGAAGGTGATGCCCTGGAAGGCCACGCCGGTGACCGGGTGTTCGCGGGTGCCGTTCAGGTCGACCAGGTCCTGGATCGCGGGCACGGTGACGTCCGCGGTCCTCATGTTCTCGCCCGCCTCGGGCATGTAGTAGACCTCGCCGGCGCTCTTGTCCAGGTACCACTCTCCCGGGCTGTCCAGCAGTTCGCGGGCGTTCTCCAGCCAGGTCGGGTTCTGGATCTCCTGCCCCTGCTGGAGGTTGGCGTTGTGCCAGCAGGGCTGACGCATCGTCATCGTGGTGCCGGAGATCGACGCGACGGGGCAGCGCATCAGCTTCCAGCCCCAGGAGCTTGCGACTTCGAGGTCCGCGGGATGCTTGTAGGAACTGATGGCGCTGTCGGTGAAGGTGTAGCCGGTGGAGGTCTTGCTGAAGCCCGAGGGGTTCTTCCCGCTGCGCGCCCGTGTCCTGGGCTCGCCGTTGACGTAGAGCTGGCGGGTGTCGAGGCCGGTCAGCTTCGCCTTGTAGACCTTGCCGTCCGCGTCGGCCTTGGTCCAGCCGGTGACCTGACGGCCGCCGCTGATCACCGGGTGGGCGCCGGGTGCGGCCTCGTAGACGATCTTCTGCCCGTTCCCGCCGGAGTCCTGGGCGGTGAGGGTGAAGGTGCGGCTGAGCCGGTACGTGCCGGTCAGCAGACGGACGTGGATGTCGCCGCCGGCCCGGGACTTGGTGTCGCGCACGTAATCCCGGGCGTGTTCCAGGGTCTTGAACGGATGGCTCGCGCTACCCCGGCCGGTGTCCTGGCCGCCCGGGGAGACGTAGACGGTGAGCCCCGCGGCCTTCGGAGCCGCCTGGGCCGGGGCTGCGGCGAGCGGGGCCATCGCCAGGGCGACGGGCAGGGCGGCTATGAGGGTTCTCGGCAGTGGCACGGCTCTGCCCTTGCGTACAGACAGAAGAGACACGGAGATCCAATCGTCTGGGGGAGGGAACACAGGAAACGGGTCGTCCGCCCTGTTCCCGGTACACCGGTCGGCGCGGGCCCGTCACCCTGTGGCGACGGGCCCGCCGCCGGCCTAGGAAGCCGACGTCTGCGGGGGCTCCGCAGCGCGCCCGGGGCCGCTGTCCGCCGACGGCCGGGCGGATGACCCGGGGGCGGTGCGGCCGTCGAGGTTGAACAGCCGGTCGCGGATCTTGCGCTCGAACTGACTCTGGGTGGTGGCGATGTGCTCCACCATCAGCTGCTCGGCGAGTGCGGCCTCCCCCGCGGAGACCGCCTCGGCGATGGCGAGGTGCTGGCGCGCGGCGACCTCCAGGGAGCCAGGCGCGTCGCCGTGGAAGAGCAGCACATCGGACTGGCCGGCGAGGCGCCGGACGCCGGCGACACTCGAGCGGAGGAACACGTTGTGCGAAGCAGCGCCGACCGCGTCGTGGAAGGCCTCGTCGGCGCGCGCGAAGGCGTGCACCTCGTGTCGTACGGCAGCGTCCAGCGTGGCTTGGGCACTCTCCTTGATGGTGCGGACTTCGACGGGGGTGGCGAGGCCGGCGGCCCTGCGGGCCGTCTCCGACTCGATCACCGACCGGTAGTCCAGGAGCATCAGGATGTCTTCCATGCTCGTCGGCCGGAACTGGGACATCTGGTCGTCGACCAGTCCCCCCGTTCCCTCGGCGACGAAGATGCCGGCTCCTCGCCGCACGCTCAGCCGGCCGATGGCCGCCAGGACCTTCACGGCCTCGCGCGTGACGTTGCGGGTGGCTCCCAGGATCTCGGCGAGGCCTCGTTCGGTGGGAAGCCGGTCACCGGGGCGCAGCCCCTGTGCGGAGATGTACTCCAACAACTGCTCGGCCACCAACTCGTACCCCGGCCGGTAGGGACGCGACGCATCGTCTTCCCCTTCGGCCGGGACGCGCGACGGATCGGCCACGATGGCTCCTTTGCGTTCGTCAAATGAGTCTGGTTCATCTGCCGGGCCACTATGGCATCCGCGTTACGTGATGGATAGATATCGACGAGGATCAGTTTCAAATCCGTCTGAACACTGTGGAGTCCGTGGTGAGAGACAGTTGGAAGCTCTCTGTTGCGCCGAAGTGATCTGATCCTTATCGTCCTGATCGTCGAATGAAGCAGATCCATCACGGTCGGCGGGGTACCACCAACGTGCTGCGCCCTCGCGAGCTGATCAACACCGCTGCGCCGGCCGGGGTCGCCTGCCGACCGGTACTCCGTACCTGCGGACGGGCGGCGTCCTGGGCGTGGAGATCGACGGACCCGGCCGACAGCAACGGACATTCAAGGAGGCCTGACATGGGCAGCTTCGACGGGCTTCGCGCCCTGGTCACCGGCGGCGCTTCCGGAATCGGACTGGCGACCGCCCGGCTGCTCGCCTCCCAGGGGGCGCGCGTCGCGATCCTGGACCTGACGCAGGCGTCCCCCGACGGATTCACCGCGTGTCTGCAGGCCGACATCGGTGACGACACCTCCGTCACAGCCGCCGTCAGCAGCGCGATCAACACCCTCGGTGGCCTGGACATCCTGGTCAACAACGCCGGGACCGGCGCCCAGGGCGGCATCGCGGACAACTCCGACGACGAATGGCACCGGGTGTGGGACATCAACGTCGTCGGACTCGTGCGGGTCACGCGCGCCGCGCTGCCCGCGCTGCGATCCTCACCCCACGGTGCGATCGTCAACGTCTCCTCCATCGCCGCGACGGCCGGCTTGCCCCAGCGGGCGCTGTACTCGGCCACCAAGGGCGCGGTGCTGTCCCTGACCCGCGCCATGGCGGCGGATCTGCTCCCCGAGGGCATCAGGGTCAACGCCGTCAGCCCCGGCACCGCTGACACCCCCTGGGTGGCCCGCCTCATGGAGCAGGCTCCGGACCCGGCCGCCGAACACGCGGCCCTGGCGGCCCGGCAACCGCACGGCCGCCTGGTCTCCGCCGACGAAGTGGCCGCGGCCGTGGCCTATCTGGCCTCCTCCGCAGCCGGCTCCACCACCGGGACCAGCCTGGCCGTGGACGGCGGCATGGACGCGCTGCGACTGCGAAAGGAAGGATGAGCGATGGAACGTCACGCTGCCGTGGTCAGGCTGCGCCCGGAGAAGGAAGCCGAGTACCGCGCCCTGCACGCCGCGGCATGGCCCGGTGTCCTCAAAGCCCTGAAACGCGCCCACATCGGCAACTACTCGATCTTCCTGCGCGACGGACTGCTGTTCAGCTACCTCGAATACACCGGCGACGACTACGCGGCCGACACCGCCGCGATCGCCACCGACCCGACCTCGCAGCGCTGGTGGGCACTGACCGACCCCTGCCAGCAACCGCTGGACACCGCCGTCGACGGCCAACTGTGGGCGAGCGCCGAGGAGATCTTTCACCTCGACTGACCCGGCGTCCCCCCGTACGACGCCAGGCCATATCCCCTACTCCCCTTCTCGCACCAGGAACGGACCAGGAACGGACCATGCGTATCGACGCCCATCACCACCTGTGGGACCTGAAGGTGCGTGACCAGCCCTGGGCCCACGGCGTGCCCCAACTGCACCGCAGCTACAGCCCGTTCGAGCTGCGGCCGCTGCTCGAGCACAACGCCGTCGACGCCACCGTCGTCGTGCAGACCCTGGCCGACGCCGAGGAGACACCAGAGCTGCTCGCGCTGACCGTCAGGGACACCCACGTGAAGGCCGTGGTCGGATGGACGGATCTGACCGATCCTGCAGTCGCCGACCGCCTCTCCGAACTGCGGGACGCCCCCGGCGGGGCGGCACTGGTGGGGATCCGCCACGGCATCCAGGACGAACCGGTGTCCGACTGGACGTCCCGCGACGACGTCCGCCGTGGCCTTCAGGCAGTCGCCGCGGCGGGTCTCGCCTACGACCTGCTGGTACGACCCGACCAACTGTCCGACGCGGTCAAGACCGCACACGAGCTGCCCGACGTGCGCTTCGTCCTGGACCACGCCGGCAATCCACTGATCGACAAGGAGGGCCTGGCCGTCTGGACCGCCGAGATGAGGGATCTGGCCGCCTGCCCCAACGTCGCTGTGAAGCTGTCCGGTCTCGTGACCCGCACGCCCCCCGGAGACGACCCCGTTCGGGCGCTGCGCCCCTTCGCCGACGTACTGTGGTCGAACTTCGGGCCGGACCGCGTCATGTTCGGATCGGACTGGCCGGTTTGTCTCCTGGCGGCCGATTACCCCGATGTCCTCGCCGTGGCCGAGGCCTTGTCCGAGGGCCTGGGCGACGCGGAGCACGAAGCCGTCTTCGGCACCACCGCCGCGCACTGGTACGGAATTCCGGCATGAACATCACGCGGCTGCGCCGCACGAATGTGCACGTCAGCGCCCTGGGCTTCGGTGCCGCTCCCCTCGGCAACCTCTACAGCGCCATCAGCGACGACGAAGCCCGGACCACGGTCGACGCCGCCTGGGATGCGGGGCTTCGATACTTCGACACCGCGCCGCACTACGGCCTGGGACTCTCGGAACGGCGCCTGGGCGAGGCCCTCGCCCGCCGGCCCCGGGAGGACTTCAGTGTCTCCACCAAGGTCGGACGTCTGCTGGAACCTCACCCCGCTCCGACCGGATCCGACCTGTCCGCGGGAGGCTTCGCCGTACCGGACACCCTGATCCGCCGTCCCGACTACTCCCGATCGGGCGTGCTGCGCAGTCTGGAGGCCAGCCTGGATCGGCTGAGGCTGGACCGGATCGACATCGTCTACGTCCACGACCCCGACGATCACCTGGACGCCGCCGTCGGTGAGGCCATACCCACGCTGCTGAACCTGCGCGACCAGGGAGTCATCGGCGCCGTGGGCGTGGGTGCGAACACCGTCGGCCCCCTCCTGCGGACCGTCACCGAGACGGACATCGACACCGTCATGGTGGCCGGGCGGTGGACCCTCCTCGACCGCACGGCCCGGCCCCTGCTGGACACATGCGCCGCGCGAGGAGTATCCGTCGTCGCCGCGGCGCCCTTCAACTCCGGCCTCCTGAGCCGTCCGCACCCGGCCGCTGAGGCCACCTTCGACTACGGCCCTGTTCCCACGGCCGTGCTGCAGCGCGTCCGCGCCCTCGTCGAGGCATGCTCCCGACACGGAACGGTCCTTCCCCACGCCGCCGTGCGATTCCCCCTGCGCAGTCCAGAGGTGGCCTGTGTGGTGGCGGGTTTCCGCTCCGGTGACGAGGTACGAGCGGCGGCCCGTTGGGCGGCGGTCGACCTGACCGATGAGGCATGGAGCGACCTCGACAGCGTCGTCGTGACAGGGACGAGTGATCTCGGCCGGTGAGGGAACGGTGCGCCCCGATCGCCCCGGGAGGGTTCGAGGACTGTGCGTCCTGGCCATGAAGCGCCGCCGTGCCCTGGTAGGCCACGGCTGAGCGCCGACGTGCCGACCCGGCGGTCCCCTCACCGGGGAAGGCGTCGCCGGTGACACGGCCCGCCCGCTTGTTATCGTCAACACTCCAGTAACGCCAGGGGCTCACCAGCAGTCAGAGCCGCCGAAGTCCCTGTCCCTCAGATGCCAGCAGTTCAGAGCCAGTTCAGCGGGGAGAGCACGCCGAGGATGGAGAGGTGACCTCCTTGACGACCCGTTGTTATCGTTAACTTACCCACCGAAACCCCACCGAGGAGTAGATGTGCCGTCGACGTCTCGTTCGTACGATGCCCACCCCAACTACGAGCCCATAGCGGGGCAGGTGGTCGCGGGCTGGCCGGCCGCTGTCGCAGGCCTGCCGGCCCGTCCGCTCCGGTTGTCGGTCGACGGTCCTGCCGCGCTGGACTGGGACGCACTGGCCGAAGGCCTCTCGGCGGCCCTCCGCTCCACCGGGCGTGAGGTGCAACTGCTGGACGTGCGACGTCACTACGGGTCGGCGGCCGCCGACCGCATCGCCGCCCGGCCCGTCCCTGCCGACGACCCCTTCTTCACCCCATTGTCCGAGGCGCGAGTCTCGGACCTCTTCGACATCGTCCCCCGGGCCGACAGGCTCCCGGACAGGGGAGTGGTGGTGATGTTCGGACCGGGCGCGGGGATGTGCGAACCGGATGTGCTGTGGTACGCGGACCTGCCGAAGCGATACGCCGAGACCGCCGTGGCGCACGGAGACCTCCCGGTGGGCGTCAACCTCGGCCGTCCCGGCGAACCAGGTGATCTGGTAAGGCTGTTCTACACCGACTGGCCCGTGCTGGACCGACACCGCGACACCCTCGCGACAAGGGTCGACCGGTGGATCGACATGCAGGATGCGGCAGCGCCCGCCTCACTGAACGGCACCGCCCTGCGCGGCACCCTGGAACACCTGGTCCGAGGCCCCGTACGCACTCGCCCCTACTTCAACTCCACCCCGTGGGGCGGCCAATGGGCGGTGAACGAGCTCGGCTTCACTCCGCAGGCCGGCAACACCGCCCTCGGCTACGAACTGATCGCCCCCGAGGCGGGAGTCCTCATCGGCGACAAGAACGGACCACAGGTCGAGGTCCCGTTCCAACTGCTGTGCGTCCTGCACCCGGAGTCCCTGCTCGGCCAGGAAGTCCACCGCACCTTCGGTACCTCCTTCCCGATCCGGTTCGACTACCTCGACACCATCGAGGGCGGCAACCTCTCCCTGCACTGCCACCCTCGGGAGCAGTACATGCGGGAGGTCTTCGGCTGGTCCTACACCCAGCACGAGACGTACTACGTCACCGCCAGCGAGCCCGGCGCCCAGGTTCTCCTCGGGCTCACCGAGCACGCGGATCCCGAGGTCATGCGCCGCCAGGTGGAGGACGCCATCGCACACGACACCCCGGTGCCCGTCGAGGACCACGTCCAGACCCATCCGGCCACGGTCGGCCAGCTGTTCATGATCCCTGCGGGCACGCCGCACGCCTCCGGCGCGGGCAATCTGGTGCTGGAGGTGAGCGCGACGCCCTACCTGTACTCCCTGCGCTTCTACGACTGGCTCCGCAAGAACGCCGCCGGCGCGGCCCGGCCCCTTCCCTACGAGCACGGTTTCGCCAACCTCGACACCGCCCGACGCGGAGAGGACGTGACGAAGGAACTGATCCAGCAGCCGCGCACCCTGCGCGCCGGCGAGGGCTGGCGCGAGGAGGTCATCGGCGCACTGCCCGAGATGTTCTACGCGGTGCACCGCCTGGTCGTCGTCCCGGACGCCGGGATGTCCGACGACACCGCAGGCCGCTTCCACATCCTCAACGTCGCCGCGGGCCGGGGCGCCGTCATCGAGACACGCGACGCGGGCAGCCACTTCCTGGCCTTCGCGGAGACCGTCACCGTGCCCGCCGCAGTCGGCCCCTATCGCATCAGCGCGGTGGGCAGCGACGAGGTGCACATCGTCAAAGCCCTGGTGGTCGAGCCGTGATCAGGTCTGCCGACCAGCGGACCTGTGCGTTGATCCCCGTTCTCGACATCGGCGGAACCCATGTCACCGCCGCCGTGGTCGATCCCGCGACCAGCCGCCCTGTCCCGTCCTCGGTACTGCGCAGGCCCCTGGGATCCGGTGCCACCGCCGACAGCATCCTCGACGTCATCGCCCACGCCGCCCTGGAACTGCCCGCCGGGCACCGGCCGTACTGGGGCGTGGCCATTCCCGGGCCCTTCGACTACGACACCGGTATGGGCCGCTTCACGGGCGTCGGGAAGTTCGAGACCCTGTCCGGTGTCGATGTCGGGGCCGGACTGCGTCAGCGGCTGGGCCACCGGGCCGAACGGCTGCGCTTCCTCAACGACGCCGACGCCTTCGCCAT
This sequence comes from Streptomyces sp. NPDC059668, assembly GCF_042734135.1. Taxonomy (NCBI): domain Bacteria; kingdom Bacillati; phylum Actinomycetota; class Actinomycetes; order Kitasatosporales; family Streptomycetaceae; genus Streptomyces; species Streptomyces sp. NPDC059668. The sequence continues at coordinate 10,844 of NZ_JBHWEL010000106.1, read as the reverse complement.
CGGGGAATATCATGCGGGCTCCGCAGCGGGGCACGAGCGTGTGGTGTGCCTGACGCTGGGTACCGGCGTGGGCTCCTCCTTCCTGCGGGGCGGCCTGCCCGTGCACGACGGCACGCAGGTGCCCCCCGACGGTCACGTGCACCGGCTGACCGTGCGCGATCGGCCGCTGGAGGATCTCGTCTCACGCCGTGCCATCCGCGCCCGCTACGCCCGCCTCGGCAGCCTCACGGAGGACAGCGGCCTCCCGGACGTCCATGAGATCGCCGCGCTGGCGAGGAGGGGCGACCCGGCTGCTGCCGAGGCCTTCCGCTACGCTTTCGTCACTCTTGGCCAGGTCCTGGCCCCGTGGATCGTCCGGTTCGAGGCCACCGCGGTGGTGATCGGTGGCTCCATGGCCCAGTCCTGGGACCTGATCCACCCCGCGCTCTCCACCGGGCTGGCCCGGACCGGTGGAATCACTGCACGCGTCCTGCCGGCCGGACAACCAGCGGAAGCACCACTGATCGGAGCCGCCAACTGGGCACAGGACGCCCCGAACGCGGCGCCTTGAGGGCTGACCAGGTCCGGGACGCCACGACGACGGACACGGGAAGGAGAAGGGGTATGAACGCTCATCGAGGCGGCGGCCCGACCATGCAGGACGTGGGGAAAATCGCCCGGGTCAGCGCCATGACGGTGTCACGGGCGCTCAGGAACGACCCGCGGGTCTCCGAAGCCACACGCGAACGCGTCTTCGCGGCGGTCGACCGTCTCGGCTACCGCCTCAACGAGACCGCACGCAGCCTGCGGCTCGGTGGCAGCGGCATGATCGGCCTCGTCGTCACCAACCTCGCGAACCCCTTCTATTCACGTCTCGCGCTCGGCGTGCAGGAAGTCCTCGGCGAACATGGCTTCCGGATGATGCTCAGCAACACGGGCGACGAGGGCGACCGCGAACCCGGCCTCGTCGACGGTCTCATCGACCACCGAGTCGAAGGCCTGATCGTCGTCCCCGCGGGCAGTCAACAGCAGCACCTGGCCGAGGCCATGCGCCGTGTCCCCGTCGTCCTCGCCGCACGGCCCCCCGCCGGGCTCGACACCGACTGTGTGCTGGTCGAGGACTTCCATGGTGCCCGAGAGGCCACAGCCTGCCTCCTGGCGGAAGGACACACCCGCATCGCCTTCCTCGGCAATCCGCCGGCGCTGTACACGGGAGCCGAACGGCTGCGCGGCTTCTGGGCGGCACACGAGGAAGCCGCCGTGGAGCCTGACAACGCCCTGATACGCCAAGGCCTCGTCGACGCCGCGACGGCCGAGCAAGCGACCCTCGACCTCCTCCACCTGCCTGATGGACCCACAGCGCTGTTCTGCACGAACAACCGCATCAGCCAAGGCGCGATCCGAGCCCTCTACAAAGCCGGCACCACCCTCCCCCTGACAGGCTTCGACGACTTCGATCTCTCAGACATCCTGGGCCTCCCGCTGACACTCGTCTCGTACGACGCCGACGAAATCGGCCGGCAGGCCGCACAGCTCCTCATCGACCGCCTCAGCGGGCAGCACACCGAGACCTCCCCCACATCTCGACGCATCACCGTCCCGACCCGCATGATCCGCTACGGCCCGCACCCTGGCACACGTCCCTGCGGGCTGCCGCAGGGCGACCACTGAAATGGAAAGCGTGAGGTCGGCCGGCCGGAGGCGACCTCAGGGACGCGGATCGAGGTCGCTCGGCGGGGTTGGCGTTGCCCACCGGGTTGGGCGGTCAGGGTCTCGTGTCGTCCGCCGCCCGTGGCTGGAAGAAGGCGTGACCATCGCCGCTCGTCTCATCACCACCATCACCACCGGTCTCCGACGTCGCCTTTCGCCTGGAGACTGCTTCTCTGCACTAGGCGGTTTCGTTTGGATCATCTGGCAGACCGGAGGAAGATGCCGGCGACGTGCAGTCCGGCCAGGTAGATGGCCGCTGTCTTCTCGTAGCGGGTGGCGATCCCGCGCCACTGCTTCAAGCGGTTGATGCAGCGTTCGACGGTGTTGCGCTGCTTGTATGCCTCGCGGTCGAAGGCGGGTGGTCTGCCACCCCGGCTGCCGCGTCGCATGCGGTGGCCGCGTTGATCGGCTGGCATGGGGATGACCGCCCGGATGCCGCGCCGCCTGAGGTGTTCACGGATGGCCCGTGACGAGTACGCCTTGTCTACGAGGATTGCCACTGGCCGGGTCCGGGGCCGTACACGCCGTCGGGGGACACGCAGGCGGGCCATCACGTCGCCGAAGGCGGGTGCGTCGCCGGCCTGTCCGGCGGTGAGGTGGAAGGCCAGGGGCTGGCAGTTGCCGTCGGCCGCGAGATGGATCTTCGTGGTCAGGCCGCCGCGGGACCGGCCGATGGCATGGTCGGCCGGCTCGCCAGCTGGGGCCCCTTTTTGCGGGTTCCGGCCGCGTGCTGATGGGCTCGCACGTTCGTGGAGTCCACCGAGACGACCCAGTTCAGCTCCTCGTCGGCGTCCGCCTGGGCCAGAAGCGAGGTGAACACCCGCTCCCACGTGCCATCGGCGGACCACACCCGCAGCCGGTAGTAGACGCCCCGTCAGTTGTCGTACTTCTCCGGCAGCTGGACCCGCTGTGCCCCGGTCTGAAACTTCCAGGCGATGGCGTCGATCACCTCTCGGTGGTCCCGCCACTGACCGCCCCGTTTCGGTGTCCGGTCCGGAAGCAACGGCTCGATCCGCGCCCACTGCGCGTCAGTCAACAACACACCCGGACAAACGAGCAGATGATCCGAAGGGAGCGACTACACGCAGCCGATGCCATCGGCCTTGCCAGCAGCTGTCCACCAGGACATCAGCCGGGCAGCCATCGCTTGCGGCTCTGACGGCAGAGGGGTAAGACCGAAGTGATCCTCCAGCTCGTGTCGAAGGAACCCACCGATCTCCGCCTGGTCGGCACCCCTGCGGAGCCGCTGGAGGAGAGGGGCGAGCATGCAGTCGTACTCGTCCTGCACCTCGTCAGCGACGCCGATCGGATCCCACTCATTGAGCAGATGCCGCAGGCCGTTCTCGATGGCGTCGGTTCCAGATCGCATCGCTCCAGAGTGCCAGCCGGGAACCACCGCCATCACTCACCCCCACCTTGATCCAAACGAAATCGCCTAGGTCAAATGAGACCTCAGGCCCCCTCGATCTTGTTGAGCAGCCGCATCAGCAGGTCGGCCAGCGGGAGAACCTCGGCTGCTTCGGTTGGGTGGGTGTAGTCGACCCGTCGGTGGCTCGTCGGGTCTTTGAACAGGCCGATGGCGCCCTTGAACAGCTCCATCGTGACGACTGCCTCGCCTCCATCGGCGGTGGTGTCGACCAGTGGGCCCGCGTCCTGATCTGCCTTGCCGGGCGGGAACGCCTGCTTCATGGGGGCCGTGCCCGTGAGGAAGTTCGGAAACCCGGCCATCGTCCGGACACGAAGGTCGATTTCCTTCATCGCGAACAGAGCGGCAGCCTCGAAGTGTCGCCCCGCAGGAACTGTGGTCGTGCCTTCGCCTCCAGAACGGGAACGAGTTCGATGTTGAGCCCCCCGGCCGGCCCGGCCGGTTGCGGAGACGGAAGCGACCGCTTACTCAGCCGCGAACCCGACTCAGGTGAGCACGAGTTCGCGAACTCGAAGTCCTGGCGCCTCTCACCAAGGTCTGCATGAACACCCGCCATGCCACCACCCTCCTGCGGACCCTCCTCGTCCTCGCGAGCACCGAAGTTCAGAGGTGACCGACCTTTTCTCCGCAACGATCGCGCTCCCGAGGGGCGCGAGTGCATCACTCCCGACCCACACCAGCCACGTGACCTGCGAAATCAGGATGAGGACTTCTCATGGGCATCGACCGCCACGGCCGGCTGCCGGGGGGTGCGCCTGAGCCTGCGGCGCCCGCACGGAGCGCCATGCTCCACGTGCTCCCACCCCGCTCCAAAAGGGGTGCGGCGTCGTGCATCCCGGCGGCGCGGCCGAGGGGGCCGCGCGTGTGGGTGGCACCCGCTGGCGGCGAGCGCCCCCTATGCCCTGTGTTCAAACCATCGTGGAGTTTAGGTGGATTCGACCCCTGGCGCCTGTTCGCCGCCGTGACCATAGCCAACCAAGAGGACTCCGCTTCGCCGGAGCTCACGGAACGAGAGGACATGCGTATGCGAGGCAAGCAGGCGATCGGCGCGGGCGTTCTGGCACTGGCCCTGGTGTCGGGACTCGGCTGGGCCGCCCAGGCCACCACCAGCGAAACCGCGACCGGCCAGGCAGTTGCGGCCCAGGCACCGGCACGGGCCGCGGCCGTGAACGGCTATCAGATCGTCCAGCTCCCCAATGCCGGCGTACCCAACTTCCAGCGCCGCACCCTCTACTGCCCGGCGGGCAAGAAGGTCATCGGGGGCGGCGCCGAGGCCCAGGGCAACGGGGCGGTCCTGGTCGGTAGCTTCCCCACCCCGGACGGCACCGGCTGGATCGCCCTGGGCCGGCAGGACGGCTACTCCACCGTCGGCATCAGCGTGTACGCCATCTGCGCTACACCCTGACCGACCGACCGACCCTGACGCGGGGGGGGGGGGGGGGGTGGGGGTGGGTATAACAACCCCGCGAGCAGGGGTGTGGGACAACTCGCAGCCACAGAACAAACGATATGGC
>NZ_JBHWEL010000106.1:0-6205 GCF_042734135.1 Streptomyces sp. NPDC059668 | reverse complement strand
CGCTCGCTCACACACCCCATCCCCCACTCCCCCCACCCCCCCCCCCCCCGCCCCCCAGCGGGCGGGTCTGCCTCCCCTCCCCCCGCCCCCCCCCCCCCCCCTGCGTGCTGACGATCCGCCGTCCTTGTCGGTTTGCTGGCCGCAGCGGACGGCGCGGATGCGTGCGCCCTCGTAACAAGGTGGCCCCGCCTGTGCCGGACCTGGTGATGCGTGACTTCACGGCGGGCACGCTCAACACCAAGTGGTGCCGCGGCATCACGTGCGCCGCCGTCGGATCGGACTGGCTGTATCCCGCCATGGTCATCGACATTCGCTCGCCGCGCGCGATCGGCCCCCGTGCTCGTGGCCCTCGAGCTGCAGACCGCGACTGCGAGCCCTTCGAGCGGCCGCACGCGTTCGATCTCGCGTGACGTGATCTTCAGCACTCGGGCTACAGCCAGCGTCCATTACCGCCTGGGTACGCCTCTCGCCCGGCTGGAGGGGCAGACCGTGCTCGGTACGCTCTTCAGCTGCCTTCCCTGCCTCCAACTCGCCAGAGATTCGACCGATTTGAGCTAGTACGCAGGGCCCACAATGTCCGGATTACGTCCACTTCCAGTGGAGTTCGCCCAGGTCAAATGGGACACGATCGGAGCATTGGCGACCCTTCGACGGTCGCGCCGAAGCGGTGATTCCGCGTACCGGAAGGACGCCTTTGGAGCTATCGGAAAGTGACGCTCCGTCAAGTCTGTGATCTTCGCGTGATCGGTACTGCATCGACTTGTAACCAGCGCTCGTGTGTGACTACCTTCACCCATCAACACGGCACCTGCGCACTCACTCGGCAGGAGCCGCCGTGCTCCCTGCTGTCGCTCGAAAGGCTCCCGCATGCTCTCCGGGAACGGCCGTCACCGTCGCCCTCGCCAGGCTCCGGCTCTCATCGTCGCCGCAGGAGTGACCGGATCGGCCATCGTCATCCCGCTGCTCGCCGCGGCGAGCGCGAACGCGGCCGACGGGACCACCTGGGACCGGGTGGCACAGTGCGAGAGCGGTGGCGCGTGGAGCGCCAATGCAGGCAACGGGTACTACGGCGGCCTCCAGCTCGACCAGGACAACTGGGAGGCGCACGGCGGCCTTGAATATGCCCCGACGGCCGACCAGGCCAGCCGCTCGCAGCAGATAGCCGTCGCGGAGAAGGTACTCGCTGACAAGGGCCTCGCGGCCTGGCCGGCGTGCGGGCCGCTCGCGGGGCTCACCAAGGACTCCGGCGGGGTCAGCGTCGATACGGGCGTGGCCGGAGACTCGTCGGGCGCTGGCGGCAACTCCGATTCGTACATCCCGTCCGGCCTGGCGACCTCGCCCGGCGCGTCTCCTTCGAGCGATTCGTCCGGCTCGAGCGACTCCTCCGACGCAGCTGGCAGCGCCGCCACGGCCAGCGCTTCGCAGAGCTCCGACGGCTCGGGAACAGCGACCGGCAACGAATCACCCAAGTCGGGACAGAAAGAGGCCACTTCGACCCAGACCGGATCGTCGAGTTCTGGGCTCGGGCGACACCGCGGTGAGGGTGTGGTGGAGAGTACGGCCGACAGTCGGACCGGCAACTCCACGGGGCGTCATGCCGCGAGCCCCGAGGTTGACGCCTCCGACACCGAGGATGTCGCACAGGTCAGCGGGAACGACGCCTTTGGCTTCGGGGATGGATGGGGTGGCCTGGCCCAGGTGGACACGGGCTCGGTCGACAGTGGCTTCGGCCTCCTCATTCCGGGTCGGAGTATCGCAGACACGCCCGAAATCGCCCAATAGCAGGGGAAGTTGGCGCTCCGGTCCGCTGTGGAAGATCCCAAGCCTTTCCACATGGCGGGCACCCTGTCGGGCTTGAGCGCACCGATGAGGGCGCCATCGCGGAACTGCCGCGCGGCGGCGAAGTAGTGACTGGGCGGCTAGTGCTGGATCACTGTCGAAATCAAGCAGTTGGACAGGCATGGCCGCCGTGTCATCCGACAGGACGGCTCTCTCTCGCACGGCTTTTGGTGACGGCCATGCCGAAGATCGGCCGGGGCCCCGGTGTGTTTGGTCAAGGTCGCGCTCCACGGTTGCGGCACGATCTTCCAGCCGGCAATCGCCACAGCTGCGAGAAGGCCCCGGTCCACGACCAGCCACGGACGCTTGACCAGCGCTCTCCTCACGAAGGCACAGCGGCCGCGGAAGCTATCCCCCGTCGGTCCCATGCGCAGACCCCAACCTCAGCAGGAGGCGGTGTATGTTCAGGGTTTGTGGACCAATGATCAGAACCATTGGATCGTGTCTATGAGGAGGCGGGCGGACTTCGCCCTCCGTGTCGCGGTCACACGCCAGGCTTCCTCGGCCTGGACGCTGGCGGTTGTGACTCCGGCCTGGCCAGCTGGGTTTTCCGCTGGCGTCAGGCGACCATTGGCGATGAGCATCCCAACTCGGACGAAGCTGACGCCCAGGTGGCGGGCGGCTTCTGGCTGCGACATCCACGCTTGGTCCTCGACAGTGTCCACCCTGAGCACAGCATAGCCGCAGTCCTCTCGCGGCCAAGACCGCCCCCGTACGCGTCTTTCACTCATCGCGCCCGCCACGTTCGGCCGCTTCGCGAGGAGACCGCGTTCGAAGCATGCTCCGGCATGCGCCGCTGGGCTCAACACCACCTTCCAGGCAGCGAGAACGGCGACGTGGACCGAACACACCGGCGGGCACCGCGGACACCTCTGCCTGTGTCTCATTCATACAACGCATTTTCCCGGGCGAAGGCTTCGTCCGCCAGTTGCTCGCGCCTCAACGGGCGCACGGTCTACCAACTGCCGCCCGACGCACTGAACCTCGACCCGGTTGAGAGCATCCGGTCGGTGCTGCGGCGCGCCACCGCAGACCGTGCGTTCAACGCCCCGCACGAGTTGATCACCGTAGTCCGGCGGGGCTTACGCCAACTCCCGTACATCCCCGCGTACGACGGCTGCATCGTGGGACGGGACTGGTACTCGGGCCTCGACTGGCGGGTCCGTCCATCGGCCTGGCGGTCGCCGCCGCGGTTGAGGCGGTGGCGATCGGTTCGTCCGGAACTGGCGGAGATGGGTGCTGCCCCGCAGAGGTGCGCGAAGGAAGCTTCGGACTTCAGTCGGCCGGGATTGTCGCCTGCGGTGATCAGAAGTTGGGCGGCCGTCTCGGTGCCTACACCGATCAAATCCACCAACCGGGGAGCTGCCTGCGCGACCGGGTGGTCAAGTTCGCCGTCGGCCTCGGCTATCTCCTGGGTGAGGTGTTGGTAGCGGCGGGCCAGGCGCCGCAGTGCGGTCCGCACTGCGCAGGTTGGGTTGGCGAGGGCCGTGCTGGGACGAGAGCGGGCCAGCTGCGCAACCAACTGGTGGGTGGGCAGACCGCGCAGGTATTCCCGGACCTCGGCGGGGGCGGAGGCGATGAGCGTGCGGATCTGGTTGATCGTCTGGGTGCGGGATTTGATGGCCGAGCGGCGGACCACCCGCTGGGACCGGATGGCCTCGACGATGCCGTCGCGGGTCTTGGGCTGGCCGTGGGCGCGACCGGACAGGACGGCGGTCGCGGTGGCGTAGGCATCGACGGGGTCGGACTTGCCGCTGACCCTCCGGGCCTTGCGGTCAGGGCGATCGACATCGACCACTGATACCTCGGTGAGACCCTTGCCGGGCTCCTATGAGGTCACAGGCGCTCGACCGGCCGCGTGCAGAGCGGCACCGCCCAGCCGGTCGACGATTCCTGGAAAGGACAGCTACAGCGTGAATCGTTCGGTGGATCAGACCACCGATCGGTGTTGTGATCAATCCTCGCAGTCGTTCGTACAGTGGCGCGCTCAACCTGGACGCCATGAACCACGCCCGCTCCGCATGCGTGCGGGTCGACGACGGACGGGATGGGAGTTGAGGCGAGTAGTGGGTGCTGGGGGCGCAAGCCATGGCGCCGGGGCGTGCCCCTAGAGTGCCTGCAGCGCCAGAAGCGGGGCGCGTTATACGAAGCTCGACGCCAAGCTGCCCACAAGCAGGAGCGCGAGGGAAGTGACAGGTCCGAGCCACTCCGGGAGCCCGATCGTGCTGCGCTTCTCGAAGCCATGCCCAGCCCTTGGCACGGCGGCGTCGCGGCGACGCAGCAGCTCCTGCGCGACGGCGTCCCGCTTGGCCTTGCCCGTCAGCGGAGCGGCGTCGAGTGCGGCCACCGGCAGGCGACCGTACCCCGACACGACAAGGGTGAGGGCAGTCCGCCCCTCCAGCGCCGTGATCGAGTGGTAGGGGACAAGGTAGTACGTAAACAGATTGTTCACGCGGAAGCGATCCTGCCCGAACGACACGTAGGGGTTCAGGAACAGCCGCCACGTCACGTACAGGCCGAGCAACGTGGGAGCCAGCAACATCAGGCGCGTCATCAACAAGCCGGTAACAGACATGCCTCCCTGGAGTAGTACCTGAGCTCCCACCAGCCCTGCCTGCGCTGTAACGGCCAGCACCACCTTGGGGCGTCTTCTGATCCTCGTCACGGCACCTGCTTCTTTCATGGTGTTCATTCGGGCAGCCCTGCTCCACCCTTGGGAATCGGGTCAGGAAATCTACTACTTACTGTCCGGTGAGTCACTCTCGCAGTCACGGCCGAATTGCTGAGAGGGTGACCACGCCGCACAGCCGGTAGCTACTGAACCTGAACTCGTGATGTCGGCTGCGTCGGCTTCCACCGGCGTCTGAGGCCTGCGGAAATGGGTTCGCGTCCCGTCGGCTGTCCTGCGATCGTGACGACGTGCCAGAGGACCTGAGTATGGAGCCGGCCGCGCCGGTCACGAAGTGGTCGGCTGGGTCGATCCGGATCACGAGCCGCACGGTCACTGTCGGCGAGATCTCGGGTCGCCTGGGGATCCCGGCCGACCAGCAGTTCGAGCGGGACAGCCTGATGAGTCCCCGCAACCCGACCAGTGCCCGACGGGAGACCAGTGTCTGGCTCAGACGAAGCGGACTTCCTGATGACTCCGACCTCACGGACCATGTACGGGTGCTGGTCACACTCGTTGACGGGCATCGCGAGGAGCTGGCCAGCCTGTCGACCGACTGCGATCTGGAGCTGCGTCTGGGCTTCGGCAGCGAGAATGGTCAGGGAGGCTGTGTCCTGCCTGCTCCTCTGCTCGCCGAGGTCGGTGCGCTCGGGTTGGACATCGTGCTCGACCTCTATCCGCCCGAACCAACCACGACCGACGCGTCCGCATGAAGATCGGCGGGCCATCTCGGGCGCTCAGGCGAGCGTGAGCCCGGTTCCGGTGAGGCAGCCGTCAACGAGGTCCGGGCGACACTGGATCTGCTTCAGCCGACGCTGCACAGACCGGGTGATCTGGCTGAGGTCGGCTGCGGCGAGGTTGCCAACGTCGCGCTTGAGCAGCGACCAGGCACCCTCTTGCGGGTTGAGGTCAGGTGCGTAGGTGGGCAGCTGGAACACGGTGAGCCACTCGGCGTTCGCTTCTATGAACTTCCGCATTCCAGCTGTCAGATGCAGACGGACCTTGTCCCAGACCAGCACGATTGGGCCGCCGAGCTGGATGCGGGCGCGGACGATCAGGTCGCGGACGTCGCGCCGGCAGAAGCCCTTCGGTTCGTCCTTGCGCCCACGGTACTCGCGGATCGTGTAGATCAGCCGGGACCGCTCGCCCGACTTGTAGCAGGTCATACCCGCCATCGACACCCGTCCAGAACCTCGGCCCCCTCACCCGCACGACCGGGGTCTGACCGAACCGGCCCCAGGTCCTGGCTCGCGGCGGAGTCATCGACCGCCCGGCCTCATCCTCGAAGACGATCCAGGACCCACGCTCCGCCTGGTGCTCTTACCCGCGGCCAGGTCTCCTTCTTCCACACCTCGCCCACGTCCTCGTCGCGCTCGATTGCCCGCCCGGTGGGCTGCTGCCAGCTCCAGCCGTGTCTCTTCAGCAGCCGCCAGGTGCCCTCGACCGTGTAGGAGACATGGAAGAGCCGGCCGATCAGCGTCTTGATCCACGCCGGCAACCACCGTTGGTCCACCCAGCCATGAGCCAGCAGTCCACGCTCCAACTCCCGCTCCAGCTTGGCGATCTGGACTTCACTGAGCCGAGGTCTGCCCGGTGACCCCTTACTGGCTCTAACAAAAGCTGTTGGTCATGTGACTGTTGGCTTGCCTGCTCGTTGGTCTCGTCGTGGGGAAACGTCAGTCGCGACCGTGGATCGTG
>NZ_JBHWEL010000105.1:22582-26504 GCF_042734135.1 Streptomyces sp. NPDC059668 | reverse complement strand
ACCCAGACCCCCCCCCTCCCCCCCCCGGGGCGCCCCTCACCGCCGCACCACCCCCCCCCCACCGCGATCATGACGCCCCGCCCAATTTGGTACGGGCGGGCTCGGCTCAGCCCACCGACGAGTAGGCGACCACCCCGCGCAGCAGCCCGTCGACCGCCTTGCGCGCGTTCTTCGCGACCGTCGAGGCCTCCCCGCCGGAGACGGGCGCGGCGGCCGAGATCTGGCCCAGCACGTCGATGACCTGCTTGCACCACCGGACGAAGTCTCCGGCCGGCATCTCCGCCTCGCGCAGCACCTCGTCGAGCCCCTTGCCGGACGCCCACTCGTAGGCCGCCCAGGCGAAGCCGAGATCCGGCTCGCGCTGGCCCACGCCCTCGGACTGGGTGATCCGGAAGTCCTCCTCCAGAGCGTCCAGACGCCCCCAGATACGGACCATCTCGCCCAGCGCGGCCTTGGCCTTGCCGGAGGGCAGCTTCGGCGCCATCGCGTCGTCGCCGACCCTCGACTCGTAGACCAACGCCGAGACGCAGGCGGCGAGTTCGGCAGGGTTCAGTCCCTCCCAGACGCCGGCCCGCAGGCATTCGCTGGCCAGCAGGTCGAGTTCGCCGTACAGCCGGGCCAGGCGCCTGCCGTGCTCGGTGGCCTCGTCGCCGCGCAGGTAGTCCAGCTCGGTGAGCAGGGCGACGATACGGTCGAAGGTGCGGGCGATGGTGTTCGTCCGGCCCTCGATGCGGCGCTCCAGCTGCGAGGTGTCGCGCAGCAGCCGGTGGTAGCGCTCGGCCCAACGGGCGTGGTCCTCACGGTCGTTGCACCCGTGGCAGGGGTGGGCGCGGATCGCCGTGCGCAGCCGGGAGATCTCCCGGTCGTCGGCCGCCTCGGAGCGCTTCTTGCGCAGCCGGTCGGGGACGATGTGCCCGGCCTTGGTGCGCAGGGCGGACGCGAGGTCGCGCCGGGACTGCGGGGAACGCGGGTTGAAGGACTTCGGGATGCGCATCCGCTCCAGGGCCTCCACCGGCACCGGGAAGTCCATCGAGGCCAGCCGCTTGACCTGGCGCTCGGCGGTGAGCACCAGCGGGCGCGGGCCGTCGTGCTGCTCGAAACCGCGGTGGCCGTTGGACCGGCCCGCGGGCAGGCCGGGGTCGAGCACCAGCGCCAGACCGGCGAACTTGCCGGTCGGGACATGGATGATGTCGCCCGGCTTGAGCTTCTCCAGCGCGACGGCCGCCTCCGCGCGACGCTGCGCCACGCCCTGCTTGGCGAGCTCGGTCTCCCGGTCCTTGAGCTCGCGGCGCAGCTGCGCGTACTCCTCGAAGTCCCCGAGGTGGCAGGTCATGGACTCCTTGTAACCTTCGAGCCCCTCCTCGTTGCGCTGCACCTGCCGGGAGATCCCGACGACCGACTTGTCGGCCTGGAACTGCGCGAAGGAGGTCTCCAGGAGTTCGCGCGAGCGGTGCCGCCCGAACTGCTCGACCAGGTTCACCGCCATGTTGTACGACGGCTTGAAGCTGGAGCGCAGCGGGTAGGTGCGGGTGCCCGCGAGTCCCGCCAGGTGGTCGGGGCTGAAGCCGCGCTGCCACAGCACGACGGCGTGGCCCTCGACGTCGATGCCGCGGCGCCCCGCCCGGCCGGTCAGCTGGGTGTACTCACCGGGAGTGATGTCGGCGTGCTGTTCGCCGTTCCACTTGACGAGCTTCTCCAGCACCACCGAGCGAGCGGGCATGTTGATCCCGAGCGCGAGGGTCTCGGTGGCGAACACGGCCTTCACCAGGCCGCGGACGAAGAGCTCCTCGACGACCTCCTTGAACGTCGGCAGCATGCCTGCGTGGTGGGCCGCGATGCCGCGCTCCAGGCCTTCCAGCCACTCGTAGTACCCGAGGACGTGCAGGTCCTCGGGCGGGATGGAGTCGGTGCGCCGCTCGACGATCTCGCGCACCTTCACCCGCGCCTCCTCGTCGTTGAGGCGCAGGCCCGCGTACAGGCACTGCTGGACGGCGGCCTCGCAGGCGGCGCGGCTGAAGATGAAGGTGATGGCGGGCAGCAGCCCCTCGGCGTCGAGCCGTTCGATGACCTCGGGGCGGCCCGGTGTCCAGATCCGCGAGCGCTGCCGGCGCTCGCGCTCCCGGTCGGCCTCGCGCATGGCGCGCCCGCGCCGGCGGTCCTGGTACGACGGACGGCTCGCCTCCATGCGGGCCAGCCGCGTGAGGTCGGGGTTGACCGCCTTCTTGTGGCCCTCGCCCTCCTCGAAGAGGTCGTACATACGGCGTCCGGCGAGCACGTGCTGGAACAGCGGCACCGGACGGTGCTCGGAGACGATCACCTCGGTGTCACCGCGCACGGTGTCCAGCCAGTCCCCGAACTCCTCCGCGTTCGACACGGTCGCCGAGAGCGAGACGAGGGTGACCGACTCGGGGAGGTGGATGATCACTTCCTCCCACACGGCGCCGCGGAAGCGGTCGGAGAGGTAGTGCACCTCGTCCATGACCACGTGGCCGAGGCCGAGAAGGGTCTGCGAACCCGCGTACAGCATGTTGCGCAGCACCTCGGTGGTCATGACGACCACCGGGGCGTCGGAGTTGACGCTGTTGTCCCCGGTGAGGAGACCGACCTTGTCCGCGCCGTAACGGCGGGAGAGGTCGGCGTACTTCTGATTCGACAGCGCCTTGATCGGTGTCGTGTAGAAGCACTTCTTGCCCTGCTGGAGTGCCAGGTGGACGGCGAACTCGCCGACGATCGTCTTGCCCGAGCCGGTGGGCGCGGCGACCAGCACACCCTTGCCCGCCTCCAGCGCCTGGCAGGCCTCGATCTGGAAGGGGTCGAGGCCGAAGTCGTACATCTCGCGGAAGGAGGCGAGCGCGGTGGCCTGCTCGACAGCGCGCTTCCGTGCTGCCGCGTACCGCTCGGCCGGTGAGAGGTCCTCTGTCATCGTGCTTTCGAGACTACCGGCAGCCACTGACAACAGGACGATCAATATCCGGATCCGTGCCGCCGAAACCCCGGATCCCCGCAGCTCAGGGAACGGCCACCCGCACGGCACCCGGCACACACCGCGCCGTGAGCGGCAGCGGCCCCAGCGGTTCCCCGTCCGCGTACCCGGTGAGACCGTCGGCGACGAGCTCGACGCGGGCCGCCCGGTGCACGCTCACCACGGGATGGGAGAGGTGGGTGCCCCGGTACACCTTGGGGAACACCCTGAGCAGCGTCCTGCGGGTGCACGGTCCGACGACGGTGATGTCGAACAGTCCGTCGCCGAGGTCCGCGTCCGCGCAGATCCTCATACCGCCGCCGTACGACGAGCCGTTGCCGACCGCGACGAGGGTCGCCTCGATCTCGCGGGGCTCACCGTCGTCCAGGGTCATCCGGTAGCGGACCGGCCGGAAGGCCGCCAGCTCGGCGAGCATCGCCAGGTCGTACTTGACGCGTCCGGAGGGGCGGCGCATGCGGTTGCCGCGGTCGTTGACCCGGGAGTCGAAGCCGGAGGCGAGGACGGTGCCGAACCAGGTGCCGTTCACACGGCCCAGGTCGACGTCCCGGAGCCGGGCGCCCTTGAGGGACTCGGCGATCTGCCGGCCCGCGGCGGCCGGGTCGCCTACGGGCAGGCCCAGGGCGCGCGCGAAGTCGTTCCCGGTACCGGCGGCGACCAGGCCGAGCGGGGTGCGGGTCCCGGCGACGGCCTGGAGGGCGAGGTGCGCCATGCCGTCGCCGCCGACGGCTATCAGGGCTCCCGTCCCGCCCTCGACCGCGTCACGCGCGCGGGCCAGGGCGTCGGCGGCGTTCTCCCCGAGAACCGTCCGCACGGAGAATCCCGCCGCCCGCAGGGCGGAAGCGGGGGGGGGGGGCGCGCCGGGGGCCCCCCCGGGCGGGGTTAAAAAAAAGGACCGGCCCGCGCCACACACACGGTTTTTTTAGGGGGGGGGGGGGGGGA
>NZ_JBHWEL010000105.1:16312-22572 GCF_042734135.1 Streptomyces sp. NPDC059668 | reverse complement strand
TTATTCGCCCGGGGCCCTGGGGGTGGGCGGCGTTCGCCCGGAGAACCGTCCGCAGGGAGACCCCCGCGGCCCGCGGGGCGCACGCGGCCGGCTGCGCCGCGCGGGCGCCCCGGCCGCGCCCTGCGGTGGGGTTGACGAAGAGGGTGATCTCGCTGGTCACGGCCCTGACCCTACGAGATCTTCGCTCCTTGTCAGGTCACGTCGTCATAACCGTTGACCCGGTCCGGGGTCGTCTGTCCGGGCAGCGCCCTGCTGGCCGACACCGTTTCGACCTCGCCGATGTCCTCGGGGGTGAGGTCCAGCTCGGAGGCTTCGTCGTCGTCGGGGCCCTCGGCCTCGCGGCGGCGCTTGCGCCGGTCGTTCAGCAGCGAGAAGGCGGTCGCCAGGAAGTACAGCACCCAGATCGGCCCGGCCAGCGCCATCATGGTCAGCGGGTCGGTGCTGGGCGTGGCCACGGCCGCGAAGACCGTGATGCCCATGATCATGCCGCGCCACCAGCCGAGCATGCGCCGGCCGGTGAGCACTCCGGTCAGGTTCAGCATGACCAGTAGCAGGGGGAGCTCGAAGGAGAGCCCGAAGACGAGCACCATGCGGACGATGAGGTCCAGCAGGTCGTCCAGCGGCAG
Organism: Streptomyces sp. NPDC059668; assembly: GCF_042734135.1. NCBI lineage: Bacteria > Bacillati > Actinomycetota > Actinomycetes > Kitasatosporales > Streptomycetaceae > Streptomyces > Streptomyces sp. NPDC059668. The sequence goes on along the minus strand of NZ_JBHWEL010000105.1, from coordinate 21,946 downwards.
CTGGTTGTCCAGGTCCGCGGGCGAGAAGCCGAGGAGGACCGTCGCCATCGTCGGCAGCGTCTTGTACGCGAAGAAGGCACCGCCGAGGAACAGCGGGACGCCCGTGCCCACGAACGCCAGCGCGTACTTCTTCTCGTGCCGGTGCAGGCCGGGGACGATGAAGGCCCACAGCTGGTACAGCCAGATCGGCGACGCGAAGATCACACCGGCCATCAGCGAGACCTTGAGCGCGAGCGTGAACGGCGTCAGCAGGCCGTTCAGCACGATGCGGGCGCAGGTGCCGCTCCGCTGCTGCGCGAGCTCCGACAGGGTGGACTGGCAGCCCACCGCGTCCAGGATCGGGTTCGTGAAGAACTCGATGATGTTCTTGTAGTAGAAGGCGGCCACGACGGTGACGACGACGATGGCCAGAACGGCCTTCGCGAGCCGGTTGCGGAGCTCACGAAGGTGCTCCGCGAGGGGCATCCGTCCCTCGGGGTCCTTCTCCTTCTTGCGGGCAGACTTGAGCAACCCACGTCCTCATCTCGTGCGGCGGGCCGGAGACGTCCGGCCCTGCGTCAGCGCTTGGTCGTGTCCGTGGGCTCGCTGACCGGACGGGCGCTGGTCACGTCGCCGGGCGCGGCCTGGATGGTGCGCTGGGCCGGGGTCTGCTCGTCGGTGCTGGGCGGGCCGGCCGGGGCCGGGTTGCTGCCCTCGTCCTTCATGGCCTTGGCCTCGCTCTTCAGGATCCGGGCGGACTTGCCGAGGGAGCGCGCCATGTCCGGAAGCTTCTTCGCGCCGAACAGCAGGATGATGACGACGAGGATGAGAATGATCTCGGGAGCTCCGAGCCTTCCGAACATAAGTCTTTACCTTCTCACCGAGGCTGCAGGGGCGGGGTACTGCCCGATCGGTCGGACATGTGTCCGGTCGTCGTGTGACAGCGATCGTAACGCTCAGGGGTGAACGCGAGGCAATCCCTGTGCGTACTCCCGGTCGCGGCCCGCGCCTCGTTCTTCGGGCCGCGATCAGAAGCCTACCTGTCCACACAGGCAAGTTGACAGGCTCGAATGACGCATTGCGCAACCCTGGAACGACTCTTACCGGGTCCCCGGCGGGGTCACAGGGCGTCCACGGACCGTGCGGCCCCGGCCGTCGCCCGCTCCAGGTCGTCGGCCGCCCTGTTGATGCGGCGCGCGGAGTCCGTCACCTGCCGTCCCAGGCGTTCCGTCTCCAGGAAGACCCGGACGGCGAGCACGCCGAGAACGGCCGTACCGAGGAAACCCACAGCGATCGCACACATCGGCCAGAACATGGGGCGAGCCTAGAGCGTCGAGTGCAGCCGCAGTGTCCGCACCCCGCCTCCGGTGAGGAGCTCGACGATCCGCTCGCCCGCGGGCTTGCGGACGGCGGCGCCGCACTCGGTGCAGGTGAAGGAGTAGAAAGTGGTCCGGCTCGAGGCGCCGATCGCCAGCATCAGGGCGTTCGCCCGCAGCTCCAGCCGGGCCCGGCAGTCGGGGCAGCCGGCCCTGAACAGTACGTCGGCCACCCGGCGCATGCCGGCGAAGGCGCTGACCACCGTCATCTCGGCGGCGCTGGGCGACGCACCCACCCGCACCGCTCCCCCGGCTCTCTCCGGCCTCCCGGCCCGCTCCGCGGTCCCGGCCTTCTCCGACCCACCAGACATCGCCGACGTGGTCAAAGCTCCTGCTCCTGCCTGTCGAACGGTCGCTCCTGGACTCCGTCACCGTCGAGCCCGTCGTAGGCCGCCAGCGCCTCCCGGGCCGCCTGTCGCGCACTGTCCGCCAGCTCCGGCGGCGACACGATCCGGCCGTCACGGCCGAGACGCAGAGCCAGCCGCCGCAGCGACGCGGGGTCGGGGGTCCGCAGAGTGATACGCAGACCGCCGTCCGGCAGTTCATCCGCGGCGTCGTGCGGGTAGTACTCCGCGACCCAGCGCCCGCCCGGTCCGACCTCGACCACCACCTCGGGGTCCTCCGCGGCGGGCTGCACGAGCCCTTCGGAGAGGTCCCGCAGCTCGACCTCGGGCGGCGCGGACGGCTCGTCGAGGATGCGGATCTCGGCGACCCGGTCGAGCCGGAAGGTGCGGCGCGCCTCGGAGCGGCGGCACCAGGCCTCCACATAGGTGTGCCCGACGCTGACCAGGCGGATCGGGTCGATCTCGCGCTCGGTGAGCTCGTCGCGCGAGGGCGAGTAGTAGCGGATCCACAGTCTGCGCCGCTCGGAGATCGCCCGGTCGACGTCCGCGAAGACCCCGCCCTCGGACTCGAAGGTCACCGAGAGCCGGGAGCTGGCGCCCGCGGCCTCTCCCGAGGCGGCCTCCACCTTGGCGGTGGCGCGCAGCAGCGCCTGCCGGTCGCCCTCACGCAGCCCGGGCAGGGTGGAGACCGCGCGGGCGGCCACCAGCAGCGCGGTCGCCTCGTCGGCGGCGATACGGAGGGGTGCGGCCGCTTCTGCCGCCAGGGCGGCCGGGTTGTGCCACCAGATGCGGTCGCCGTCGGTGTCGATGTCGAGCAGGTCGCCGCCGCGGAAACTCGTCCCGCACAGCGGCAGCACGTCGAGGTCGGAGATCAGCTCGTCCTCGGTGATCCCGAAGGCCCGGGCGACGTCACCGACGCGCGCCCCGGGGCGCTCGCGGAGATAGGTCACCAGGGACAGCATCCGCCGGGTCTGGTCGATCGCGTTCGTGGGTCTGGCCGGTTTTCCTGCCACGTTCCTACGTTCCCCCTCAGCCCTTGGCCACGGCGCGCAGCCGGTCCACCACGTCGGCCCGCAGTTCCGCGGGTTCCAGGACGACGACGTCGGGCCCGAACTCGACGAGCCACGCGTCCAGACCGTGCCCGTACGGGATCTCCAGCTCGTCCCAGCCGTCTCCCCGTTCCCGAACCGAGACGGCCTTGGCCCGCAGCGGGTATCCGGAGCCGGTCCGCAGCCGGATCCGCGCGGTGCGGTCGGCGATCTCGCCCGCCCAGCCCGCGACCGTCTCCCGGACGGTGACGACATCGGGCACCTCGGCCGTGTACCGGCCGGCCCGGGCGCGGACCCTGCCGGTGATCCGCGAGAGCCGGAAGACGCGCTCTGCCCCGCGGTCGCGGTCCCAGCCCGCCAGGTACCAGTGACCGCGCCAGCACTCCAGGGCCCAGGGCTCGACCTGGCGGGTCTCGGGGTGCGCGGCGGTGGCCTTGCGGTAGTCGAAGACGACCGGGCGGCGGTCGCGGCAGGCCAGCATGAGTGGTTCGAAGGCCGCCTCGTGCACGGGGATGTGCGGTTCCAGGGCGCCGTGGGCCTCGTACGGGTCCACGTCCTCGGGCAGGCCCGCGGCACGCAGCTTCTGCAGGGCGCCACTCGCCGCGCCGGCCAGCCGCGCCTGCTGCCAGACCTTGGCGGCGAGGCCGAGGGCGGCGGCCTCCTCGGCGTCGAGGGTGATGGGCGGCAGACGGTTGCTGTCGCGGCGGGCGACGTAGCCGACCTCGCCGTCCAGGTTCTCCACCGTCTCGATGACCAGGCCGAGCTCGCGCAGATCGTCCTTGTCGCGTTCGAACATCCGGTTGAAGGAATCGTCGGACGAGGCCGCTCCCCTGCCCGGCCTGAACGCCTCCACATAGGCCTCGATGGAATCGCGCAGTTCGCGCTTGCTGAGCGGCCGCCGTGTCCCGAGCAGACACAGCGCCAGGTTCATCAGCCGCTCGGCCTTGGCAATGGCCATCGACGCCCTTCCCTATGGTGCTTCCGACCGATGACCGTACCGCTCAGAAGTGTCGTGGCAAAAGCCGAGGGCCCATGCCCGGACAGGCATGGGCCCTCGGTGATCAAATCCGGTCGAATTCCGATCACACGGTGTACGAAGATCGGACCAGGGTGCGACCTTCACGATGATCAGACCGGGACCGCGGACTCGTCGGTCGCCGAACCGGAGAGAGCGCACCGGGAGCGGCCGGTCCCGGAGTGTTCACTCGGGACCGGGCGTCCGCCTCCGGACGCCGGGGAGCCGTGACTCCCCGTACCGATGTCAGACCGCGACCAGGTCGCAGACGAAGATCAGCGTCTCGCCCGGGGCGATCCGGCCGCCGGCGCCGCGGTCCCCGTAGGCGAGGTGCGCCGGGATGGTCAGCTGGCGACGGCCGCCGACCTTCATGCCCTGCACGCCCTTGTCCCAGCCGCTGATGACCTGTCCGACACCGAGCTGGAACTCCAGCGGGTTGCCGCGGTTCCAGGAGGCGTCGAACTCCTCGCCGGTGGAGAAGGCCACGCCCACGTAGTGGACCTTGACGAAGTCCCCCGCCTTGGCGACCGCGCCGTCGCCCTCCCAGATGTCCTTGATCTCGAGGTCCGCCGGGGGCTCGCCGCCCGGGAAGTCGATCTCGGGCTTCTCGATGCTCACGTCTTACGCTCCTGCTTGTTCGCGTTGGTTCGCGTGGTGCCCTTGAGGCACCCCAGACAGTCTCACATCCCTGACGGGCTCACATCTTCGCCAGGATGTCGACCGTGAAGACCAGCGTGGAGTCCTTCTTGATGCCGCTGCCGCTCGGCGGGTTGTCGCCGTAGCCCAGGGCCGGCGGGATGACGATGAGGACGCGACTGCCGACCTTCTTGCCCGTCAGACCCTGCCCCCAGCCCTTGACGACCTGCTGGAGCGAGAACGAGGTCAGCTGTCCGCGGCTGTACGTGGAGTCGAACTCCTTGCCGCCGTCCCACAGGACGCCCTTGTACTGCACCAGGACGCTGCTGTCCGCCTTGACCTCCTCGCCGTCGCCCTCGATGACGTAGTCCGCCACGAGCTTCGTCGGGGCCTTCGTCTTCGGCACGTCGATGGAGGGGGCCTTGCCGTCGGTGTTCGTGCCGACCTTCGGGAGGGCCGCGTCGTTCTGCGCGACGTCCTTGCCCTTGGCGGAGCTCTTCGCGTTGAAGGTGTTCTCGATGTCGACGACGAACACCAGCGTGTCGGTGCCCTTGATGCCCGCCTGCGTGTTGCCCTTCGGGCCGTAGCCCCAGGTCGGCGGCACGGCCATCTCGACGCGGCTGCCGACCTTCTTGCCTACGAGGCCGTAGCGCCAGCCGTCGATGATGCCGCCCTGCGCGAGCTGGATGACCAGCGACGTCTTGCGGTCGTAGGAGTTGTCGAAGACCTTCGCGGTGTCCCAGACCTGGCCGAGGTAGTTGGCCTGGATGTAGTCGTTCTCCGCGACCGTCCCGCCGTTGCCCGCGATGACCGTCCTGACCGCCAGGTCCTTCGACGGGGCGCCGCTCCCCTTGGCCACGGTCGGCTTCTCGCCGAACTTCGTCCCGGCCGTGATGGCGGGCAGCGGACCGTCGACGATCTTCGGCGGCGGTACCGACGAGGCGGACGCCGAAGGCGACGGACTGCTGCTGGACTTGGCCTTCTCCGACTTGTCGTCGTCACCGCATCCGGCGAGAGTGACCAGTCCTGCGGGTACGGCGAGGAGAAGTGAGCGTCGGCGCACGGTGGGGGCCTCGTATCGATCGATCTTGGTTGATGGCGTGCGCGCAACTCTACGACGTGAGAAGGGGGGGGGGGGGGTGGCCCTGAGTCGCCCCCCCGCGGGGGGGGGGGGTGAGCGGGGCACACGGCGCGCCGCACTCGCAGGCGGGCGCTCGTGAGACCGGGGTCTCTCA
>NZ_JBHWEL010000105.1:7995-16302 GCF_042734135.1 Streptomyces sp. NPDC059668 | reverse complement strand
CAAACATAAACTCATTCAGAGGCCCCCGCACCCCCAAACGTCGCGCGCCCCGCTTTGCTTGCCGTCAACCAGCCCAAACCCCCGGCTCACATTCCGGCGATCAGCTTCTCCACCCGGTCGTCGACCGAACGGAACGGGTCCTTGCACAACACGGTGCGCTGTGCCTGATCGTTGAGCTTGAGGTGGACCCAGTCGACGGTGAAATCGCGGCGCTGTTCCTGAGCACGCCGGATGAAGTCACCGCGCAGCCGCGCCCGAGTGGTCTGCGGCGGCACGGACTTGCCCTCGAAGATCTTCAAGTCGTTGCAGATCCGAGCGGCTTGTCCCTTCCTTTCCAGCAGGTAGTACAGGCCACGACGACGGTGGATGTCGTGGTAGGCGAGGTCTATCTGGGCGACCCTCGGGTGCGACATCGTCATGTTGTGCTTGGCCCGGTACCGCTCGATGAGTTTGTACTTCATGACCCAGTCGATCTCGGTACCGATCCGGTCGAGGTCCTCCGCCTCGATCGAGTCGAGCACCCGGCCCCACAGTTCGAGGACCTGTTCGACGGTGCCCGTGCGGATGCCGCGGCGCTCGCAGAAGTCCACGGCCTTCTCGTAGTACTCCCGCTGCACCTCCAGGGCGGAGGCCTCACGGCCACTGGCCAGCCGCACCTTGCGGCGGCCCGTGATGTCGTGGCTCACCTCGCGGATCGCCCGGATCGGGTTCTCCAGGGTGAGGTCGCGCATCACCGTGCCGGCCTCGATCATGCGCAGTACCAGGTCGGTGGCGCCGACCTTCAGGAGCATGGTCGTCTCGGACATGTTCGAGTCGCCGACGATCACGTGCAGCCGGCGGTAGCGCTCGGCGTCGGCGTGCGGCTCGTCGCGGGTGTTGATGATGGGCCGGGAGCGGGTCGTCGCGGAGCTGACGCCCTCCCAGATGTGCTCGGCACGCTGGCTGACGCAGTACACGGCGCCGCGCGGGGTCTGCAGCACCTTGCCGGCCCCGCACAGAAGCTGCCGCGTGACCAGGAACGGGATGAGGATGTCCGCGAGTCGGGAGAACTCCCCGTGGCGCGCCACCAGGTAGTTCTCGTGGCACCCGTACGAGTTGCCGGCCGAGTCGGTGTTGTTCTTGAACAGGTAGACGTCGCCCGCGATTCCTTCCTCGTGCAGGCGTCGTTCTGCGTCCACCAGGAGTCCTTCGAGAATGCGCTCGCCGGCTTTGTCGTGGGTGACGAGTTCCGTCACGTTGTCACATTCGGGTGTCGCGTATTCCGGATGTGATCCCACGTCGAGATAGAGGCGGGCACCGTTCCGCAGAAAGACATTGCTGCTGCGGCCCCATGACACGACACGGCGGAAGAGGTACCGCGCCACCTCGTCGGGAGACAGGCGCCGCTGTCCCCTGAACGTACACGTGACGCCGTACTCGTTCTCCAGCCCGAAAATGCGGCGGTCCATGACTGAACATTACGCCCGATCCCCCGAGCTGAAACGGGGTTCGACGGCACGGTTTGGATCATTTTCCGATGAGACCGCAACTACCGCGCCGTCGCCGGTAGCTGCGAGGACCCGTCCCGTGGCCAGCAGAACCACCAGCGCGGCGGCTCCCGCGACCCCCGGTACGGCGAAGCCCCACACGGCCCCGCCCCACTCCACGACCGGGCCCGCGAGGCCCGTTCCGACCGACGCGCCGACGGTGAACGTGGTCACAAGCCAGGAGAACGCCTCGGTGACGGTGCCCTTCGGGGCGTGCCGGTCCACGATGATGAACGCGCAGGCGATGCAGGGGGCCAGGAACACACCGGCGAGGCCCGTGAGGGCCGTCATGGCGACCGCGCCGGGCATCAGCAGCAGCGGCAGGTAACACACCGCCAGGAAGGCCACCAGCACGCGCAGTCGCCGCTCCGGCGCGCCGGTCCACCGCCGTGCCCCGTAGACCGAGCCGCCGACGAGCGCGCCGAGACCCAGGGCCGCCATCAGCCACCCGTACACCGCGTCCCCGCCGTGGTCGTCGGCGTACGAGACGGCGGCGACCGTGATCGAGCCGAGCGCGTTCCCCACGAACAGGAACGCGCCGAGCAGGGCCAGCAGCCCCGGTGAGCGCAGCGCGCCGAGCCAGTGCGCCTCGCGCGGCGCCGAACGCCACGCGCGCGAGGGCGGCGAGACGACCACCCAGAGGGCGCCCAGCACCCCGATGCCGTTCAGGATCAGCAGCGCGGCCTGCGCGGACCAGAGCGACACGAAGAGGGTCACCAGCAGGGGTCCGACGGTGAACATGACCTCCTGGGCCACGGCGTCCATCGCGTACGCGGTGTGCACCTGGTCCTCGCGGCGCAGCACGGAGGGCCACAGGGCACGCAGACCGCCTTCCAGCGGCGGAGTGAAGAGCCCGGCGACCACCATGGCGGCGTAGGCGACGGGCAGCGGGTCGGTGCCCGAGAGGGCGAAGACGGCCATGCCCAGGGCCGAGACCAGCGCGGCGGGCAGTTGGACTCGTGGCTGCCCGTAGAGGTCCACCAGCCGCCCGAGCAGCGGCTGGCCCACGGCGTTGGCCACCCCGTACACGGCGGCGAGCGCCCCGGCCAGGCCGTACGTGCCGCCCTCGGCCCGGACGAAGAGCACGACGGCGATGGCGGCCGTCGCGTTCGGCAGCCGCCCGGTGAGCGTGCCGGCGAGCAGCCGGGCGGCGTGCCTCGCCCTGAGGATCTCCAGGTATCCCGCAGCCATGTTCCCGCCTTCTCCGCCGGGCGGCCGAGGCCACCCCGAGCTGCCAGTGTTACGTATAACGTCCCTGGCCATACGTACCATGTGCCCAGTCCTCGAGTCCAGACGAAGGAGCAGGCCGCCGGTGGCACGAGCCAGCACGCGCCCCACGAGCCGGGACGTCGCCCAGGCCGCGGGGGTCTCCCAGGCCGCGGTCTCCCTCGTGATGGGCGAGAAGTGGCGCGGCCGGGTCTCCGAGGCGACGGCGGACCGTGTCCGGGATGCCGCCCGGGAGCTCGGCTACCGCCCGAACCTGGCCGCCCGCAACCTCCGCCTCGGCCGCACCCGCACGGTCCTTCTGGTCGTCCCGGCGCTCACCACCGAGTTCTTCGCGGGCGTCTACACCGGCGCGGCGCGGGTGGCCTCCGCCCACGGCTTCGGCGTGGTCCTCTATCCGTCACCCGAGGGCATCGGACCCGCCCGCGATCCGTTCGGCTCCGCACGGGCGGCCCTGGACGGCGTCATCGCCTCCTCCATGGCCGCGGACGCCCTCACGGCGATCCGGGGCGACCAGCTGCCCCTCGTGATGCTGGACAGCGACCCCGCGGGCAGCCTGGGCGCGGCCACCGTCAACCTCGACATCGCGGACGGCGTACGCCAGGTGGCGGACCACCTGCTGGCCCTCGGCCACCGTCGCTTCCTGCACCTGGGGGCGGACATCGCGTCCTGGACCTTCGAGGTGCGCGCCCGCGAACTGGCCGCCCGGTTGGCGGGCGTCCCGGGTACGCGGCTGCGCACGGCCCGCGCCCCGATCTCCATCGAGGACTCCCGTGCCGCCGCGGAGACGGCCCTGTCCGCGCCGGGGCCCCGGCCCACGGCCCTGGTCTGCGACGACGACAACCTCGCGGCCGGTGCCTACAAGGCGGCCCGCCGTCTGGGTCTGCGGGTCCCCGACGACCTCTCGATCACGGGTCTCGACGACCTGGCCCTCGCCCGTGCCATCGACCCCGAGCTGACCACGGTCCGCCTGGACGCCGAGCTGTTCGGTGAGCGGGGCATGGAGACCCTCCTGGCCGTCCTGGAGGGCCGCACACCGCCCGAGGGAGACATCCCGGTCGAACTGGTCGTACGGGGCTCCACGGCGCCGCCCGGCTGAGGGCTGTCCCGTGATCCCCGGCGGATCGGCGCGCGGCGCGGCGGGGGGGGGCGGCGCCGGGGCGGCGCCCAGCCGCCCGCGGGGGGGGCCGCTGCTGGGGGCCGCCCGCCCCCGCGGCCGCGGGGGGGGGGGGGCGCGAGCGGGGTCACTCGTCGTCTTCGGGGTCCTCGGCCTCGGTGGCGGTGGACGCGCCGCCCTCCTCCAGCAGACGGGCCAGCTGGCGCCCGACGATGCGCTTGAACTTGCGCTGCTGCGGGCGCGTGCGGTCCAGGATCGCCACTTCCAGGCGCTCGGCGGGGATCTCCCGCTCACCGCCGTTCGGCTCCCGCGACAGGGACTGCACGGCCAGCTTCAGCGCCTCGGCCAGCGACATGCCGTCCTGGTGGCGCTGGTCCAGATAGGTGCTGATCTGCTCGGCGTTGCCGCCGACCGCGACCGACCCGTGCTCGTCCACGATCGATCCGTCGTGCGGCAGCCGGTAGATCTGGTCGCCGTCGGGGGTCTCCCCCACCTCGGCGACCACCAGCTCCACCTCGTACGGCTTCTCGGCCGCACTCGAGAAGATCGTGCCCAGCGTCTGGGCATAGACGTTCGCCAGACCGCGCGCGGTCACGTCGTCACGGTCGTACGTGTAGCCGCGAAGATCGGCGTAGCGCACACCGCCGATCCGCAGGTTCTCGTACTCGTTGTACTTGCCGGCGGCCGCGAAGCCGATCCGGTCGTAGATCTCGCTGAACTTGTGCAGCGCGCGGGACGGGTTCTCGCCGACGAACACGATGCCGTCGGCGTACTGGAGCACGACGAGGCTGCGACCGCGCGCGATGCCCTTGCGGGCGTACTCCGCGCGGTCGGCCATGGCCTGCTGGGGTGAGACATAGAACGGCGTCGACACCGGCTATCCGTCCCTTTCTGTCGAAGTCACAGGGTCACCTGGCTGAAGAGGCGGGACTCAGAGCAGCGCGGCCCGCGGGCCGTCCGGCTGCTCCAGACGCCGCTCCAGGATCGCGCGGGCGATCTCCGCGGACTCCTCGTCCGTGAGACGGCGGAATCCCTCTTCGGTGATCACGGTGACGATCGGGTAGATCCGGCGGGCGACATCGGGACCGCCCGTCGCCGAGTCGTCGTCGGCCGCGTCGTACAGCGCCTGGATGACCAGGGTGGTGGCCTGCGCCTCGGTCAGGTCACTGCTGTAGAGCTTCTTCATGGCACCGCGCGCGAAGATCGAGCCGGAGCCGGTGGCGGCGTACCCGTGCTCCTCGGAGCGGCCGCCGGTGACGTCGTAGGAGAAGATGCGGCCCTTGTCGCGGTCCACGTCGTAGCCCGCGAAGAGGGGGACCACGGCGAGGCCCTGCATGGCCATGCCGAGGTTGGAACGGATCATGGTGGAGAGACGGTTGGCCTTGCCCTCCAGGGAGAGCGTCGCGCCCTCGACCTTCTCGAAGTGCTCCAGCTCCAGCTGGAACAGCTTGACCATCTCGACGGCCAGACCCGCCGTACCGGCGATGCCCACCGCCGAGTACTCGTCGGCCGGGAAGACCTTCTCGATGTCGCGCTGAGCGATCATGTTGCCCATGGTCGCCCGCCGGTCGCCGGCGAGGACGACCCCGCCGGGGAAGGTGACGGCGACGATGGTCGTGCCGTGCGGCGCCTCGATCACGCCCTGCACGGGCGGCAGCTGCCGCCTGCCCGGGAGCATCTCCGGCTGGTGCTCGGACAGGAAGTCCATGAAGGACGACGACCCGGGCGTCAGGAAGGCAGCCGGTAGACGCCCGGTGCTACGAGTGTTGGCTTCCACGGGGATCCTTCCAAGTAGGCGGCAGCCCGACGAACAGCGTCGGGATCATCTCCCAACTTGCCGATGGCCGAATTACAGTTGAAGCACAGTACGCCACGGACCCTACCCGTCTCGTGGCGGTGATCCACGTGAACTGGGGGAGCTTTCCAACAGATCACGCGGGGCCCCTTTCGAGAGGCCACCGTCTCGGTCACGGTCGGCTTCGGCCATGCCGTATCGGCGCTTCAGGAAGCCTGCGCGCCCCTCAGCGGCTCGACACGTCTCGCAGCGCGTGGACAGCCCGTCCGAGGCCATCGCCTTGCGGTGCCACTTCGGTGCACGGCCCGGCCGTCCGGATGGGACCGCCTGCGAACGAAGGCTGCGTACGGCTCGTGCTCGCCGCACCGCACGCAGCACTTCACATTCTCTTCGTCCGCCGAGCCGAAAGCCCCCGTAACCTTCGATCCGAAGGTTACTCGCCGCCCTTCTGAACGAAACTTCGCACGAAGTCCTCCGCGTTCTCCTCGAGGACATCGTCGATCTCGTCCAGTACGGAGTCGACGTCGTCCGACAGCTTCTCCTGGCGTTCCTTGAGGTCGTCCGTCGCCTGCGCGTCCTGCGCCTGCTCCTCGACCTCCTCGGTGGAACGCGTCGCCTTCTGCTGTCCGCCGCCGGTGTCCTTGGTCGCCATAACCCTCACCCCGCTCGGTTCGACGTTCTTGATCAGACCCTACAAGCAGGGTCCGACATCGGCCCCGCAGTTGCCACAACGTCCGGGGGCCACCTCCATGATTCCCGGGCGTCGCCCTTTTCCACCCCGATGCGCCGTACGGGGCCCGAGGGCCCCGTACGACCGGATCAGCCGCCCGAAAGGACCTTGACCAGGTCTTCCGCCGTGCGACAACGATCGAGGAGTTCCTTGACGTGATTACGCGTTCCGCGAAGCGGCTCCAGGGTTGGAACGCGCTGGAGCGAGTCCCTGCCGGGCAGATCGAAGATCACCGAGTCCCAGGAGGCCGCCGCCACGTCGTCCGCGTACTGTTCGAGACACCGGCCGCGGAAGTACGCGCGGGTGTCCTCCGGCGGCTTCGTCCGGGCCCGCTCGACGTCCGACTCGTCCAGCAGGCGCTTCATCTTGCCGCGGGCGGCCAGACGGTTGTAGAGGCCCTTCTCGGCCCGTACGTCGGCGTACTGGAGGTCGACCAGGTGCAGCCGGGCGGCGTCCCAGTCGAGGTCGTCGCGGCGCCGGTAGCCCTCCATGAGCTCCCGCTTGGCGACCCAGTCGAGCTCGCCGGCCAGGCTCATCGGGTCGTTCTCCAGCCGGTTCAGCGTGTCCTCCCAGCGGACCAGGACGTCCTTGGTCTGGTCGTCCGCGTCCGCCCCGAACCGCTCCTCCACGTATTTGCGCGACAGCTCGAAGTACTCCATCTGGAGCTGTACCGCGGTCAGCGTGCGTCCGCTGCGCAGCGTGACGAGCCGCTTCAGGGTGGGGTCGTGCGAGACCTGGTGCAGGGTGCGCACCGGTTGGTCGACCGCCAGGTCGACGGCGATGAAGCCGTCCTCGATCATGGACAGGACCAGGGCGGTCGTGCCCAGCTTCAGATAGGTCGAGATCTCCGACAGGTTCGCGTCGCCGATGATCACGTGCAGCCTGCGGTACTTCTCGGCGTCCGCGTGCGGCTCGTCGCGGGTGTTGATGATGGGGCGCTTCAGCGTGGTCTCCAGGCCCACCTCGACCTCGAAGTAGTCGGCCCGCTGACTGAGCTGGAAGCCGTGCTCGTGGCCGTCCTGGCCGATACCGACGCGGCCCGCTCCGGTGACGACCTGACGGGACACGAAGAACGGCGTGAGGTGGCGCACGATGTCCGAGAAGGGGGTCTCCCGCTTCATCAGGTAGTTCTCGTGCGTGCCGTACGAGGCACCCTTGTTGTCGGTGTTGTTCTTGTAGAGGTGGATCGGCTGGGCGCCGGGGAGCTGGGCCGCCCGTTCCGCGGCCTCCGCCATGATGCGCTCGCCGGCCTTGTCCCACAGGACCGCGTCCCAGGGGTTGGTGACCTCGGGCGAGCTGTACTCCGGGTGCGCGTGGTCCACGTACAGCCGTGCGCCGTTGGTGAGGATGACATTGGCCAGGCCGATGTCCTCGTCGGTGAGCTGGCTGGAGTCGGCGGCCTCGCGGGCGAGGTCGAAGCCTCGCGCGTCCCGCAGCGGGTTCTCCTCCTCGAAGTCCCAGCGGGCGCGGCGCGCCCGGTGCATCGCCGCCGCGTACGCGTTGACGATCTGGGACGAGGTGAGCATGGCATTGGCGTTGGGGTGGCCGGCGACGGAGATCCCGTACTCCGTCTCGATGCCCATTACTCGCCGTACGGTCATGCGGCCCTCCTTGCCCGGCGGCGCCCTCGGTCGGGGGCGCTGCTCAAGTACCGCTGGTGCTCCGGTGCGTGTGCGGTGCCCGTCCCCGCAACGCGCGACTCGGCGGTACGAAAGAGCCTAGAACGCCTCTGCGCTGGTGGGGAGATCATTTGCGTCATTGCTGTGCTCCAGCCGTGCCCCGGAAAGCAGTCGGGGGGGGGGGGGCCGGGGGGGGGCCCCCCCCCCCCCCCGGGGGGGGAGGTGGTGTTCCGGGGGGTGGGCCCGGGGGGGAGGGGGGGCGCGGGGGGGCCCCCGCGGGGACGGGGGGAGAGAGT
>NZ_JBHWEL010000105.1:0-7985 GCF_042734135.1 Streptomyces sp. NPDC059668 | reverse complement strand
CCCATACCGGTTGGCTGGCTATTATTTTCGAAATTTTGTTTTCACCACCGCGCCCCCCCAAAACACGCGGCGGGGGGGACCGGGGGGCGCCCCCCCCCCGCCGCCCTGGCTTTTACAGGTACTGACCGGTGTTGGCCACCGTGTCGATGGAGCGTCCGGTGTCCGCACCCTGCTTTCCGGTGACGAGCGTACGGATGTAGACGATCCGTTCGCCCTTCTTTCCGGAGATCCGGGCCCAGTCGTCCGGGTTGGTGGTGTTCGGCAGGTCCTCGTTCTCCTTGAACTCGTCCACGCATGCCTGGAGGAGGTGGGAGACCCGGAGACCCTTCTGGTTCTGTTCGAGGAAGGCCTTGATGGCGGCCTTCTTGGCGCGGCCCACGATGTTCTCGATCATGGCGCCGGAATTGAAGTCCTTGAAGTACAGGACTTCCTTGTCGCCGTTGGCGTAGGTGACCTCGAGGAAGCGGTTCTCCTCGGATTCGGCGTACATCTGCTCCACGGCGGTCTGGATCATGCCGTGGACGGTGGCCGCCCGGTCCCCGCCGTGCTCTCCGAGGTCGTCGGAGTGCAGCGGGAGGCGCTGGGTGAGGTACTTCGCGAAGATGTCCTTGGCGGCCTCGGCGTCCGGGCGCTCGATCTTGATCTTCACATCGAGTCGTCCGGGGCGCAGGATCGCGGGGTCGATCATGTCCTCACGGTTCGAGGCACCGATCACGACCACGTTCTCCAGGCCCTCCACGCCGTCGATCTCGGCGAGCAGCTGGGGGACGATGGTGTTCTCCACGTCCGAGCTGACGCCCGATCCACGGGTGCGGAACAGGGACTCCATCTCGTCGAAGAAGACGATGACGGGGGTGCCCTCGCTGGCCTTCTCCCGAGCACGCTGGAAGACGAGGCGGATCTGCCGCTCGGTCTCGCCGACGTACTTGTTCAGGAGCTCGGGGCCCTTGATGTTGAGGAAGAAGCTCTTGCCCGTGGCCTGGCCGGTGACCTCGGCGACCTTCTTGGCCAGCGAGTTGGCGACCGCCTTGGCGATGAGCGTCTTGCCGCATCCGGGGGGCCCGTAGAGCAGCACACCCTTGGGCGGCCGCAGTTCGTGCTCCTTGAAGAGGTCGGGGTAGAGGTACGGGAGCTCGACCGCGTCGCGGATCAGTTCGATCTGGTTTCCCAGGCCGCCGATCTGCTCGTAGCCGATGTCCGGGACCTCTTCGAGGACGAGCTCCTCGACCTCGCTCTTGGGAACGACCTCGTAGACATAGCCGGAACGGGGTTCGAGGAGCAGGGCGTCGCCGGGACGGATGGTGACGTCCAGGAGCGGCTCGGCGAGCCGTACCACCCGTTCCTCGTCGGTGTGCCCCATCACGAGGGCGCGCTCGCCGTCCTCCAGGATCTCCTTGAGGGTGACGATGTCGCCGACGCTCTCGTACTCCATGGCCTCGACCACGTTGAGGGCTTCGTTGAGCATCACTTCCTGGCCGCGCCTGAGCTCCTCGAGCTCCACGCTGGGGCTGACGTTCACCCGGAGCTTGCGGCCCCCGGTGAAGATGTCCGCCGTGCCGTCCTCGTTCGCCACGAGGAAGACACCGAAGCCCGCCGGCGGCTGCGCGAGCCGGTCGACCTCTTCCTTGAGGGCCACGATCTGGTCGCGGGCCTCACGGAGCGTGTTGGCGAGCCGCTCGTTCTGAGCGGACACGCCGGCCAGGTTGGTCTGCAGCTCGACGATCCGCTCTTCGAGAATCCTCGTGTGCCGCGGAGAGTCGGCGAGCTTGCGTCGCAGGACGGCGATCTCCTGCTCAAGGTAGGCAACCTGCCCGGCAGGGTCATCGGACCCTCGTCCCGGGCGGATGCCGCGGTTCATGTCGTCGTCGTGGGCTGCCACGGTCCTCACCTCCTCCAAGGGGAGCTGGACGCTTCCAGACCCTACCTGGGTGGGTGTCGATTGAAACCCCTAGATCACAAAGACTGTCGAGGTGTGTCCGATCTTCACCCTTGCGCTCTCCCTCACGCCAGGGGAATACCCACCCAACATGATTGGGAAGCCGACGGAGGTAGGCTCAAAGTGTTCAACACCCGTCAGAGCTGGCCCGATTCCCCAGTCTTCGGATCGCTCGACGCAGGAAACGGCAGGAGATGTGACCGTGCAGCAGGAGGCCGTAGCAGGCGAAGAGGCGCTCGAGGTCTGGATCGACCAGGACCTCTGTACCGGCGACGGGATCTGCGTCCAGTACGCGCCGGAGGTCTTCGAGCTGGACATCGACGGTCTGGCCTACGTGAAGAGCGCCGACGACGAGCTCCTCCAGGCCCCCGGCGCCACAACGCCCGTACCGCTGACGCTTCTGCGTGACGTGGCCGACTCGGCCAAGGAGTGCCCGGGCGACTGCATCCACGTACGTCGGGTTTCGGACAAGGTCGAGGTCTACGGACCCGACGTGGAGTGACCCGGAGGCCACTCCACGTGACGGATTGTCTCTTTTCTCACGTTCTTCTCATATGCTCTGGGCGCCCGAGGGCGTCGAGCGGATGAACGCTCCGTTCTTCCACTGCCACTTGGCCCGGTCCTTCACGTCCGGGCAGCAACTGGGCACGTCGGCCGACGAGTAGCCGAGCAGGGTGGCGGTGACGGCGCCGTCACGTACCGCGAAGCCCGTGACGCTCAGCCGGTCCTTCGGGTCGACCAGGGTGGCCACGATCCGGGGCTTCTTCGCCGCTCCGCCCTGGGTGAGGACGTAGACACCGTCGGGCGGGGTGCCCGAGCCCGCGTCGCAGTGGACCACGGCGACCGTCTCCGGGTGGCCGTCGCCGTCGAGGTCCCCCGACGCCTTCTTCTGTACGACGGCCTCGGCGGGCCCGCAGTCGAGCGGGAACGTGACGGCCGCGGGGTCCGGGGGCGCGAGCGCGGCCGGGGCGGCCTTCGCCCCGGGACCGGGCTGGGCCGCCGTGGCCGATCCGGGCTGGACGACCGAGGAGAGGGCGACGACTCCGGCCACGGCGGTGGCCGTCGCCAGCCAGTGGATGGGACGGGTGTGCGTGTGTGCCAGTTCCGGGACGACGGATTGCTGCACTGGGAGCGTCTCCTGCGAGGACTGTGCCGGCGGGGGGGTGGAGTGGCCAGCATGGTGCCACACGTCACAGTCGGGTGGAACGGCGGGGTCCGCACTTCTGGCGGCGCGTCAACAGAACGCGCTCCGCCCCGGTTACGGAAAGGCCTGTGGCCGGGTCCCCGGGTGTCTCCGGGAACTCGGCCACAGGGGTGGAGCGTTGGGTACGCGCGCGGCGGGGACGCCGGCCGGATCAGCGGGCGGAGCCGCCGTCCGCGTTGGGACCCGCGTAGTCCTCGCCGTAGGCGCCCTTGGCGGGGCGGCGCCGGCGCATGGGCGGCTCGACGCCGTCCGCGAGGCGGCGGGCGGTGAGCAGGAAGCCGGTGTGCCCGATCATCCGGTGGTCCGGGCGGACGGCGAGGCCCTCGATGTGCCAGTTGCGGATCATCGACTCCCAGGCGGTCGGCTCGTTGAAGGAGCCGATCTCGCGGATGGACTCGACGGTCCGCGCGAGCTGGGTGGTCGTCGCCACGTAGCAGCACAGGATGCCGCCGGGCACGAGCGCCTTGGAGACGGCCTCCAGGCACTCCCAGGGGGCGAGCATGTCGAGGATGACACGGTCGACCTCGGTGTCGCTCAGGTTGTCCTGGAGGTCGCCCACGGTGAGCTGCCAGGCGGGGTGCGGGCCGCCGAAGTAGCGCTCCACGTTCTGCTGGGCGATCTCCGCGAAGTCCTCGCGGCGCTCGTAGGAGTGCAGCATGCCCTGGTCGCCGATGGCGCGCAGCAGGAAGCTGCTGAGCGAGCCGGAGCCGACGCCCGCCTCCACGACGCGTGCGCCGGGGAAGATGTCCGCGAAGGCCAGGATCTGCCCCGCGTCCTTGGGGTAGACCACGGCGGCGCCGCGGGGCATGGACAGGACGTAGTCGGGGAGCAGGGGGCGCAGCGCGAGATAGGCGACGTTCCCCGTGGTGCGGACGACGCTGCCCTCGGGAGCACCGATCAGCTCGTCGTGCGGGAAGGAACCCTTGTGGGTGTGGAAGTTCTTCCCGGCCTCGAGCGTGAACGTGTAGTGGCGGCCCTTGGGGTCGGTCAGCTGAACCTGGTCCCCGACCTTGAAGGGCCCGCGCCTGCGGGCGGCACCGGTCGGTTCGGACATGTGAACAGCCTACCGGTCCCCGCGCGGGGCGCCGACCACGGGCGTTGCGGGCCGCCACCGCGGGTGCCGCGGCGCCGACGACGCCCGTGCGGCACGGCCATGCACGTCACGGTGCCGCGGCGCCCGCGGGAAGGTCAGGAGGGCCTGGCCATCGCCTTGACGAAGGCGCGCTCGACGTCCGCCGCCGACAGGACCCCGTAGATCTCGCCCGAGTCCTCCACCACCAGGTACTCGGTCGCGGGGGTCGCGCGCAGGACGTCGAGGAGGGGCTCGCCCGCGAGCTCGGCGGAGACGCGCATCCCGTCGGTGATGTCCTGGGCGAGGCCGCTGACGGCGACCCAGGGGCGGCGGTGCTCCGGTACGCCGACGATCGCGGCCTCGCGGACCAGGGAGAGGGGCTCGCCGTCGGCGTCGACGACGACCAGGGCGCGGGCGCCCGCGTCGTTGGCGCGGCGCAGCGCCTCGGAGAGGGGGGTGCTGGTCTCGACCGGGACCGCCCGCCGGGTGAGCGAGCGGGCCCGCAGCTCGGGCAGGTGCTCCCGCAGCCGGGCCATGCGGAGGCTGTTTCCGGCGCCGGTCCAGATGATGGCGGCGAGGATCGCGGCCAGCAGGGCGTCGGTGACCGTGTCCATGCCGCCGATGTTGTCCTGGGTCTCGCCGAGCGCTCCGGACTGGGTGAGCAGGGGCAGGCCGATCAGGACGGAGACGGCGAGCGCGCGGCCGACCCAGGCCGCCGCGATCGTGCCGCTCATCGGCCTGCCGGTGATCTTCCAGACGACGGCGCGGAGCATCCGTCCGCCGTCCAGGGGCAGGCCGGGAAGCAGGTTGAAGGCGGCCACGAGCAGGTTGGAGACCATCAGGCCGGCCAGCAGGACACCGGGGACCGTGCCGGGCTCGACGGCGAGCATGGCGAGGTAGAAGAGGCCGGACAGGACGAGGGAGAGCAGGGGTCCGACGAAGGCGAGCACGAACTCGCGGCCCGGGGTCTCGGCCTCCTTCTCGATCTCGGACACCCCGCCGAAGAACTGGAGCTGGATGCGGCGGACCGGCAGCTTGAAGCGCAGGGCCGCGACCGTGTGGGCCAGTTCGTGGACCAGGACGGAGGCGTAGAAGGCGACGGCGAAGAAGAGGGAGACGAGGTAGCGCAGGGCGCCGAGTTCGGGCAGCACGCGGTCGAGCTGGCCGCCGAACACCCAGGTGATCAGCGCGGCCACGAGGAACCAGCTGGGCGCCACGTACACGGGTACGCCGAACGGACGGCCCATCAGGAGCCCGCCGCCGGGCTCCCGGCCGCGGCGCGGGGGCTTCGGCCCGCCGACACCGCCGGCGCCGTCGGCACCGGTGCCGGACTGGGCGAGGGTGCGGTGGTGCGGGGTGGTGTCCGGGCCGGTGGGCCGGTCGGGTTCGTGGGGCGCCGCGGGCGGGGACACGGCGCCGGGGCCGGCCTCCCCCGAGGCGCCGTCGCGGGTTCCGGGGCCGGGCGCGGGCTCCGTGTGCGGTGTGGTCCCGTCCGACGTGTCACCGGCGTCCGTGCCGGGCCCGTCCGTGGAGCCGTGGTGCGGTCCGGGCCGGCTCGTGGGGGCGTCGTCCGTCCCGGGTCCGTCGCCGGACGCGCGGTCGAAGGTGCCGTGCGGCTCGGGGCCGCTCGTGGGCCGCGGGTGCGCGCGGGTGGGGCCGGGGGCGGGGACGTCCGGGTCGGCGGCCGGCTGTCCCGTGGGGCGCTCGTGCCGGTCCGGTCCGGGTCGCGTGGCGTCCGCGGCCGGGCCCGCGGGGGCCTGGGACCCCTCGTGGCGCTCGGTCGCTTCGTCGGTGCCGGATCGCGGCTGCCCGCTCCCGCCGCTCTCGTCCACGATGTCCCCTCGTTCGAAGCGTCTCCCGCTCCCGATCTTGCGAAGCAGGGTCTGTGGTCGATGGTATGCGTCGGTCGCGACACGTTCCGCCCCGGCACCCCCTCTGTTTTCCGCGCCGTCGCACCAGCCCCGTGCGTTCACTCACTGTCAGTGGCGGGCCGTAAGGTCTTGGGACATGGAGACCAGCACCGAGGGCGCCGTCCCGCCCGAGCAGACCGCGGCTGTCACGGCCGTGCCGCCGGCGTCGCTGTCGCCCTCGCGCGCCAGCGACTTCATGCAGTGCCCGCTGCTCTACCGGTTCCGGGTGATCGACAAGCTCCCCGAGAAACCGAGCGAGGCGGCGACCCGCGGCACCCTGGTGCACGCGGTGCTGGAGCGGCTCTTCGACTCCCCGGCGACGGAGCGGACGGCCCCGCGCGCCAAGTCCCTCATCCCCGGCCAGTGGGACCGGCTGCGCGAGACCCGGCCCGAGGTCGTGGAGCTGTTCGCCGACGACCCCGAGGGCGAGCGGCTGGCGCGCTGGCTCGGTGAGGCGGAGCGGTTGGTGGAGCGGTGGTTCAGCCTGGAGGACCCCACCCGTCTGGAACCCGCCGAGCGCGAGCTGTTCATCGAGGCCCGGCTCGACTCCGGGCTGAAGCTGCGCGGCATCATCGACCGGGTAGACGTGGCGCCGTCGGGCGAGGTCAGGATCGTCGACTACAAGACGGGCAAGGCGCCCCGGCCCGAGTACGCCGAGGGCGCGTTGTTCCAGATGAAGTTCTACGCCCTGGTGGTGTGGCGGCTGAAGCAGGTGGTCCCGCGCCGTCTCCAGCTCGTCTACCTCGGCAGTGGCGACGTGTTGACGTACGACCCGGCGATCGCGGACCTGGAGCGGGTCGAGCGCAAGCTGCTCGCGCTGTGGGAGGCGATCCGGGAGGCCACCGAGACGGGCGACTGGCGGCCGCGTCCCACCAAACTCTGCGGCTGGTGCGATCACCAGGCGGTGTGTCCGGAATTCGGCGGTACTCCCCCGCCGTATCCGCTCCCGGTCAGGGCGCCCGAGTCGGGCGGTACCGAGCAGGGCAGAATGGGGCCGGACTAGCGAAGGAGACTCACGTGGCCATCCGCGTCCTACTGGTCGACGACCAGCCGCTGCTGCGCACCGGCTTCCGGATGATTCTGGAGGCCGAGCAGGATCTGGCGGTCGTCGGCGAGGCCGGTGACGGTCTCCAGGCACTGGACCAGGTGCGTGCCCTGCAGCCCGATGTGGTTCTGATGGACATCCGCATGCCGCGGATGGACGGGGTGGAGGCGACCCGGCAGATCACCGGTCCGGGGCGCGACGGCCCGGCCAAGGTGCTCGTCCTGACGACCTTCGACCTCGACGAGTACGTGGTGGAGGCGCTGCGCGCGGGCGCCAGCGGTTTCCTCCTGAAGGACGCTCCGGCCAACGAGCTGGTGCAGGCGATCCGGGTGGTCGCCGCGGGTGAGGCGATGCTCGCGCCGAGCATCACGCGCCGGCTCCTGGACAAGTACGCGGGTCATCTGCCGTCGGGCGACGAGCCCGTGCCCGACACCCTGCACACCCTCACCGAGCGCGAGGTGGAGGTGCTGAAGCTGGTGGCGCGGGGTCTGTCGAACGCGGAGATCGCCGCCGACCTGTTCGTCAGCGAGACCACCGTCAAGACGCATGTGGGCCACGTCCTCACCAAGCTGGGTCTGCGTGACCGGGTGCAGGCCGCGGTGTACGCGTACGAGAGCGGGTTGGTGCGCCCCGGCGCGCAGTGACCCCCCTCGCGGTGCGACCGTGGGCGGCGGGGGCGCCGCCGGCCGGCCCGCCGCCGGCCCCCCCCGCGGCCGCCGGGGGGGTACGGGGTAGTTGCGCGATACACACCGGGGGGGGGGGTGGGTGGCCGCGGGCCAGTGGGTGGAAACACCGAGACTCACGCCCGTTTTTACTCC
>NZ_JBHWEL010000104.1:18400-27524 GCF_042734135.1 Streptomyces sp. NPDC059668 | reverse complement strand
GTCCCAGGACCGGGCGGCGCCCTCCTCACGCACGTCGACCCACTAGATCGTCGCGGTGTCGATCACGAAGCGGTAGCGGACGTCACTCGACAGCACCCGCTCGTACGCGTCGTTGATCTCGGACGCGCTGATCAGTTCGATCTCCGCGCCGAGGCCGTGCTCGGCACAGAAGTCGAGCATCTCCTGGGTCTCCTGGATGCCGCCGATGCCGGAGCCGGCCAGGGACTTGCGGCCGCTGATCACGGAGAAGAGGTTGAGGGAGATCGGCTCCTCGGGGGCGCCGACGTTCACCAGCGCGCCGTCCGTGCGCAGCAGCGAGAGGAACGCCCCGAAGTCGAGCGGTGCCGAGACCGTGGACAGGATGATGTCGAAGGTGCCGCGCAGTTCCTCGAAGGTCTTCGGGTCGCTGGTGGCGTAGTAGTGGTCGGCGCCCAGCTTCAGACCGTCGTCCTTCTTGCGCAGGGACTGCGACAGCACGGTCACCTCGGCGCCGAGCGCGTGCGCGATCTTGACGCCCATGTGGCCGAGGCCGCCCATGCCGAGGACCGCGACCTTCTTGCCGGGTCCCGCGTTCCAGTGCCGGAGCGGGGAGTACGTGGTGATGCCGGCGCAGAGCAGGGGCGCGGCCACGTCGAGGGAGAGGCCGTCGGGGATGCGGACGGTGTAGTTCTCGTCGACGACGATCTTCTCGGAGTAGCCGCCGTAGGTGGGCTCGCCGTTCTTGTCGAGGGCGTTGTAGGTGCCGACGTTGCCCTTGGCGCAGTACTGCTCCAGGCCCGCCTTGCAGTTCTCGCACTCGCGGCAGGAGTCGACCATGCAGCCGACGCCCACGCGGTCGCCGACCTTGAACCGGGTGACGCCGGGGCCGACCTCGGAGACGATGCCGGCGATCTCGTGTCCGGGCACCATCGGGAAGATCGCCTCGCCCCAGCCCTCGCGGGCCTGGTGGATGTCCGAGTGGCAGATACCGGCGAACTTGATGTCGATCAGGACGTCGAACTCGCCCACGGGACGGCGCTCGATGGTGGTGCGCTCCAGCGGGGCCTTGGCGGCGGGGGCGGCGTACGCAGCAACAGTGGTCATGCCGGGGGTTCTCCTAGGGAGTGGTCTGTGCCCGGCTGCCTTCTTCCGCCGGGCACGCTCACCAGCCTGCCCCGCCGCGCGCCGTTCACCCAGGCCACGGCTTTGCGTACGACCGCTGGTCCTACTACTGGCGGGGTCAGGCTCCGCTGCGTACGACCGTGAATACTGGACGCATGAACGAGCAGCCCTTCCAGGAGATCACCGGGGAAGCCGGGCAGCCGCTGGACCGGCGTGCCGAGCTCAGTGAGTTCCTGCGCACGCGCCGGGCCCGGCTGAAGCCGGAGGACGTAGGGCTGCCCGACTTCGGACGGCACCGCCGGGTGCCGGGGCTGCGGCGCGAGGAGCTGGCGCAGCTGGCCGGGGTGTCCGTCGCGTACTACACCCGGCTCGAACAGGGGAACGGACGGAACGTGTCGGCGGAGGTGCTGGACGCCATCGCCCGCGCCCTGCGCCTGTCGGACGCCGAGCACGCGCATCTGACCCACCTCGCCAAGCCCAAGCAGCACAAGAAGAAGCAGACGGCCCGGCCGCAGCAGGTGCGGGTGGCGCTGCGGCACCTGCTGGACATGCTGGACAGCGTGCCCGCGTACGTCACCGGGCGGCGGGCCGACATCCTGGTCTGGAACCGGATGGCCGCGGCCGTGTTCGGCGACTGGGCGGAGCTCGCGCCCGACGAGCGGAACTGGGCGCGGCTGGTGTTCCTGCGGCCCGAGTACCGCGATCTGTTCGTGGACTGGGAGCAGAAGGCGATCGACATCGTGTGCATGCTGCGGATGGACGCGGGCTGTCATCCGGACGATCCGAGGCTGTCGGCGCTGGTCGGGGAGCTCTCCGTGAAGAGCCCGGACTTCCGGCGGCTGTGGGCCACGCACGACGTGAAGGAGAAGAACCACGGCGTGAAGGAGCTGCGGCATCCGCTGGTGGGCGACCTCGACCTGCGGTTCGAGTCGTTCCGGATGGCGGACGACAGCGAGCAGGCGCTGATCACGTACCACGCGGAGCCGGGGTCCGCCTCGGCGGAGGCACTGCGGCTGCTGGGCAGCTGGGGTACGGACGCGACCCGGGCGGGGGCCAACGCCCAGTCGTAGGCACCCGCCGGGTCGGGGGCCGGCGCCCGGTCGTGGGCCGGCACCCGGTCGTACGCCGCATCCCGACCGCGCCGGGGGCCCCGCCCCGACCGGCGCCCTCCCCCGTGACGGCGGACAGCCCCGCGGCGACGGCCGGCCACGCCCCTGGCCCCTCACCCGTCCGTGGGCCGCCCGGCCTCCGCGGACGTGACTCCGCGTACGGCCCTCACGCCCGGTACGGCGGTGCCGCCCCCCACGTCCACCGCGGTACGGGCTGCTCCGCCGGAGGCACCGCGTCGGGGCCGGAGAAGTACACGGCGAGCCGCGTGCCCCACTCCGCGTAGGCGAGGAACGCGGAGCGGAACTCGGCGTCGGCGGGCAGCCGCGCCTCGTCCGCCGCGTCCTGGAGCAGGTTCACCCAGCGCCGGCGCTGGGTCTCGGTGATGTTCCTGCCGAAGTGCTTGGCGACCATGTGGCCGTGGCCGCCCTGGGTCTCGGAGTAGGCGGGCGGTCCGCCGAAGACCTCGCCGAGCCAGAGGGCGACGTGCGCCGCGTGCTCGGGGGCCATGCCGGCGAAGACGGGGCCGAGGACCTCGTCCTTGAGGACCTTGTCGTAGAAGACGTCGGTGAGCCGGTCGAAGGCCTCCGCGCCGCCCGCCCACGCGTACAGGGTGGGGACCGCGGCGCCGGCGCCCCGTACCGTCGTCGCCTTGTAGTGGCGCATCTCCTCGATGTGGGGGATGTAGGGGCGGATCTCGGCGAGGAAGGCGGGGAAGAGGTCGGAGGTGCGGAAACCTTGTTCGTGGGCCTCGGTCGAGGTCCAGGTGATCCGCAGGACGAAGTGCGCGAAGTCGTCCTCGCTGCGGGCGAGTTCGTAGTCGACGCACTGCGGGGCGGCGGCCAGCTGGGCCGCGGCGCGGGTGTAGGCGGCCAGGAACTCCGCGGACCGTTCCTCGGGTATGCGGTACCGGACGTACTCCACGGTGTGGGCGCTCATGGGGACCACGGAAACACGGACGGCCCACCGGAAGCTGTTCTTCCGGCGGGCCGTTCGCTACGGGCTCATCTCACCCGGTGGGGAGCGGGCTCACTTTCCGTAGTACGCGTTGTAGATCGAGACCGTCGACTTGTTGCCCTGCTTGTCGGTGATCTTCGCGTGGAAGGAGATGCCCTTGCCCTTCGCCGGGTTCTTGACGGTGATCCTTCCGTCCTTGACCTTGAGCATGGTCCAGGTCTGGCCGTAGTCGTACGAGACGTACACGTACAGCGACTTGAGGTTCCGGCCCGCGGCCGAGCCCTGCACGGTGAGCGGGATCGTCGTCCGCCGGCCGGCCTCGACGCGGCTGTCCAGGCCGGTCGCGGCGTCGAAGCGGACCGTGGAGGCGGGCAGCTTCGCGAAGTCGGCCTTCTTGGACTTGAACGTCCAGCTCGCGTCGATCCGGGTGGAGGCCGCGGCGACCTTCACGCTGCGCTTGACCGAGGTCGTCAGCCGGTACTCGGCCTGGCCGGCCGGGACCTTGAACTCCTTTTCCCCGAAGAGCGGGTCGTCGTTCGATCCGACCTTCGTCCCGTTGCGGTACAGCGTCGTGGTGACCGAGCTGAACAGCGAGGACCCGGCGTGGGTGCTTCCGTCGGCGTACAGCGGCAGATAGCCGACGAGGTGGTCGCCGTCCCGGAAGACCCCGAAGTCGGCGTTGATCTTCGGGCCGAAGACGGCCGTGTTGAACCGCTTCGTGTAGCTCGTGCCCGCCTTGAAGGTCTGCGGGGAGCCGAGCGTGTAGTAGGCGTCGACGACCGGGAACCCGGTCGCGTCCGTGCCGGCGTGCTGCTCGAAGTCGAACGCCCACTGGACCTTCTCACCGGCCGACAGATAGAGCGTGCGCGCGCTCGGCAGCTTCTGGTCGACGGCGACACCGACGGCGTCGTCGTCGGGCAGACTGCCGTACGCGGTGATCGCGCCCGTCTTGCCGGCGGCGGCGGCTCCCATGTCCACCCGGACCTTGGCCAGTTCGCTCGCCTTGTAGTGCTTGACGTGCGCGCCCTGGAGCTTGCCGACCCTGGCGCCGGTGAAGGTGTCGTACTCGGCGGTGGCGCCCTTGACCCACTGTCCGGCCCAGCTCTGGAACAGGCCGGGGGTGACCGCCGGGCCGAGGTGCGCCATCCGCACGTTCCGGAAGGAGTCCAGCCCGAGGCCGAGTCCGATGCCCGAGGCGTCGTCGAAGTAGTTGACGACCGCCGACATCGGCTTGGCCCGCGCGTCCGGCACCGTGATGTCGGCGCCCTCGGCGGTGCGGGCGTCCAGCGTCAGCGTGGTGTTCCCGGTGACGTCCAGCCGGGGCCGGACCAGCCAGTCGACGCCGCCCTTGGCCTGCACCAGGTCCTGCACGGACAGGGAGTCGAGCAGGTACTTGCCCTTGGGCACCCGGAGGGTCACGGTGTCCGCCGTGTTCTGCGACGCGTAGTCCCGCCCCGCGCCGAGCCCGGTGTAGCCCATCAGGTCGGTGAGGTGCGTGGGCGTCTGCCCGGCGCGGTCGACGTACTTCAGGGTGACGTCGTACGACTCCGGCTCACGCTCGACCGCGACCGCCGTACGCACCGACTGACCGCCGCCCGTCGCCGTCACGTACGCGGCGTACGCGCCGTCGAGGGTGCCGCCGAGCCTGGTGTTCGCGTCGACACCGACGGACGCCTCACGCCCGGCCGGGACGGTGAGGGTGGTGGCGGCGAGCTTGAAGAAGCCCGAGGGGGCCGTGTGTCCCTTGGGGTCGGTGGCCTTGACCCCGAGGGTCAGGGTGACGTCCTTCGTGCCGAGGTTGCGGTACGTCAGCCGCCGGGTCAGCGCCCTGTCGTCGGTGTGCGGCCACTGAGCGACGCCGAAGCTCACCGAGGACGGGTCGGCGATCACCGTCTGCTTGATCGCCGAGTCGACGGCGATACGGCCCGCGCCCTGCTGGAACGGCGTGTACGCGCCGCCCTTGGCGGAACCCGTCAGCGCGCCCTTGAGCTCGGTGTACGTCCAGTCCGGGTGTTCCTGCTTGAGGATGGCGGCGGCGCCCGCCACGTGCGGGGTCGCCATCGACGTACCCGAGATCGTCAGGTAGCCCGCGGGATTCTCGCCGACCTCCGTGTCGATGACACTGCCCGGGGCGGCGGCCGCGGTGATGTCCACGCCGGGGGCGGTGACGTCCGGCTTGATGGCGCCGTCGCCGAGGCGGGGGCCGGTGCTGGAGAAGTCCGCCAGCTTGTCGTGGCCGTCGACGGCGCCGACGGTGAGCGCGGCGTCCGCGCTGCCCGGCGAACCGATCGACTCGGGACCGTCGTTGCCCGCCGCGATCGCGAAGAGGATGCCCTTCTCTGCCGAGAGCTTGTCGACCTCGGCCTCCAGCGGGTCCACGTCGGGGGTGTCCGGGCCGCCGAGGCTCAGGTTGACGACGTCGGCGCCCTGGTCGGCCGCCCACTCCATGCCGGCGAGGATGCCGGAGTCGTCACCGCTGCCGGTGTCGTCGAGGACCTTGCCGTTGAGGATCTTCGCGCCGGGCGCGACGCCCTTGTACTTCCCGTTCGACTTGGCGCCGGTGCCCGCCGCGATGGACGCGACGTGCGTGCCGTGGCCGTAGTGGTCGGTGGCGTCGGCGGCGGTGGAGAAGTTCCTGGACGCTACCACCTGGTTCCTGAGGTCCGGGTGGGTCGCGTCGACGCCGGCGTCGAGGACGGCGATCTTGACGCCCTTGCCGTCGTACCCGGCGGCCCACGCCTTGGGGGCGCCGATCTGCGGCACGGACTTGTCGAGGCTCGCCCTGCGCACGCCGTCCAGCCAGACGTGCGCGACGCCGGAGGCCGCCCGGCCGTGGTCGGTGACGGCGGACCACAGTTCGGCCGCGTCCCGCTGCGGCGTCCGCACGGCGTCCGCGTTCAGGGACTTCAGGGTCCGGCGGAGCGTTCCCGAGCCGCGGACTTCGGCCCGGGCGGCCGTCGCGGCTCCCTGGTAGCCGACGATGACCTTCAGGCCCTGCTTCTGGGAGGCGCGGTTCGCCGCCTTGTTCAGTTCGGTGACGTCGAAGAGCCGCCGGTCCAGCTTGCCGGCGGCTATGAGCGCCCGCGCGTCGGCCGGCACCACGAGGGTGTGGCCGCGGGTCTTGCGGATCTGGACGGGCACATGCGCGCGGCCCTTGGCCCGCTCGACGCCGACGACGCGCCCCTTGGCGTCGACGACCACCCGGTCGCCGGTGATCAGGGTGATGCGGTGCTTGGCCGTGATCCCGGCCGTGGACACGCGGTCGACGTGTCCGGCCTCCGCCGGGACCCGCGCGGACGCCGGGCTGGTCATTCCCGCCGCCAGGGCCACGGCCGCCGCCGTGGCGACGGTCGCCGCGCACGCTCTTTTCACTTGTCTGCGCAAGTCTCCCCCTGGAGATGAGGTCCGGGTGAATTCCCCATTCACCCGACCAGGGGATGTCTCGTACGTATGCACGATCACCCCTCGGAAAGCGCAAGTATGCCGGGGGGTGATCGGCCCCTCAAGAGCGGGGCGACGGTCAGGAGTTGGCGGAATTGTTCCGCTGAGCTCGTGAAATCGCCCTTTTGTGTTCGTTCACGCGCCCGCGTTCTCCTTGACGCTGATCTTTCCCTTGCGGATCGTCGCGAGGCGCGGGGCCTTCCTCGCGATCGCCGAGTCGTGGGTGACCATGATGAAAGTCAGCCCGCGCTCCTTCCACATGGTCTCCAGCACGTCCATGATCTCGTCGCGCATGGACTCGTCGAGGTTGCCGGTGGGCTCGTCGGCGAGCAGCACCTTCGGCTGCTTGACCAGGGCGCGGGCGATGGCGACGCGCTGCTGCTGACCGCCGGAGAGTTCGGCGGGCAGATGCCCGAGCCGCTCGGCGAGCCCCACCGACGCCAGGGCCTCGGCGGCCCGCGCGCGCCGTTCCTTCCCCTTCACCCCGAGGGGTACGAGGGCCGTCTCCACGTTCTCCTGGGCGGTGAGTGTGGGGATCAGGTTGAAGCTCTGGAAGACGAATCCGATGTTCTCACTGCGCACCTTGGTGAGCTTCGCCTCGGACAGCCGGGCCAGATCGACGCCGTCGAGTTCGACGCTGCCTCCGGTGGGCCGGTCGAGTCCGCCGAGCATCTGCAGCAGGGTGGACTTCCCGCCGCCGGTGGGCCCCTGGATGACGAGGCGGTCGCCGTCCGCGATGGTCAGGTCGACGCCGGCGAGCGCCTCGACCGTGCCCTTGCCCCGCTGGTAGCGCTTGATGACGCCGCTGAGTTCGTACATGGTGCTGCTCCTGGTTGTGCGTGAGGGGGGCCGTACGGGGGTGTGGGCCGCACGGTCCGTGCGGGGCCGGTCTATTCGACGCGGCGCAGGGCGTCCGCGGGCCGCAGCCGGGAGGCGCGCCAGCCGCCGAAGGCACCGGCGATCAGGCCGCCGGCGACGGCGAGGGCGACCGCTCCGGCGATGGTGGAGAGACTGACCGGCGCGGTGAGCGTGACGTCCAGCGCCTTGGACGCGACCCGCCGGCCGGGACCGCCGAAGCCACCGAAGCCGCCCTGTCCACCGCCGCCGCCCGAACCGCCGACCTGCGCCTGGAGACTGGGGCTGATCTCGGTGACCACGTACGCGCCCGCCAGACCGAGCGCGATGCCGAGGACGCCCCCGACCAGACCGTTGACGAGGGCCTCACCGACCACCTGCCGGGTCACCCGGCCCGACTTCCAGCCGAGCGCCTTGAGGGTGCCGAACTCGCGCACACGCCGGGAGACGGCCGAGGAGGTGAGCAGACCGGCGACCAGGAACGCGGCCACGAGCACCGCGATCGAGAGCCACTTGCCGACGTTCGAGGCGAGGTCGGAGGCGGTCGACAGGGAGCCGGAGACGGTGTCCGCGAGGTCCGCCGAGGTGGTGACCGTGGTCCCCGGGATGTTCTTCTGGATGGTGCCCTTGACGCTGGAGATCTGCTGCGAGTCGGAGGCCTTGACGTAGATCGTGGTGACCTTGTCCTTGGCGCCGGCCAGCGTCTGCGCCTGCCGCAGCGGCATGTAGAGGTTGGCCGCCGCGTCGCCGCTGTCCGGGGTCGCGATCCCGATCACCTTGAACTTGGCGCCCTTGACGGTGACGGTGCTGCCGACCGAGAGCTTCTTCTCCTTGGCGTACGACGTGTCGGCGACGACCACCGCGGCGTTCGTCTCGGACGTCGTGAAGGTGCGGCCGCTGGTGATCTTGGACGAGGTCAGCGGGCCGAGCGCCGGCTTGGTGACGTCGGTGCCGTAGACGGAGTAGTTGTTGACGTCGAAGTTGGCCCCGCCGCCCTCGACACGGCCCTGCGGGGGCTGCTGGCCGCCCTGGCGCCGGTTGCCGCCGCCGTTCCCGTTCTGCTGGAACTGACCCCGTGTGAACTGACCGTCGACCCGGATGACCTGGAGGCTGAGGCCCCCGACGGAGTCGGCCACGCCGTGCTGCGAGTCGACCTTGGAGACCGTCGAGGCGGCCAGGGTCTGGAATCCCTGGACCATGACCCGGTCGCTGCTCTGCTCCTTGTCGGAGCCGTTGTCGTTGGCGTCGAAGTTGAAGCGCGGGCGCTGACCCGTGCTCGTCGGCGGCGCCGCTGCCTTGGTGACGGTCATGTCCGTACCCAGCCCGTACAGCGACTGGAGGACCTTGCCCTGGGCCTTCTCCATCCCGGACGAGACGGAGCTGACCACGATGACCAGGGCGATGCCCAGGGCGAGCCCGGAGGCGACGACGAGCGCCGCCTTCCTGCGGCGGCGCAGTTCGCGCCTCAGGTAGGTGAAGAACATGGCCGCAAGCTAGGTACGGCGCGTGATGAAGCCATAAGGCCGAAATAAGAGAAGGATGAGAAGGCTGTGGCGGCACGGAAGTTCACCTGTGCGCGGTCCCGGAAGCCTGTGCGAACGCCGATGGCGGCGGCCCGGGGGGGGGGGCCCCCCACGCGGGGGGTGGGGGGGGGGGGGTGCGC
>NZ_JBHWEL010000104.1:0-18390 GCF_042734135.1 Streptomyces sp. NPDC059668 | reverse complement strand
GCCATCCCCCCCGCCGCGCTGTCGTCGTCCCCGCGCCCCCCGGGGGCGCCGCCCCGGCCGCCCCCCCCCACCCCGGGGCGGGGTTCTGCGGGTGCCGGGACGCCGGCGTCAGACGGCCGAACCGGCCTTCCAGGACGCCCAGTCCAGGTTCCAGCCGTTGAGGCCGTTGTCCGGGGCGATGGTCTTGTCGCCGGTGTTCTTGACGACCACGACGTCACCGATCAGCGAGTGGTTGTAGAACCAGGCCGCCGGGGTGTTCGCGTCGTTGGCACCCTTGGTGTCGGACAGGCCGACACAGCCGTGACTGGTGTTCACCGAGCCGAAGATGGACTTGGCGCCCCAGTAGTTGCCGTGCACGAAGGTGCCGGAGTTCGACAGCCGCATGGCGTGCGGCACGTCCTTGATGTCGTACTCGCCCTTGCCGTCGGAGTTCGTGAAGCCGACCGTCGAGCCGTTCATCCGGGTCTCCTTGAACTTCTCGGAGATCACCATCTGGCCCTGGTACGTCTTGTGCTCCGGGGATCCCGAGGAGATCGGGATCGTCTTGATCGTCTTGCCGTCCTGGGTGACCTTCATGGTCTTGGTCTGGGCGTCGACGATCGAGACCTGGTTGCGGCCGATCTTGAACGTGACCGTCTTCTGCTGCACGCCGTACACACCGCTCGCGCCCTGGACGCCGTCCAGGTTCAGCTTGAGGGTGACGGTGGAGCCGCCGGTCCAGTAGTTCTCGGGACGGAAGTCGAGGCGGTTGGCGCCGAACCAGTGCCCGACGACCTCCTGCCCGCTGCTGGAGGAGACGGTGATCCCCTTCTGCACGGCGGCCTTGTTGGTGATCGCCTTGTTGAAGTTGATCGAGACCGGCATGCCGACACCGACGGTGGAACCCTGCTCCGGCGTGAAGTTGCCGATGAAGCTGTTGGCCGCGGAGACCGTGGTGAACGAGGCGTTCTCGTGGGCCACGAGGCCCGCGGAGTCGGTGGCCTCGGCGGCGATCTTGTACGTGGTGGCACGGTCGAGCTGGGCGGCGGGCTTCCAGCTCTTCTTGTCGGCCGATATCTCGCCGGAGACGGCCACGCCGGCCTCCGTCTTCATGGAGACGGAGGAGAGTGTGCCCTTGGTCACAGTGACCGCGGCGGCGTTGTTGATGGACGCGTTGTCGGAGCCGTCGGCGGGCGTGATCCTGATCTGCGCCTCGGAACTCTTCTGGGCCGCCGCCTCGTCGGCCTGGGCCTGCGAGGACCGGCCGCCGTCCGAGGCGTCCGCCTTGCTGCCGCTTCCGCTGCACGCAGAGAGCACCAGCACTCCTCCGAGCAGTGCGGACGCGGCCATCAGGCCCCGACCCCGCTTACTGTCCGTCATCACACGCTTCTCCATCGTTGCCGAATCACCAAATACCGCAAGAGCCCCGTAGGAACCTTCAACGTACGACCGGTTCATCCCGTTCCACACCCAACTGACGTGTGGGACGCACCACCTCGGTCGACGGCGCCTGCCGGGCCGACCTGGCCCGTAGGACCCCGATCGGGTGGACCGGCGGCCGGACCGAAACCCGCGGTGCGGAAGTGGCCGGTGCGTCGTCTGAGACGAATGAACCCCGGGCGGCGGTTGCCACCCGGGGTCACGAATTTCCCAAGGGGCCTCAGCCGACTCCGACTTCTTCGTCGTCGTCCTCGTCGTCATCATCCTCGTCGAGGTCCCATTCCGGCGAATCGGGGTCGTAGTCGATCGGTTCGCTGCTCCAGGACGCCTGGGCGAGCTCGACCCCGGGCACCTCGCTGACCAGGTCGAACGGATCAACCAGATGAGCGAGTGCTTCCGCAGTGTCTTCCGTCACTGCGTTCTCGGCGTGCGCCCGCTCGTCGGACTGCATGCCGGCGTCGTCCGCGATGCGACGCAGCGCGGCCTTGGTGACGGCGTCCGCGTCGTCGACTTCCAGTACCAGCTCCACACGAAGCCGGACAAACCGTGATGTCTCAGGAGTACTCATGAGACGGAGCGTACGGCCCGAGGTCCCCGCGACTTTCCCACGACCCGCGCCTTTCATTAGCATCGGGCCGCACGGCCAATTCGCCAGCGCCACAAGGGGATCGATATTACGTGTCCGCCGCACGTCGCTCGTTGCTGACCGCCACCGCAGCGGGGACCCTCCTGGGAGCCCTGTGGTTCGTCCCGTCCGCCAACGCGACTCCGGAAAAGCCTGTTCAGCCCGGGCCGGCACCGACCGCCGGCCGGTCGGCCGCCACCATGACGGCCGCGACCGATGTGGCCGGCACCACCGCGACCGGCACGACAGCGGCCGACACGACAGCGGACAGATCGGAGCGGGCCGCCACGGAGCAGGGAGACGACCCGACCCGGCTCGCCGACACCGGAAGCGTCAACACGACGCCGTACGTCGTCGGCGGCACCCTTTTCCTCGGCCTCGGCGCCGGCTTTGTGACCTACTCGGTGCGCCGGGAACGCACGGCGGCCTTCTGAGCGCAGCGCTCCGGCCCGGAACCCCACGGGATGCCCATGCGAGACCTGACCGAGCTGACCGATGTCGAGGAGCCCGCGTGGCCCCTCCTGTCCGAGGCGATCTCCACGAGCACGGTGTCCCTGGAGGTGCTCCCGGTGGAGCCGGCCCGGGCCCGCGCCGCCCTGCTGCAACTACAGGTCACCGCGCGCTCCTGGCTCGGCGCCTTCGTCCTCAACTGCGGCGGCGTGTCGCTCGACAGCGGCTGGCTGCGGATCTACGGCAGCCCCGGCGACGGCTCGCCCAAGGGTCCGCCGGGCATCGCCGACGTCAACGGGTTCCCCGCCCGGTTCGACCCGGCGTGGCGGCCGGACGGCGGGCTCGTCGTCGGCCATGACGTCCTCGGCGGGACCTATGTGCTCAACGGGCCCGAGCCGGGCGCGGTGGGCCGCCCCGGAGGTCCCGGCGAGGTGGTCTACTTCGCGCCGGACGCGCTGCGCTGGGAGGCCCTGGGCGTGGGCCACGCGGCCTGGCTCAGCTGGCTCTTGGAGGGCGGCACCGAGGATTTCTACGACAACCTGCGCTGGCCCGGGTGGCGCGCCGAGACGGGACCGCTCCCGGGCTCCCAGGGCATCACGTTCGACCCGGTGCTGTGGTCGGCCGACGCCCGCCGCGACCTGCCCGCGGCCCGCCGCCGCGCCCTGCACATGACCGAACTCCTGGACCTGCACCGGGGCGTCGGCCTGAAGCTCGACAAGATCGACCCGGGCTTCCTCGGCGCCTTCCACCCCTGAGAGACCGACGGGTCCCGGGCTCCCCGAGGAGCCCGGGACCCGTGAGGTCCATGGCCGCTGCGCGTGGCCCGGTTCCGGCCCGGCGCCTACGCGGCGCGGCGGCCGCCGCCGCCCTGTCCGCCGCGCTCCGTACGGCGTTGCGGGGCACGTCCACGGGTGCCACCGCCGGTCGCGTTGCCGCCGCCGGTACGACGTCCGCCGGTGGCGCCGCCACCGGTGGCACCGCCCGTGCCGCGCTGCGGCTGGCGCCCCTGTGCCTGCCGGCCCTGCGACTCCGCGCCCGTACCCGTGCCCGAACCCGTGGAGCGCCGTGCGCCGCCGCCCGTCCGGGGCCGCGACCGGGGCCGCTGCTTCGGCTGTTCGACGGGCTGGGGCACCTCGATGACGACCGGAACCCCGGAGGGCTCGCGCGCGCCGGTGAGGCGGGCCAGTTCCTCGTCGCTCGACTTGACCCGGGCGGAGCGCGGGGTGATGCCTGCGTCCGCCATCAGACGCGTCATCTCCCGCCGCTGCTCGGGCAGGACGAGGGTGACGACGCTGCCGGACTCGCCGGCCCGAGCGGTACGGCCGCCCCGGTGGAGGTAGTCCTTGTGGTCGGTCGGCGGGTCGACGTTGACCACGAGGTCGAGGTCGTCGATGTGGATGCCGCGGGCGGCCACGTTGGTGGCGACCAGCGCGGTGACCTGGCCGTTCTTGAACTGGTCCAGGGTCCGGTTGCGCTGCGGCTGGCTGCGCCCGCCGTGCAGCGCGGAGGCCCGTACACCGTTGGCCAGCAGCCGCTTGGTGAACCGGTCGGCGCCGCGCTTGGTGTCCACGAAGAGGATCACTCGGCCGTCGCGCGCGGCGATGCGCAGGGCCACGGCCTTCTTGTCGGTCTCGTCGGCGACGTGCAGCACGTGGTGCTCCATGGTCGTCACCGCGCCCGCCGACGGGTCGACGGAGTGCACCACGGGGTCGGTCAGGAACATGCGCACGAGGCGGTCGATGTTCTTGTCCAGCGTCGCCGAGAAGAGCAGTCGCTGACCGCCCGGCTCGACCTGCTGGAGCAGTGCGGTGACCTGCGGCATGAAGCCCATGTCGGCCATCTGGTCGGCCTCGTCGAGGACGGTGATCGCGACCTGGCCGAGCGTGCAGTCGCCGCGCTCGATGAGGTCCTTCAGCCGTCCCGGGGTGGCCACCAGCACCTCGGCGCCGCGGCGCAGCGTACCGGCCTGGCGGCCGATCGACATGCCGCCGACCGCGGTGACGACACGCAGGTTGACGGCGGTCGCGTACGGCGTCAGCGCGTCGTCTACCTGCTGGGCCAGCTCACGCGTGGGCACCAGGACCAGGGCGAGCGGCGCACGGGGTTCGGCGCGGCGGCCGGCGGTGCGGGCCAGCAGCGCGAGTCCGAAGGCGAGCGTCTTGCCGGAGCCGGTGCGGCCCCGGCCCAGGACGTCGCGTCCGGCCAGCGAGTTGGGCAGGGTCGCGCCCTGGATCGGGAACGGCTCGATGACGCCCTGCGCCGCGAGGGTCTTGGTCAGGGCGGCCGGCATGTCCAGCGCGTCGAAGGAGTCGACGGCGGGCAGCGCCGGGGTGATGGTCTCGGGCAGGGAGAACTCCTGCGGGGCCGCCGCCTTGCGGGCGGGGCCCTTGCCGGCGCCCCGGCCGCCACCGCGGCCCGCGTTCTTCGCGGAGCCGCCGGCCGGGGCGACGCCGCGCGCATTCGCCGGCCGCTTACGGACGGGACGTTCGGATCGAGTCATGCTGGATCTGGATTTCCTTCCTGGGCCCCACGGACTGCACGCACAGCGCCCGCCGCCTTTGTCGGGCGGCTTTCATGAGCACTCACAGCACGAGCCGGGACCCGCACCCGAAGGTGCGGGCCCCGGCTCTGGAAAAGCGCGTCCCCGAAATCAGGCGGGGATGATGTTCTCCGCCTGCAGGCCCTTCTGGCCCTGCGCGACGTCGAACGAGACCTTCTGGCCCTCCAGCAGCTCACGGAAGCCGGAGCTGGCGATGTTGGAGTAGTGGGCGAAGACGTCGGGGCCGCCGCCGTCCTGCTCGATGAAGCCGAAGCCCTTTTCCGAGTTGAACCACTTCACGGTGCCGGTAGCCATGTTTCTCTCCTGAACAGGTAGGGCCCCAATCCGGAGATGCACCGGGAAATGCCGGAGATGCCGGTAAAACAAAACGCGCCTGCGGAGGATTCCGATCAGGCGCACAAAGTAAATGGGTACCAAAAACGTATCAATGAGACAGTAGCACACTCTGCGGCCCGGGAGGGCGCCGGCCCGGTCGGCGGCGCCCTCCACAAGCCACGGCAGCGGGCGCCTACAGCAGCGGACCGGTGACCGGTTCCACCGCGGCCACCACCTGGCCGCCGCGCACGAAGGCGTCGGCCGCCTCCAGGTCCGGGGAGAGGAATCGGTCGGGGCCCGGTCCCTGGACACCGGCCGCGCGGACGGCGTCGATCACGGCCCGCGACGCCGGGGCGGGGGTCAGACCCTCGCGCAGCTCGATCGCGCGGGTGGCGGCGTACAGCTCGATCGCGACGATGCGGGTGAGGTTGTCCACCGCGGTGCGCAGCTTGCGCGCGGCCGACCAGCCCATGGAGACGTGGTCCTCCTGCATGGCGGAGGACGGGATGGAGTCCACGGACGCCGGTACGGCGAGCCGCTTCATCTCGCTGACCAGCGCGGCCTGCGTGTACTGGGCGATCATCAGACCGGAGTCGACGCCCGCGTCGTCCGCGAGGAACGGCGGCAGCCCGTGCGAGCGGTTCTTGTCGAGCAGCCGGTCGGTGCGGCGCTCGGCGATGGAGCCCAGGTCGGCGGCGGCGATGGCCAGGAAGTCGAGGACGTAGGCGACCGGGGCGCCGTGGAAGTTGCCGTTCGACTCGACCCGCCCGTCGGGCAGGACGACCGGGTTGTCGACGGCGGCGGCGAGCTCGCGCTCGGCGACGAGCCGGGCGTGCGCGAGGGTGTCGCGGCCGGCGCCCGCGACCTGCGGGGCGCAGCGCACGGAGTAGGCGTCCTGGACGCGCGGGGCGCCGTCCTGGTGGTGGCCGGTGAGCTCCGAACCCTTGAGCACGGCCAGCATGTTGGCGGCCGAGGCGCTCTGTCCGGGGTGCGGGCGGATGGCGTGCAGCTCGGGGGCGAGGACCTTGTCGGTGCCGAGCAGTGCTTCGAGGGAGAGGGCCGCGGTGACGTCGGCGGACTTGTAGAGCGTGTCGAGGTCGGCGAGGGCCATGACCAGCATGCCCAGCATGCCGTCGGTGCCGTTGAGAAGGGCGAGGCCTTCCTTCTCGCGCAGTTCGACGGGTGCGATGCCGTGCGCGGCGAGGAGTTCGCCGGCGGGGCGGACCGTGCCGTCCGGGCCCTCCGCGTCACCCTCGCCCATCAGCGTCAGCGCGCAGTGGGAGAGCGGCGCCAGGTCGCCGGAGCAGCCCAGCGAGCCGTACTCGTGCACGACCGGGGTGATGCCCGCGTTGAGGATGTCGGCCATGGTCCGCGCGACCTCGGGCCGGACGCCGGTGTGCCCCGAGCAGACGGTCTTGAGGCGCAGGAACATCAGCGCGCGCACGACCTCGCGCTCGACGCGCGGGCCCATCCCGGCGGCGTGCGAGCGGACGATGTTGCGCTGCAGCTGGGCGCGGAGTTCCGGGCTGATGTGCCGGCTCGCGAGCGCGCCGAAGCCGGTGGAGACGCCGTAGACGGGCTCCGGCTTGGCGGCCAGCGCGTCCACGATCTCGCGGGCCGCGGCCAGGGCCGCCACCGCCTCGTCGGCGAGCTCGATGCGGGCGCCGCCGCGCGCCACGGCGAGAACGTCGGACGCGGTCACCCCGGACGTCCCCACCACCACAGTATGCATATCCATATTCAGGAGCGTACGCAGTGAATTCCGCGATGTCACTAGTGGTGTCACTAGTGGATGGCCGGTTCGCCCCTTACTTCGGTGTACGTCACCGCGTCACTTCGGCGTACGTCGTCGCGTCACGTGCGGCGCTGCTCGTGACGCCCCCGGAAGCGGCGGCGCTCCCCCTCGGCCGGGGGCGGCGCGTCGGCCAGGCGTACGACCGGGTCGTCGGGGCCCTCCCGCCCGGCGACGACGGGCGATGCGGCACGTACGGCCTTCGCCCGGTACTGGGCGGCGTCGGCCAGCCGGAAGAGCCGGCGCGCCGACCGCACCGGCCCGATCGGGTCCCCGGTCGAGGCGACCCCGCACGCCACCCCCTCGCCCAGTTCCAACCCGGCGGCGCGGCGGCAGAGTTCGCCGGCGATGCGCACGACCTCGTCGGCCGGCGGGCCGACCGCGAGAAGACAGAACTCGTCGCCGCCGAGGCGGGCGGCGAGGGTGCCCGGAAGCATCGCCCCGCACACCGACAGCACCG
This sequence comes from Streptomyces sp. NPDC059668, assembly GCF_042734135.1. NCBI lineage: Bacteria > Bacillati > Actinomycetota > Actinomycetes > Kitasatosporales > Streptomycetaceae > Streptomyces > Streptomyces sp. NPDC059668. Next base: position 10,769 of record NZ_JBHWEL010000104.1, on the reverse strand, counting down.
ACCCGAACCGCTCCAGGAGCCGGTCGCCGACGGCGTGCCCCCGGGTGTCGTTGACGCGCTTGAGTCCGTTCAGGTCGCACACGACGAGGCTGACCACGACGCCCTCCGCCCGGTGCCGCCCGACCGCCTCGTCCAGGCGCATGTCGACGGCACGGCGGTTGGCGAGCCCGGTCAGGGCGTCCGTGAACGCGAGGCGCCGGGCCTCCTCCAGCCGCTCGGTCTGGGCGATCCCGGCCGCGACGACGGAGGCGAGAACGGTCGCGAAGTCCGCGTCGGCCCGGTCGAAGAAGGGCTCCGACGCGGGGCGGGCCACGTACAGCTCGCCCCAGGCGCGCCCGTGCAGCACGACCGGGGCGACCACGCAGCAGCCGCGCCCGCGCCTGCGCAGGGCGGTGACCCGCTGATGGCAGTATCCGGCGCGGCCTCCCGCCGGGCCGTCCGCGGTCTCCACCCAGGCGTTCGGGCCACCGCCGCCGGCCCAGCGCTCGTGCAGGAACTCCGCGATCTCCGGGAACTGGTGCACCGGGTAGGCCTCCCGCTCGGGGAACTCCTCCTCGTCCGGCGCGCGTTCGCCCACGTTCACGAGCACGCGGAGCCGGCCGAGTTCGCGCTCCCACACCGAGAGCGCGGCGAAGCTCCCGCTGAGCGCACGGCAGGCACCGAGCGCCGCGGCCCGCCAGGATTCGCGTGGGGTGTGCGCCGCCGCCATCCCCTGCGCCAGCTCCACCACGGCCCTCAGCCGTCTGTCCTCACCCATCACTACAGGCTAGGGACATTTACCTGCATTTGGGATATCGGTACGGGGAACAGGGGCCCGAGTGGCCGTACGGGCGCGGCGGGCAGCCGCGAGCGCCCGCCGCCGCGCCGTGGGATGTCCGCGCCTCGGCCGCGGTCCCGTGCCGTGCCCCTGAGGGCCGTCCCGTGCTCCCCGGCGGGCGCGCGGCGTCAGACACGGCACCTCGCCGCGTTGCCGGATCGCCCGAATACGACCGGTACGAGGACGACCCTCCGCCTCGCGACGCACCGCATCCGACGCCACGCGCCGGTCCACCGTGGATTACCGGACAGCCCCTGGCCGGAGGCTCCGGAGGCTCCGGAGGCTACTGACCGGGCCACTGCGGCTTGCGCTTCTCGTTGAAGGCCGCGACCCCCTCCGCGCGGTCCCCGGAGAAGGCGACCGACCGCCAGGCGGCGTCCTCGACCTCCAGACCGGCGCGCAGGTCGAGCCCCTGTCCGAGACGCAGCGCCCGCTTGGCGGCCCGCAGACCGACGGGCGAGTTGGCGGCGATCCGGGCGGCGAGCGCGAGGGCCTCCGCGCGGTCCCGTCCCTCGTCCACCAGTTCGTCGACGAGCCCCAACTCCCGTGCCTCGCCCGCCTCCAGACGGCGCGCCGAGAAGATCAGCTCGGCCGCGCGGGCCGCACCGACACGGCGCGGCAGCAACTGCGTGCCGCCGCCTCCCGGGATCACCCCGACCGACACCTCGGGCAGCCCGAGCACCGCCGTGCGGTCGGCCACGATCAGGTCGCAGGAGAGCGCCAGCTCGAACCCGCCGCCGAGCGCGAAGCCGTGCACGGCGGCGACGGTCGGCATCGGCAGCTCCAGGACACCGGTGTACGCGGCCCGCGCCACGGGGCGCTGCCGCACCAGGTCGGCATCGGTGAAGGAGTTGCGCTCCTTCAGGTCGGCGCCCACGCAGAAGGCCCGCTCATGGGTGGAGGTCAGCACCACGACCCGTACGCCGGGGTCGGCGGCGAGCGCCTCACAGGCCCCGGCGAGGGAACGGGCCATCTCCGTCGACACGGCGTTCATGGCCTTCGGCCGGTCGAGGGCGAGCTCCGCGACGTGCTCGTGCCGCCGCACGACGACGAACTCCCCGAACCGCCGCTCGTCCCCGGACCGCCGGCCGTCCCCTTGCTCCGCCATGACACCCTCCCTGTGAACGGTTAACGCGGGTTAACTTCCGCCTCCCCCGATCATCGCAGCCGACGCCGCCGGACGGAACCCGCCCCTTCGGGCGCGGCTCCCCGTTCGGGTGACATCCCGCCCAACTCCCGCCCCAGGCCCCCAAAAGACGCATAACCTGCGCACCGCCAAGGGCATCGGGGGAGCGTCCGCACATCGGGGAGGGATGACCATGACGAACGGCACGACGACGGACGTGGCGAGGGAGCCGTGGGTACGGGTGCCCTCGGCCCCGCCGGGGTCCACGGAGCCCACCGCCCGCGTGGCGACGCTCTCCCAGGCGCTCGGCGCCGCCCGCCCGGGGGAAGCCGCCGCCCCGCCGCCCGTCCGGGCGCGCGGCGGGCAACCGGCCCGCCCCGAAGCGGCCAGGACGCCCGCCCCGCCGGGACGGGCCCGGGACACGGACACCGCGCCTGGGACCGCCGACCGCACCCGGGAACCGGCGGAGACCGCCGCCGCCGGGACCGTCCCTCCCGCGTTCCGGCAGCGGACCGGCCGGGGGCGGCACCGCAGGCCGCGGCCGCGCCGGGCCCTCTTCGCGGTGGGCGGCCTCGCGCTGGCCGCCGGGGCGCTGAGTCTGGCCCGGATGGCTCCGGAAGGAGTGACCGGGCACGGCGGGAGCAGTGGCAGCGCGGAGGCGGAGCCGCAGCCCGGGGGCGCCGGCGACGGGGCGCTCGACGCCTCGCCGACCGTCTGGGCCGTACCCTCCGCGCATCCCGCGGCGGCCGGCGCTCCCGGCGTCACCGGCGGGGCCGGCGCGACCCCGGCGGTGGGGGCGGGTCCCGGCGCGACGGCCTCGCCGGCACCGACGGGACCGGCCGGGACGACGGGACCGGCCGGAGCGGCCGGGGTGACGGGCCCGGCGGCCACGGCACCGCCCGGAGCGCATTCGCCGGGCCGCGCGGACTCCCCCGAGGACGACGCACCGGACGCGACCGGCATCCCCACGGCGCCCGTACCCTCGCAGCCGCCGGCCGCGCCCGCGCCGCACCCCACGCCGAGCGCCACCACCCACGCCCCGGCCCCGAAGCCCGCTTCTCCCGGCCTCTGCGTCCCGATCGTGGGAATCTGCGTCAACAGCCTGACGAACCCGCTGGGGCACGGATAGCGAGGACGCGGGGAGCGGTCGGCGGGCGGAGGCGGAGGGCCCGGCGGGACGCCCAGGTTCCCGGGCGAGGGCCGGGTCCCCGGCCGGCGCACGGCGACGGCACGGCGCCCCGCCACGCTGTCGCACCGTCCGGGCAGAGCCCCTTACTGGGAGGCCGCTCCGCCCCTCCGGCATCCGGTTCGGGACGCACCCGCGTCCGGGCCGCACGCCGGCCCGTGGCGGAGCACGGGACCGCCCTCAGGGCGTGTCCGACAGCTCCCGGCGGGCCAGCAGCCAGGGTTCGACCACGCCGAGGCCGCGGACCGGACGCTGCCACATCGGCTGGAGGGCGAAGCGGTAGGCGGGCGGGTCCTCGCCCTCCTTCTCCGCGGTGGCCGCCGCCTCGGCCGCCTCTGCCTCGGAGGCGGGGGCGTCCTGGGTGCGCACCAGTTCCTCCGCGAAGGCACCGTCCACCAGGACGGCGTCCCGCGGCGCTATCGACGTGAGCCGGGAGGCGAGGTTCACCGTGGTGCCGAAGACGTCGCCCATCCGGGTCGTGACGGTACCGAAGGCGATACCGACACGCAGTTCCGGCATGGTCTCGTCGTTGGCCATCGTCTCGATGAGGCGCAGGGCGATCTCGGCGGCGACGCCCGCGTCGTCCGCGGAGTACAGCACCTCGTCGCCGAGGGTCTTGATGAGCCGGCCCCCGTGCGCGGCCACCAGGTCCGCGGCGGTGGTCTCGAAGGCCTCGACGAGCTCGCCGAGCTCCTCCTCCTCCATGCGGCGGGTCAGCCGGGTGAACCCGACGAGGTCCGCGAAGCCGACGGCGAGGCGGCGGTCGACCATCTCCTCGTCGTCACCGGCCTGGACGACCCGGCCGGTGGCGGCGGCGAGCTGGCGCCGCCAGACGTAGACGATGAACTCCTCCAGCTCGGGCAGGAGCAGCTGGATCAGGGGGTACGTCACCTCGGTGCGCGTCATCCCCGGCTCCGGGGGCTCGGTCAGCCCCTCCAGGAACGAGTCGATCTGCCACTCGGCCAGCCGCGCGGTGGTCTGGCCGGTGGACCGGGCGACCTGCACCGCCATCGCCTCGCTGAGCAGGCCCGCCTCGACGAGACCGGCCAGCCGGCGCAGGGCGAGGACGTCGGCCTCGGTCAGCGCCTTGGCCTGGCCTATGTCGGCGAATCCCATGGCCCGCCAGAAGCGGGAGGCCAGCTCCATGGAGACACCGGCGCTGCGGGCGGCCTGGAAGGGGGTGTAGCGGCGCTCGGCGCCCAGGATGAGCTGTTCCAGGCGCAGGGCGAGGGGATCCTCGCCGGAGTCGGCCGCCTGCGCGTCCAGCCGGTTCTGCGCGTCCAGCCGGCCCTGGGCATCCAGCCGCCCGTGCGGGTCCGACGGCGGGCTGGGGGTGTCCGACAGATTGCGGTCCGAACGCGCGTTCGCACTCGACCGCTCCTGTGGGTCCCCGGGGTCCTCGTCGCCCCGCAGGTCCGCGTCACCGGCCGCGGGCGCCGGGTCGGTGGCCGACCCGGCGGTACGCCCCGGCTCACCGTCGGGAGCGGGGTGCGCACCCGTGCCGGAGCCCGTGTCGTCGACGGTCACGCCTGCTGCCTTTCCGATCTGCCACGGTCAGGTATCGACCGCGCTCAACTCTACGGCAGGTGTGCGCTGGCTCACTCCTGACTCGTACACCTGACCGGGACGCGGAACCACGATCGCCTCCTCGCCCACCGTTGAGTACGGCCCGCCGGCCTCCACCGCTCAGGCCGGCCGCAGGTGGACGATGTCTCCCGCGCCCACCGGCTGCTGCACCCCCTCCTCCGTGGCCAGGACCAGACGCCCGTCCCCGTCGACGGCCACCGCCTCCCCGGTGATCGACGTGCCGCCCGGCAGTTCGGCCCGCACCACTCGTCCGAGCGTCGCGCACCCGGCGGCATATGTCTCCTGGAGACCGGAGGCGTCGGGGTCGCCGTCGACGGCGACCCACTTCCCGTACCACTGCTCCAGCGAGCGCAGCACGGCCCGCAGCACGGTGTCACGGTCCGTGGTCGTCGCTCCGGCGAGGGCGAGCGACCCCGCTCCCGGCACCGGGAGCTCGTCCTCGCGCAGGGTGACGTTGATGCCGATGCCGACCACGACCGCGTCGTTCCCGGCGCGCTCGGCGAGGATGCCGCCCGCCTTGCGTTCCGAGCCGTCGACCGTCACCAGCAGGTCGTTGGGCCACTTGAGCGCCGTGTCGACACCCGCGATCCGGGACAGCGCCGTCGCCACCGCGACCCCGGTCAGCAGCGGGAGCCAGCCCCAGCGCTCGACGGGGATCCCGGTGGGCTTGAGCAGGACGGAGAAGAACAGGCCCGAGCGGGCCGGTGCCGTCCACCGCCGGTCCAGGCGGCCACGCCCGGCGTTCTGTTCCTCGGCGACGAGGACGGCCCCTTCGTCCGCCTTCCCGGACAAGGCCAGTTCGACCAGGTCGCTGTTGGTGGAGCCGGTACCGGCCACGACCCGGAGATCGCTCCAGAGTCCGCCGTCCGCACCCTCCCGCACCAGCGCCCGGCGCAGGGCCGTGGCGTTGAGGGGCGGACGGTCGAGGTCGGACCATCGGTTGTCGTTCGCGTCTGAGGCATCTCGCGGCGTCATGCAACCCACCCTAGGTGTGGTAAACGCCGCACTGCCGAACCGTATGGGCACCACTACCCTACGAGTCAGTAGCAACCCCCTGAGCACATCACCCTCATGTCCCACTGAGCAGGCAGGGAGCCGCATCCCGATGTCCGAGCCGGAAGAGCTGCACCACCCCGACATCCACACGACCGCGGGCAAACTCGCCGATCTGCGGCGCCGCGTCCAGGAGGCGACGCACGCGGGCTCGGCGCGCGCCGTCGAAAAGCAGCACGCCAAGGGCAAACTGACGGCCCGTGAGCGGATCGACCTGCTGATCGACGAAGGCTCCTTCGTGGAGCTCGACGAGTTCGCGCAGCACCGCTCGACCGACTTCGGCATGCAGCAGAACCGGCCGTACGGCGACGGTGTCGTCACCGGTTACGGCATGGTCGACGGTCGTCCCGTCGCCGTCTTCTCGCAGGACTTCACGGTCTTCGGGGGCGCCCTCGGCGAGGTGTTCGGCCAGAAGATCATGAAGGTGATGGACTTCGCGCTGAAGACCGGCTGTCCGGTCATCGGCATCAACGACTCGGGCGGCGCCCGCATCCAGGAGGGCGTCTCCGCCCTCGGCATGTACGGCGAGATCTTCCGCCGCAACACCCATGCCTCGGGCGTGATCCCGCAGATCAGCCTGGTGGTCGGCCCCTGTGCGGGCGGCGCGGTCTACTCCCCCGCGATCACCGACTTCACGATCATGGTCGACCAGACCTCGCACATGTTCATCACGGGGCCGGACGTCATCAAGACGGTGACCGGTGAGGACGTCGGCTTCGAGGAGCTCGGCGGCGCCCGCACGCACAACGCGGTCTCGGGCGTGGCGCACCACATGGCGGGTGACGAGAAGGACGCCATCGAGTACGTCAAGCAGCTGCTGTCGTACCTGCCGTCCAACAACCTCAGCGAGCCCCCGGTGTTCCCGGAGGAGGCGGACCTCGCGATCACCGACGAGGACCGCGAGCTGGACACGATCGTGCCGGACAGCGCGAACCAGCCGTACGACATGCACACGGTGATCGAACACGTCCTGGACGACGCCGAGTTCTTCGAGACGCAGCCGCTGTTCGCGCCGAACATCCTGACCGGCTTCGGCCGGGTCGAGGGCCGGCCGGTGGGCATCGTCGCCAACCAGCCGATGCAGTTCGCCGGCTGCCTGGACATCGACGCCTCGGAGAAGGCGGCCCGCTTCGTCCGCACCTGCGACGCCTTCAACGTCCCGGTCATCACCTTCGTGGACGTCCCCGGCTTCCTCCCGGGCGTCGGCCAGGAGCACACCGGCATCATCCGCCGCGGCGCCAAGCTGATCTACGCGTACGCCGAGGCCACCGTGCCGCTCATCACGGTCATCACCCGCAAGGCCTTCGGCGGCGCGTACGACGTCATGGGCTCCAAGCACCTCGGGGCCGACCTCAACCTCGCCTGGCCCACCGCCCAGATCGCCGTCATGGGGGCCCAGGGTGCGGTGAACATCCTGCACCGCCGCACCATCGCCGCCGTCACGGACCCCGACGAGGCGGAGGCCACCCGGGCCCGTCTGATCCAGGAGTACGAGGACGCGCTCCTCAACCCCTACGCGGCGGCCGAGCGCGGCTACATCGACGCCGTGATCATGCCCTCCGACACCCGCTCGCACCTCGTACGGGGTCTGCGTCAGCTGCGCACGAAGCGGGAATCACTCCCCCCGAAGAAGCACGGCAACATCCCCCTGTAGACCCCGGGACGCTTGGGAGCGGACATGAACATCAAGGTCGTACGGGGCAATCCGACCCCCGAGGAGCTGGCCGCCGCACTGGCGGTGGTCCAGGTCCGCGCCGCGGCGGCGGCCGGCCCGCCGTCCGGCGCGCCGCGGACCAGGGACGCATGGGCGGACCCGTCCCGCATCGCCACCCGCCGACTGCCGCAGCCGGGCGCGTCGACCTGGTCCCGGACCTACTGGCCGGGCTGACGGGAGCGCCCCGCCGGGACGCGGGGCCTCGCGCGAGGGGCCGGGCGGGCGTCGCGCCTACGCGCGGCCCCGCAGGCGGTTCGCCACCTCTTCGGCCATCACCGTGATCCCGGCGTCGTTCGGGTGCAGGTGATCGCCGAAGTCGTAGGCCGCCCGCAGCCGGTCCGGGTCCGCCGGACCGGCCAGGGCGCGGTGCAGATCCACCACCGCGTCCCACTCCCCCGAGCCCCGGATCCACTCGTTCACCTCGTGGCTCACCTTCGCCGCGCGCTCCCCCCAGTGGTCGGACCCGGCGAACGGGAGCAGCGTCGCCCCGATGACCCGCAGCCCCCGGCCGCGCGCCTGCCGTATCAGCTCCCGGTACCCGGCGACGAGTTCGCCGGCCTCCAGCAGCGGTGCGGGCTTGTACGTCGGCTGCTCGGCGGTCTCGCTGAACCCGATGTCGTTGAGTCCGTGGAGCACGACGAGCGTCCCCACGCCGGCGTGTTCGAGGACGTCACGGCGGAGCCGTCCGGTCCCCTTCTCGCCGTACCAGGCCGAGTCGTTCAGCAGCAGGTTTCCTCCGATACCCGCGTTGAGGACGCAGCGCCCCGTGCGCTCGGCGAGCGCGTCGGACCAGCGGCGGTTCGCGCCCGGTGTCGAGCCGAATCCGTCGGTGAGGGAGTCGCCGAAGAGCGCGACGCCGTCCGCGCGGTCCGCGTCGACCTCCACGGCCGACAGGAAGTACCAGGACTCGCTGGTCTCGCCGAACGCCTCCCCGCCGATGTCGTCGAGGCGGTCCCCCGCGCCCCGGTAGCTCGCCGTGAAGGCCTGGGCATGGAAGGTCGCGGGGCCGGTGACGGCGTCGAGGTGAAGGGTGACGGTGACCGACTCCAGCGGTTCCAGGGCGAGTTCGGCCGGATCGCTGACGACCTGCCCGCGCGCCGGGACCGTGGCACCGGCCGCGCCCCCGAAGGTGAGCCGCCGCAGCGAACCGGGCTCGACGGCGGCCCCCTCGCCCGCACGCGCCACCGTGGCCCCGGCGATCCGCAGCGGTGAGGTCCCGTAGGCGTGCGAGAGCCGTACACGGACCCGGCCGCCGCCCGCGCCGACCCGGACGACCTGGCGCAGGGACTGGCGCCAGAAGCCCTCCCGCGACCAGTTCGGGGTGAAGCCCTCGCTGGGCAGCTGGGGCGACGCGGTCCAGGCGCTGATGAACACGGCAGCTCCCTCCTTAAAGGGGACCAGGGTTCCTTTAGTAGTGGACACGACCGTAGCAGGCACGGAGAGACTAAAGAAACCCTGGACCCGTTTAGAGGGTCGGGGGCAAGGTTGAGTACGCGTACTCAGGCGCCCGGCACCCGGGCCGCCGCACGATCGGGGACATGCTGTGGTCCGACCCCGAGAACGAGCCGCCCAAGGAGTTGCGCGACATGCAGGACATGTTGCGGCGGCTCGGCGTTCTCATGGCACTGGCCATGGTGCTCGCGATGATCGTCCTCGGCGTGATGTGAGCGGCGGACGACACGCCCGCGCCGATACGCTGACCGCATGACCGATCAGCCGCGCCGCCGCCTGGTGCTCGCCTCGCAGTCCCCCGCCCGGCTCAACCTGCTGCGGCAGGCCGGACTCGCCCCCGAGGTGATCGTGAGCGGGGTCGACGAGGACGCCGTCTCCGCCCCGACACCCGCCGAACTCGCGCTCGCCCTGGCCGAGGCCAAGGCCTCCGTCGTGGCCGCGCGGCCCGAGGTGCAGGGCGCCCTGGTGATCGGCTGCGACTCGGTCCTCGACCTGGACGGCCAGGCGCTCGGCAAGCCGGCGGACGCCGAGGAGGCCACCGCGCGCTGGAAGGCCATGCGCGGCCGGGCCGGGACCCTCCAGACGGGGCACTGCGTCCACGACACGGCGACCAAGCGCTACGCGTCGGCGACCGCGTCCACCGTGGTCCGCTTCGGCGAGCCGACCGACGCCGAGATCGCCGCGTACGTCGCCTCGGGTGAACCGCTCCACGTCGCCGGCGCGTTCACGCTCGACGGCCGCTCGGCCCCGTTCATCGAGGGCATCGACGGCGACCACGGCAACGTCATCGGCATCTCCCTGCCCCTGGTCCGCCGGCTGCTGGGCGAACTGGGCGTCGGCATCACGGAGTTGTGGACACCGCGGGAGAACTGACAGCCGCGGAGGCGGTCAGGAGGCGGTGGGCGCCGGAGGAGCCGCGACCGGCGCTCCCCCCTTGCCTCCGTTCGCCCCGTCCACGCCGCCGTCGCCGTCCTCCGGCGCGGCGCCGGCGGGTCCCGCGGCGGGACCGAACGCCAGCAGCGTGAACACGATCAGGCCGAGCACCAGCATCATGAAGGCGAACGCGCCCCAGCCCACCAGAGCCACCGTGAACGCGCCGAGCAGGGCGTGCACCACGGCGGCGCTGATCAGCAGGACACGCCCGAAGACCCCCGGCGCGCGGTTCCGCACCGCGACGAGCAGCGCGGCGACCCCGCACAGCGCGAAGTAGAGACCGAAGACCAGTCCCCCGATCTTCGACGAGACGGACATCATGTCCGAGTCCAGCCCCGCCAGGGACATGTCCTGCCGGTCGACGACCACGCCGAGGAACCAGTTCAGCAGCGCGATACCGACCGCTTCCACGAAGAGCACGATCGCCGCCACCCACGCCACCGGTCTGCGCACCACCGGTCCCCACCCACTTCCGAGTGCTGTTACCCCAAGTACGTTCGAGACATCCTGAACGCTACTAACGGGTAAACCTCGGGACAAGGGTTCTGCCGAGGGCAAAGAATCATTGGGCCATTCGTAGGGACTCCACAAAGAAACGATGTGCGGCGCGGCACAGCCGCACAGAGACCTTGGCCACACAGGAGGGCTAGGGTTCAACCAAGGATTCCTGCGTACCGCGGTGTGACAAGGGATCTCGCGGGTCGAGCGAGCCTCGAATCACGCTCCGTGTGGGCAAGCTCACCATTGGGGACGGGTCGAAAGGCCGTGTCGGCAGTCCCTAAACTCGGCTTGTTTCAAGGAGGGAGCCATCGTGCGCAAGGTGCTCATCGCCAACCGTGGCGAAATCGCTGTCCGCGTGGCCCGGGCGTGCCGGGATGCCGGGATCGCGAGCGTTGCCGTG
>NZ_JBHWEL010000103.1:8977-30288 GCF_042734135.1 Streptomyces sp. NPDC059668 | reverse complement strand
GCCCGCATCACCAGCCCGTCCGGCGATTGAGGACAAGGCCCTTAAGGCCGGCGGGGGTCTGGGGGCGGAGCCCCCAGGGACGGATGGGGCGAGACCCAGCTGGTCGGCGGGAGGTCAGGCGGCAGCCCCCTCCGCCTGAGGGACCTCACCCGCACCCTCCCGAACCCGCACCCTCCGAAGCGTCACCGACGCGAGTACCGCCGCGCCCAGCAACAGCACCGCCCCCGCGATCGCCGCCGCGTGCATCCCGTCGGTGAAGGCCTCGCGGGCCGTCCGGACCAGGGCCCCGCCCGTGTCGCCGGGCAGGTGGCGGGCCACCGCGAGGGCGCCGCCCAGGGTCTCGCGGGCCGGGTCGGGGGCGCCGGACGGAATCCCGTGGCGGTAGACCGCCGTGCCGATCGAGCCGAGGACGGCCATGCCCAGCGCGCCCCCGAACTCGGCGCCGGTCTCCAGCAGGGAGGAGGCGGAGCCCGCGTTGCCGACGGGGACCGTGCTCAGCGCCAGGTCCATCATCTGGGACATGACGACGACGATGCCGGCGGCGAGGACACCGGCTCCGGCGAGTGCCCACCACAGCGAGTCCGTGCCGGTGAGTGCCAGCAGCCCGTAGCCGCAGGCGCCGAGGACGAATCCGCCGGAGACGACATGGGCGCGGTGCACGCCCTTCTGTACCAACTGCGCGGCCACCGGCGCGGCGACGCCCACCAGGACGGTCGGGAGCAGCGCCCACAGGGCGGCCTCCATGGAGCTCTTGCCCAGCACCGACTGGAGGTACTGGGTGGTGAAGTACGCCGAGCCCATCATTCCGAACGAGGAGACGAGGTTGAGGACGACGGCGGGCGCGAAGCCGCGGCCGCGGAACAACTCGGGGGAGATCAGCGGGGATTCGGCGGTGCGCTGACGCCGGACGAAGAGGGCGGTGAAGAGGAGGCCGACGAGGATCGCCAGGACGTACTCGAACTTCCAGCCCTCGGAGGGGATTTCCTTGATGCCGTAGATGATGGGCAGCACGGCGGCCAGCGACAGCGGGACGCTCGGCAGGTCGAAGCGGCCCGGCAGCGGGTTCCTGGACTCGGGGAGCAGGACGGGGCCGAGGACCAGCAGCAGCGCCATCGCGGGCAGGTTGACCAGGAAGACCGAGCCCCACCAGAAGTACCGCACCAGCACTCCGCTCATCACCGAGCCGAGCGCGACGCCCGCCGTCATGACACCGGACCACAGGCCGATCGCCTTCGCGCGCTGACCGGGGTCCGTGAACATCGTGCGGATGATCGCCATCGTCGACGGCATCAGGGTCGCGCCGCCGACGCCGAGCAGCGCGCGGGCCGCGATCAGCGTCTCCGCGCTGTCGGCGTAGGCGGCGAGGGCGGAGGCCGCACCGAACGCGGCGGCGCCGAACAGGAGGAGCCGGCGGCGGCCGATGCGGTCGCCGAGCGATCCCATCGTCATCAGCAGGCCGGCGAGCACGAACGCGTAGATGTCGAAGATCCACAGTTGCTGGGTGCCGCTCGGTTCCAGGTCCGCGCCGATCGCGGGGATCGCGAAGTAGAGGACCGAGACGTCCATGGAGACGAGGAGCAGCGGAAGCATCAGGACACCGAGGGCGGTCCATTCGCGGCGGCCGGCGCGGGCGCCGGGTGCGGGGGTCGTGCGCGTCGGGTTCGTCATGGCAGGAACTGTACGGGCGTCATATACGCGTGTCTAGTACGCATGTATAAAACGATTGTATGTGACGGCTGTATGGGACGTTTGTATGGATCGGGGTAGGGTGACCCGCATGGGACACCGTGAGGATCTGCTCGAAGGCGCCAAGCGCTGCCTGCTGGAGAAGGGATTCGTGCGCACGACCGCGCGCGACATCGTCAAGGCGTCGGGGACGAACCTGGCGTCCATCGGCTACCACTACGGGTCGAAGGACGCGTTGCTCACCCAGGCGTTCGTGGAACTCGTGCAGGAGTGGGGCGAGAAGTCGGGCCATCATCCGGAGCGGGAGGACACCCCCGGAGGTTCCGTGGAGCGCTTCCACAGCGTGTGGGCGCGGATGCTGGACAACTTCGAGGAGTACCGGCCCGTCTGGGCGGCCAGCATGGAGGTCGTGACACAGGGGGAGCGGGTCCCTCAGCTGCGCGACCTGATGGCGCAGGCGCAGACCGAGGGGCGCGCCGGGCTGACCGCGATGCTGCTGGGCCTGGACGAGGAGACCCTCGACGAGCGGACCGTGAAATCCGTCGGCGGCTTCTACCAGGCGCTTCTCAACGGGCTGATGGTGCAGTGGCTCTTCGACCCGGCGAGCGCGTCGACCGCGGACGACCTGACGGAGGGGCTGCGCCGCGTGATCGAGGCGGCGGGGACCGCGCGGCGCGACGACGCGGTGTCCTCGTGACCGTTCCCGGCGGTCCGTTCGCCGGTCCCGGTGACTTCGGCCGGGCGGGGGAGCGGGTGCCCCGCGCTCCTCACAGCCGTGCCGCCTTGAGCGCCATGTGCAGCAGCAGGCGGTCCTCCCCGTCGTCCAGGTCGAGGCCCGTCAGCTGTTCGACGCGGGAGAGGCGGTAGTAGAGCGTCTGCCGGTGGATGCCCAGCTCGGCCGCGGTGCGCCCGGCCTGGCCCGCGCGGTCGAGGAACACCTCGGCGGTGCGGGCGAGTTCGCGGTGGGCGGGCGAGAGGAGGGCATGGACCGCGGGGTCCCGGGCGGCCTCCGGAGGCAGGGTGGTGAGGAGGCGGTACGGGCCGATCGACGACCACTCGGCGACCGGGCCGAGGCGGGGATCGGCGAGGACCGCGCGGGCGGCGGCGGACGCCTCCTGCCAGCCGGCCCCCAGCTCCGCGAGCCCCACCCGCGCCCCGGCGACCCCGGCCGCCGCCCGTGCCCCGGGGGCCGCGGCGCCTCCCGGGTGTTCCCCCGCCGCCTCCCGTACGAACCGGGCGGCCGCCGTCAGCGCCGGCGCCAGCACCTCGGGGGAGCGCAGCCGGACCAGCAGCGCCAGGCTCCAGCCGGGCTCCGTCCCGTCGGCGACGGCGGCACCGCCGCTCCACGGAACCGTGCACAGAGCGGTGGCGCCCGGCACCGTACGGGCCGAGGGCGCGTCGTCCGGGTCGGCCGAGGGCCACGGCGCGACGCACACCAGCGTGTGCAGGCCCTCACCGCGCGGGCCGAGGGCCGTGCGCAGTTCGGCCACGGCCATTTCCCGCTGCCAGCCCCGTTCGGCGGTGAGCACGGCCCGCAGTTCGCGCGTCAGGTCCGCGCCCGCCTGCGCCTCGTCCGCGAGCAGCGCGCCGATGCGGGAGGCGACCCCCATCGCGGCGTCCAGCCGCTCCTGCGCCGGCCCGGGGTCGTCGTCCAGCAGCCACACGTATCCGAGCACGACACCCCGATGGCGTACGGGCAGGCAGACGCGTCCCCGGTAGACCCCCGCCTCCGGGGTCGGCGGGATGCGCACCGGACCGGTGGCCCGGGCGATGCCGAAGCCCTCGAACCAGGCGCGGACGGCCGGGGTGGAACGGCGGGTCAGGATCGAGCGGGTACGGACGGGGTCGAGGGCGGCCGCGTCGAAATCGTCGTCGCCCCCGTACGCGGCGAAGGCGATCAGCTCGAAGTCCCGGTTCTCCAGGGTCGCGGGGGCGTCGAGCAGTGCCGAGATCTCGTCGACCAGCTCCTGGTACTCGCCGCCGCCGGCCGTTCTGCCCGCCTTGAAATCGCCCGTCACATGGGCATTCTCCCCCATCACCCGGAGGCCTTCATACAGATGTCTGAGATCCAGGGCACGGATGCGTGACAGCTGTCGATGGCCGAGGATCGGGGGGATCCTTAGGTTTCACGGTGGTTCCCCGTGCCGTCCCCGCCTGTTGTGCGGGGGTTCGCGGCCGTCCGTACTTTCCGTGGAGGTGCCCGTGCTGGGTCCCGTGATTCTCGCCGCGTCGCGCAGCGACCGCATGCGCCGTCTCGTGTCGGCGGCCCCCGGCACCAAGCAGGTGGTCGCCCGCTTCATCGCCGGTGAGACCGTCGACCAGGTCGTCCCGGTCGTCCAGGACGCCGTCGCCAAGGGCCTCTCGGTCACCCTGGACGTCGTCGGCGAGGACATCACCACGCGCGACCAGGCCTTCGCCGCCCGCGATGCCTACCTGGAGCTCATCGAGCACCTCAAGGAACTGGACCTCGGCACCAAGGCCGAGATGTCCGTCAAGCTCTCGATGTTCGGCCAGGCGCTGGAGGGCGGCCACGAGCTGGCACTCGCCAACGTCCGCCCGGTCGTCGAGGCCGCGGCCGCGATCGGCACCACGGTCACGCTGGACGCCGAGGACCACACCACCCTCGACTCGATGTTCGCCATCCACGAGGAGCTGCGGAAGGACTTCCCCGCGACCGGCTGCGTCATCCAGGCCTACCTGTTCCGCACCGAGGCCGACGCCCGCCGCCTCGCCGCGAACGGCAGCCGCGTACGCCTCGTGAAGGGCGCCTACAAGGAGCCCGCCGAGGTCGCGTACCAGGACAAGGCCGAGACCGACAAGGCCTACGTCCGCGTCCTGCGCGTCCTGATGGAGGGCGAGGGCTACCCGATGATCGGGTCCCACGACCCGCGCCTGATCTCCATCGCCCAGGAACTGGCCCGCAGGGCCGGCCGCAAGCTCGACGAGTACGAGTTCCAGATGCTCTACGGCATCCGCGGCGAGGAGCACCTGCGGCTCGCCGCCGAGGGCCACCGCATGCGGGTCTACACCGCGTACGGCACCGACTGGTACGGGTACTTCATGCGCCGCCTCGCGGAGAAGCCCGCCAACCTGCTCTTCTTCGCGCGCTCGATCCTCACCAAGGGCTGAGTCCGAACCACCGCTCACTAAGGAGTTACGGAAACCATGGACGCTGTGACCCAGGTCCCCACCCCCGTCAACGAGCCGGTGCACGGCTACGCCCCCGGCTCGCCGGAGCGCGCCCGTCTGGAGGCCAGGCTCAAGGAGCTGGCCGAGAACCCGATCGAGCTGTCGATGACCATCGGCGGCGAGAAGCGGCTCGGTGGCGGTGAGCGCTTCGAGGTCGTGCAGCCGCACAACCACAAGGCCGTCATCGGCACCGGCGCGCACGCCACCCGGGCCGACGCCCAGGACGCCATCGACGCGGCCCTCGCGGCGGCGCCCGCCTGGCGCGCGATGTCCTTCGACGACCGCGCCGCGATCATCCTGCGCGCGGCCGAACTGCTGGCCGGCCCCTGGCGCGAGACCCTCGCGGCCTCCACGATGCTCGGCCAGTCGAAGACGGCCCAGCAGGCCGAGATCGACTGCCCCTGCGAACTGGTCGACTTCTGGCGCTTCAACGTCGCCTACGCCCGGCAGATCCTCGCCGAGCAGCCCCCGGCCAACTCGCCGGGCGTCTGGAACCGCCTCGACCACCGCCCGCTCGAAGGCTTTGTCTACGCGATCACGCCGTTCAACTTCACGGCGATCGCGGGCAACCTGCCGACGGCCCCCGCGCTGATGGGCAACGTCGTCGTCTGGAAGCCGTCCCCGACCCAGACCCACGCCGCGGTGCTGCTCATGCAGCTCCTGGAGGAGGCCGGTCTGCCCAAGGGCGTCATCAACCTCGTCACCGGTGACGGCATCGAGGTCTCCGAGGTGGCGCTGGAGCACCGCGACCTCGCGGGCATCCACTTCACCGGGTCGACCAAGACCTTCCAGTACCTGTGGAAGACCGTCGGCAGCAACATCGAGAAGTACCGCTCGTACCCGCGCCTGGTGGGCGAGACCGGCGGCAAGGACTTCGTGGTCGCCCACCCGTCGGCCGACCGCGCGATCCTCAAGACGGCCCTGACCCGCGGTGCCTTCGAGTACCAGGGCCAGAAGTGCTCGGCGACCTCCCGCGCCTACATCCCGGCGTCCATCTGGAACTCCGGGTTCAAGGAGGAGTTCGCCGCCGAGATCGACGGCCTGACCATGGGTGACGTCACCGACCTGTCGAACTTCATCGGCGCCGTCATCGACGAGCGGTCGTTCGCCAAGAACAAGGCGGCGATCGACCGGGCGAAGTCCGACCCGTCCTGCACGGTCGTCGCGGGCGGCTCGTACGACGACTCGGTCGGCTACTTCGTGCGTCCCACGGTCGTGGAGTGCTCGGACCCGGAGAACGAGGTCTTCAAGACGGAGTACTTCGGTCCGTTCCTCGCCGTGCACGTCTACGAGGACGACGCGTACGACGCGATGCTGACCCAGATGGAGTCGGCCTCCGACTACGCGCTGACCGGCTCGGTCGTCTCGGGCGACCGCGCGGCCGCCGCGTACACGATGGAGAAGCTCCGCTACGCCGCGGGCAACTTCTACATCAACGACAAGTCGACCGGCGCCGTCGTCGGCCAGCAGCCCTTCGGCGGCGGCCGTGCCTCCGGCACGAACGACAAGGCGGGCGCTCCGCAGAACCTGATGCGCTGGACGCTGACCCGCGCCATCAAGGAGACGCTGGTCCCGCCGACCGACTACACGTACCCCCACATGGGCTGACGCCCACGGGCAGTCTGACGCGGGCCGGGCGGTCGCCGATCAGGGCGGCCGGCCGGCCCGCGCGCGTCTCCGCCGCCGACGCCGTACCGCCCGTCCCGCCTCGCCCTGCCCCGCCCGCACCGGGCGGCGGACCGGCGCGCGAGGCGATCGACGGCCACGGGGGGCGCCGGGATACTGGGCGGATGGCCACCCGACTGCGGACCGCCCACACCGCGGACCTCGCGCCCGCCGAACTCCACGCGGTCCGCGCCTTCCTGGACGACGCCTTCGGCGGGGACTTCGGTGACGAGGACTGGGACCACGGCCTCGGCGGCATCCACGCCCTCGTGCACGACGACAAGGGTCTCGCGGGCCACGGCTCCGTGATCCAGCGCCGGGTGCTGCACCGCGGGCGCTCGCTGCGGGTGGGCTACGTGGAGGCGGTGGGCGTACGGGCCGATGTGCGCCGACGGGGTCATGGCGGCCGGGTCATGGCGGCTCTGGAACGTGTGATCGAGGGCTCCTACGCGTTGGGCGCGCTCTCCGCGAGCGAGGACGGCGGCCCCCTGTACGCGGCTCGGGGCTGGCAGCTGTGGCCGGGCCGGATCTGCGCCCTGGGACCGGGGGGTGTCGTGCGCCTGCCGGACGAGGAGGGCAGCACCTACGTACGGCCCGTCGCCGCCGCGGGCACCGCGAGCACCGTCGGCCGCCCTCTGCACGGCGCCCTCGACCCGGCCCACGAACTGGTCTTCGACTGGCGGGAGGGGGACGTGCTGTGACCGCCGTCCCGTCGCCCCGCCGCGAGGCCCGGCCCCGTCCGGACCGTCGGTGCTGGTCAGGCCCGGGTGACCCGATCCGCCGTCTCAGATAGTAGGAAGTCCGAGTAATCATGGAGACAGATGCTCCGTCCTCGCTTAGCTTGGTAGGAGCCGAACGTCTCGCTAGACCAAGCGAATGGCGGTCGTGAGCCGGAGCCCCTGGCAGGCAACCCCTGCGGCACCGCTCCCCGCCCCTTCCGGCGTCTCGTAATCCCTCACCGCACTTCCGGCCGCCCGTCCCGGGTCCTCCGGAGGCTAAGGAGTCGATTCATCATGGCCGAGACGACCGTCCGCCGAGTCCGTCACGTTTCCCGTTCGAGTGAGTCCGACCGCAAGAACGCGGCCGCCGCCCTTCAGCGCGCCCTGGACCGCAGGGACAACGGCGGTGAGACGGGCCACTGAGGCCCGCCTCCCCCGCCCGTCCACCGCGCCCCGGCCCGCCGGGTCGCGCGGTGCCACGAGCCGTCCCACCCATCAGCCGGGAGCCGCACCCGAACGGGGTGCGGCGCGGGGTCACGCTCCGCGCCGCACCTCGAAGTAGTCGATCCGCCTGCCGTCCTGGGCGAGCGCCGACACCTTGAGCCTCGGCTTCGCGCCGGTCTCCGCCTCCACCGAGAGGAAGGAATACCCGGTGTAGCGCACGCGCGACCACTCCACGGTGTCGTGCTGCTGCTGCCGGGACTTCGTCCAGTGGAAGGTCCCCACGGGCTCGTGGCGCGTGACCTTCCCCTCGTAACTGTCCTTCACCCCCGCGGGGAACCGGTACAGGCTCTTGCCCGCGCCGCCCGCCGTGACGTACACGATCCCGTCGCGTGTTGGATCGGTCGACGCGCCGACCGGCACCGGCCTGCCCACCGTGCCGCCCCGGACGGCGTCGGTGCGCTCGTACACGTGGTTGTGCCCGTTGATCACCAGATCCACCTGGTGCTTGGCGAACAGCGGAAGCCAGGCGTCCCGCACACCGCCGTCGGAGGCGTGGGTCGAGGTCGAGTAGGCGCAGTGGTGGAAGAAGACCACCACGAAGTCGACGCTCCCGCGCAGCTCACCGAGGCGCCTGTCGAGCCAGGCCGTCTGCCGTCCGTCCGTGTAGCCCCGATTGGCGGGGATCTCGTACGACACGTCGTTCGCGTCCAGCGCCACGATCCCGACGTTGCCGTACGTGAAGGAGTACGCGCCCGGCGCACGGCGGGCGTCGAAGCCGTTGTCCGGGAGGGACCAGCGTGCCGACTGGCCGCCGTACCCGTTCGACGAGTACCAGGCCTCCATGTCGTGGTTGCCGGTCGTCACCATCCACGGCACCGACTTCGCCACCGGCTCGGTCTGCTTGAGGAACAGGTCCCAGGCGCTGGGTTCGTAGACGTCGGACTTCGCGCCGAGGCCCACCGAGTCCGCGTAGCAGATGTCGCCCGCGTGCAGATGGAAGGCCGGATGCCGGCCGAGCAGCACCTTGTCGTTGGCGAGCGCGTCGGGAGTGACGCCCTGGTCGCCGAAGGCGGTGAAGACGAACCTCTCCGGACGCGCGGGCGCGGTGCGGAAGGAGCCGACCGTGGAGTGCCGCTCCCGTGACGCGGGGTCGAACCCCTCGTGGCCGACTCCGTAGTAGTACGTCGTGCCGGGCCGCAGGTTGTCCAGCGCCGCGTGCAGGTAGTACTGGTCCAGCGCGAACCGCTGTCCGGCCAGGCCCGGCGTGTGCAGGTCACGGACCTCCGCCTCGATCTTCCGGCTCAGCCCCCAGGGCGTCAGCCCCACCCGCACATAGGGCTTGCGGACCGCCACCGGCACCTGCCAGGAGATCCGCATCTGGGTCTTCGGGTCCGCGCCGAAGGCGAGATGACGGCCGAAGGGGGTGACGGCGGAACCGGGCACCTGCCCGGTGGCGGCGCCCGTCCTCGGGACCGACGTCCGCGGCGGGCTCTCCGGCCCGGACGCGCAGCCGGCCAGCAGCCCACCGCCGGCGAAGGCGCTCGCCGCGGTCAGCGCGCGCCGCCGGGTGAGCTTCGTCCGCAGGTACTCGTGCTGCTCGGCCATGCTCATACGGCGCGCGAGCTGCTCGGGGATGCCGACGTCGGGAGTGTCCATGTTTGAGAACTTCCCAGCGAGTCCCAACGGGCGTCACACGTACGAGTGAACGCAGGGTGACGGGTTGGTGTGCGGCGACACCGGACCGTCCGTATGGCGGACATCGTGTGTCATCCCATGGGACAGGGAGTACGGTGCCTTCATGTCTCGCAGCATCAATCTCGCAGTGATCCCCGGTGACGGCATCGGCCAGGAGGTCGTGGCCCAGGGGCTGAAGGTGCTCTCCGCCGTCCTTCCGCAGGACGTGAAGCTGGAGACCAAGGACTTCGACTTCGGCGCCCGGCGGTACCACGCGACCGGTGAGACCCTCACCGAGGCCGACCTCGACGCCCTGAAGCAGCACGACGCGATCCTGCTCGGCGCGATCGGCGACCCCTCGGTCCCGTCCGGCGTCCTGGAGCGGGGCTTCCTGCTCAAGCTGCGCTTCGCCTTCGACCACCACGTCAACCTGCGTCCCTCGAAGCTGCTCCCGGGGGTCGCCACCCCGCTGGCCGGCCAGCCCGAGATCGACTTCGTGGTGGTCCGCGAGGGCACCGAGGGCCCGTACACCGGCAACGGCGGCACCATCCGCAAGGGCACCGAGCACGAGGTCGCCACCGAGGTCTCCGTCAACACGGCCTTCGGCGTCGAGCGCGTCGTCCGCGACGCCTTCGCCCGCGCCCAGGCCCGCCCGCGCAAGAAGCTGACGCTGGTCCACAAGAACAACGTCCTGACCTTCGCCGGCCACCTCTGGACGAACGTCTTCAACAGGGTGGCCGCGGAGTTCCCCGAGGTCACCACGGACTACATCCACGTGGACGCCGCGACGATCTACCTCGTCACGGACCCCGCGCGCTTCGACGTGATCGTCACCGACAACCTCTTCGGCGACATCATCACCGACCTCGCCGCGGCCGTCTCCGGCGGCATCGGCGTCGCCGCCTCCGGCAACATCAACCCGAGCGGCGAGTTCCCCTCGATGTTCGAGCCCGTGCACGGCTCGGCGCCCGACATCGCTGGTCAGGGCAAGGCCGACCCCAGCGCCACCGTGCTGTCCGTCGCCCTCCTGCTGCGCCACCTCGGCTACGAGCCCGAGGCCGCCCGCATCGAGGAAGCCGTCTCCGCGGACCTCGCCGAGCGCGTCGGGCAGCCCGCCCGCAGCACCGAGGAGATCGGCGACGCGCTCGCCGTACGAGTAGCCGGCTGACCCCGCGCGCTCACCCCAACGAAGCAGCCGCCGGGTCGCAACCGCGCCCGGCGGCTTTTCTTCTGCCCTCGCCGGGTGCCACCATCAACCCCTGGGCAACCCCATGGGCCGCATTCACCCCGTTTTCGTCCACGGCCCCGAGCGCGCGATACTCGCGCGATAATCGAACGCGGAGCCGCTGAATGAGGGAATGCTCGGACGTCCTAGCACTGGCCACTGGCAGTACAGGCGTGAGCGCGGCCCGTCACACACAACCGGTGAAGGACAACCACTCATGACGACGCCCACGATCGAGCTCAAGCCCTCCTCGCAGCCCCGCTCGGATGCGGAGCGCGAGGCGCTTCTCACCAGCCCCGGGTTCGGCCGCCACTTCACCGACCACATGGTGACGATCAAGTGGACCGAGGGCCGCGGCTGGCACGACGGTCAGCTCGTTCCGTACGGCCCGCTCTCCCTCGACCCGGCGAACATGACCCTGCACTACGCGCAGGAGATCTTCGAGGGCCTCAAGGCCTACCGTCAGCCCGACGGCTCCGTCGCCACCTTCCGCCCGGACAAGAACGCCCGCCGCTTCCAGGCCTCCGCCCGTCGGCTCGGCATGCCGGAGCTCCCCGTGGAGACGTTCATCGAGGCCTGTGACGTGCTCGTCCAGCAGGACAGGGCCTGGGTCCCGCGGCACGGCGGCGAGGAGTCCCTCTACCTGCGCCCGTTCATGATCGCGACCGAGGTCGGCCTCGGGGTGAAGCCCGCCAACGAGTACCTGTTCCTGGTCATCGCCTCCCCGGCCGGCGCCTACTTCCCGGGCGGCGTGAAGCCGGTCTCCATCTGGCTCTCCGAGGACCGCGTCCGCGCCGTCCCCGGCGGCATGGGCGACGCCAAGACCGGCGGCAACTACGCCGCCTCGCTGCTCGCGCAGGCCGAGGCCGCCGCCAAGGGCTGCGACCAGGTCTGCTACCTCGACGCGGTCGAGCACCAGTGGATCGAGGAGCTCGGCGGCATGAACCTGTACTTCGTGTACGGCGGCGCGCCCGGCGAGAAGCCGGTGATCGTCACCCCCTCGCTCACCGGTTCCATCCTGGAGGGCGTCACCCGCGACTCCCTGCTCACCGTGGCCCGCGACCTCGGCTACGAGTCCCGTGAGGGCCGCGTCTCCATCGACCAGTGGCAGCGCGACGCCGAGAACGGCACGCTGACCGAGGTCTTCGCCTGCGGCACCGCGGCGGTCATCACCCCCGTCGGCACGGTCAAGCGCACCGGCGCCGAGTGGAAGCAGTCCGGCGGCGAGCCCGGCGAGGTCACCATGAGGCTGCGCGAGGCGCTCCTCGACATCCAGCGCGGCATCAGCGCCGACCGGCACGGCTGGATGCACCCGCTGGGCTAGCCCGGGCCCGCTCGGCCCCCGACGACCCACACGTCCCGCCGGTCCCCCTCTCCCCGACAGGAGTACGGGGACCGGCGGTTCGTTCGACGGGCCGTGTGCACGGCACCGGTGCCGTGACGGGGCGCCGGGTTGTGTCATGCGCCCACCGCCAGTTCTTGGCTGGCCGTCATGATCATCGGCATTTCCTGCCCGATCCGACGCGCCTGAGCCCTCCATCACTGGGGCACTCGTCCGTACAGCCCCCACGTCCGATGGCCTGCGGCGGAGACACTCGCTCATGCGATGGATCGTCAAGTGTGCACGGCCGAAGGTAGTTTGGTGCATTCATTCGTACCGGGGGTGAAGGCGTGACCGTGCCGGCCATGGAGAAGATCGAGATCGTGCGGGCGACTCAGGACCATGTCCCGAGGATTCTCGAACTGGCGCAGTCCAGGAGCCTGGAGGGCACTGATCCGGCCGTCGCGAGCCGGGACGGGTTCTTGGTCTCGGGCTACACGGAGGACGTGTATCGGGCGGAGCTGGTGAGTGCCGAGCATTTCTATGTGGCGATGAAGGGGGCCGATGTCCTCGGATTTCTGCTGGCGTACAGCGACGAGCGGATCAAACCCGACGAGTGGCTGAACCAACGGATCAAGACCACGCTCGGCAGCTTTCTGGTGATCAAGCAGGTGTGTGTGGCCCGTGATGCGGCACGGCAGGGGGTCGCGTCGCAGCTCTACCACCATGTGCTGGGGCAGTGGACGACCAACCCGGTGATCGCGGCGGTGGTGAGTGAGCCGCTCAACGAGGCCTCGACACGGTTTCACCGAAAGCTCGGGTTCGAGGAGCTGACCCGGCTGCGACCGCCGGACGGCCGGCTGCGGGTGGTGTGGGTGTGGCGGAAGCCGCGCGAGTCGATGCTGCAGACGCAGTACGGGATCGCCGTGGATCTGTACAAACACGAGGACATCATCAACTGGAACAAGCTCAACAACTTCCTCTACATCACGGCAGGCCTCGCGGCCACGCTGGCGTTCACGCTGGGCAAGGAGGGCGCGAAGTCGGAGGGAATGGCGCAGGGCGTTGCCGTGATCATCACAGTGATCGGGTTCGCGTCAGCGCTGGCATTCGCCATCATGTTGCGGTTCGGGCGGAGGTATCTGCAGGCCCGTAAGAGCTCGGTCGTGGATTTGGAGGAGTACATGGCCTGGCACGGCGGGCACCGGATCGTGGGACGGCAGATGGCCGAGCCCGGGACGGCATGGCTGCACTCATCACCGACGGGTCTTGTGATGGTGGTGCTCCCGGCCTTTGTCTCACTGTGCTGGCTGGCGATGCTGGCCGTGCTGCTCATCAACTAGCCGCAGAGGCCTGTCAGGCCGGGAGGCATGCGCCCCCGATCCTCGGAGGTCGGGGGCGCACCGTCAGGTGATCGCTCTCAAGAGGCGTCCATGTGGGGGCGAGAGGCTGTCATATCCGTACGCAGCAGGGCGAGCCGTCGCCGTCCGAGCTCCTCCGCTCGCCACTCCCCGGCGGACGTCTCACAGTCCGCTTTCGGCGCGAGCCAGTTCCTGCGCGGTCCCGACCCGGTCCGACACCGTCGCCTTCGGGGACATCACCAGATAAGCGACCCCCCCGACCAGCCCCGACAGGACGAAGCTGCAGTCCACCCCGCCGGTGAGGGACAGCAGTGGTCCCTCGTACGTGGGGAGGGACACGGCGAGCAGGCCGACGGAGGCGCCGAGCACCCAGGAGACCGTCGCGCGGACGTTCCAGCCGGCCCGGTACCAGTAGATCCCGCCCCGGGAGCGGCGGTTGAAGACCTGGAGGGCGTCCGGGTCGTAGCTCCCGCGGCTGCGGGCGAAGCCGATGAGGGTGATGACCGCCCACGGGGTGCCGATGGCCGTCAGGAGAAGGACGAAGGACGTCATCGCGGACTGCGCGTTCCAGGCGTAGTGGCCGACGAAGACACAGACGGTGGCGACGACGGCGACCGTGACGGTGGCCCGGGCGCGCGAGGCCCGCGGCAGGATCGCGTCCAGGTCCAGGCCCATCGAGTAGAGCATCAGCCCGGCGTTGCCGACCGAGCCCGCGGAGGCGGCGAGCAGGAGCGGGACCAGGTACCAGGCCGGGGAGGCGGAGACCAGCGGTCCCGCGTAGTCGAGGGCGGCGCGGGCCGCGTACGCCGTGAAGGTCCCGAAGAGCTGGGGGACGAGCAGACCGGCGATCAGGCCCAGCCAGGTGGCGTGCAGGACCGTGCGCGAGGAGTGCCGGGACGGGGAGATGTACCGGGTGTAGTCGCCGAGCAGGGTGATGAACGCGATGGGTCCGGACAGGCCCGCCGCGACCGCCGCCAGCAGCCAGGTCGGCCAGAACGAGCCGAGCAGGTAGCCGCCGGCCTCCGGGAGCGCGGCGGTGGTGAAGTGCGGCGCGTACGCGAGGACGCCGAGGGCGAGCAGCGCGGTCATGCCCACGGCGAGGACACGGGACATGGCGAGCAGCACCCGGTAGCCGTAGACGGCGCCCGCGACGGTGGCGGCGGCGAGGAGCGCGTACACGACGGCGTAGGAGAGACCGCCCGCCGGGAGTCCGAACAGCCGGTGCAGGACGCCGATCATCACGTCGCCGCCGATCCACACGGTCAGCGCGGTGTAGCCGAGGGCGAGCAGCAGCCCGACGACCGAGCCGACCAGCCGCCCGCGCACCCCGAACTGGGCGCCGGAGGAGGTGGAGAGGTTGGTCGCCGTGCGCAGCGAGACCAGCGCCAGGGGAGCGGTGAGCGCCGTGCCGATCACCGTGCCGGCCACGATCGAGCTCACCGAGGACCACCAGTCGAGCCCGAAGGACGGCGGCAGCCAGCCGAAGATGATCACGCCGAGACAGAGGTTGGAGCCGAGCAGGATCGACACGAGGTCGCGCGGACCGCTGGTCCGCTCCTCGTCGGGGATGGTGTCGACTCCGCGCTGTTCTATCGGCATGGCTGGTCTCCTTCGATCCGCCGCCCGGTTGTTTAGAGCGACGTTCAATGTGTCGCTTCCCGGGCGTGCCCGTCAATGGCTCACCGCCTGTCAATGTTTCCCTCTTGCCCATCCCCTGTTTAGAGTGTTGTTCTAATCAGTGGAAGACAGGGAATCGGTGGAAGGCAAGGAGGTGCCGCGTCGTGAGACTGACCCCCACGGAACGTGACCGGCTGCTGCTCTTCGGCGCGGCCGAGCTGGCCCGGGCCCGCCGGGCCCGCGGTCTGAGGCTCAACGTCCCCGAGGCGACCGCGCTCATCGCGGACACCGTGTGCGAGGCGGCCCGCGACGGACGCCGGCTCGCCGAGGCCATCGAGGCGGCCCGGTCCGTGCTCGGCCCGGACGACGTTCTGCCCGGCGTCGCCGACATCGTCACCGAGGTGCACGTCGAGGCCGTCTTCGACGACGGGTCCCGGCTCGCCGTGGTGAGCGACCCCCTCGGCCCGGGACTGGGGGAGGAGGGACCGGGCGCCCTGCTGCCGGGGCCCGCGCACAACGAGCCCGAGGCGGTCGTGCGGCTCACGGTCACCAACACCGCCACCGTGCCCGTTTCCGTCACCTCGCACTTCCACTTCTTCGAGGCCAACCCCCGGCTCGACTTCCCGCGGGCCACGGCCTACGGGATGCGGCTCGCCGTCCCCGCCGGTTCGTCGGTCCGCTTCGGCCCCGGGGAGAGCGCCGAGGTCGGCCTGCGCCCGATCGGCGGAGCGCGCGTCGCGATCGGCTTCGCCGGACTCGTGGACGGACCGCTGGACGCGCCCGGAGCCCGGGAGGAAGCCCTGCGCAGGGCGGCCGCCTGCGGATACCTCGGAACCGGTGCCGGGGAAGCCGAAGGGAACGAACGATGAATCCGTACGAGTACGCCGCCACCCACGGCCCCCGCGCGGGCGACCGCGTCCGCCTCGGCGACTCGGGGCTGACCGTCCGCGTCGAGTCGGACTCCCAGCGGCACGGCGACGAGTTCCTCGCCGGCTTCGGCAAGACCGCCCGTGACGGACTGCACCTCAAGGCGGCCGCCGTCCGTGACACCTGCGACGTCGTGATCAGCAACGTGGTCGTGATCGACGCGGCACAGGGGATCCGGAAGGTCTCCATCGGCATCCGCGAGGGGCGGATCTGCTCGATCGGCCGGGCCGGGAACCCCGACACCCTCGACGGGGTCGACGTCGTGGTGGGCACGGGCACGTCCATCGTCTCCGGCGAGGGGCTGATCGCCACCGCCGGAGCCGTCGACACCCACGTCCACCTGCTGTCGCCGCGCATCATGGAGGCCTCGCTCGCCTCCGGCGTCACCACCGTCATCGGCCAGGAGTTCGGGCCGGTGTGGGGAGTCGGCGTCAACTCGCCCTGGGCGCTGCGCCACGCCTTCGCCGCGTTCGACGCGTGGCCGGTCAACATCGGCTTCCTGGGCCGGGGTTCGTCCTCGTCCGACGCGCCCCTGGTCGAGGCCCTCGCCGAGGGCGGCGCGAGCGGCTTCAAGGTCCACGAGGACATGGGCGCCCACACCCGCGCCCTCGACACCGCGCTGCGCGTCGCCGAGGAGCACGACGTCCAGGTCGCCCTGCACAGCGACGGGCTGAACGAATGCCTCTCCGTCGAGGACACCCTGCGGGTGCTGGACGGCCGGACCATCCACGCCTTTCACATCGAGGGCTGCGGCGGCGGGCACGTCCCGAACGTCCTCAAGATGGCCGGCGTCCCGAACGTCATCGGCTCCTCCACCAACCCCACCCTGCCCTTCGGCCGGGACGCGGTCGCCGAGCACTACGGCATGATCGTCTCCGTCCACGACCTCAAGACCGACCTGCCCGGTGACGCCGCCATGGCCCGCGACCGGATCCGCGCCGGGACGATGGGCGCCGAGGACGTCCTGCACGACCTGGGCGCGATCGGCATCACGTCGTCGGACGCGCAGGGCATGGGCCGCGCGGGCGAGACGGTCCGCCGTACCTTCGCGATGGCCGGAAAGATGAAGAGCGAGTTCGGCGCGCCGGAGGACCACGACAACGAACGCGTCCTGCGGTACATGGCGAAGCTCACCATCAACCCGGCCATCGCCCACGGGCTCGCGCACGAGGTCGGCTCCATCGAGGTCGGCAAGCTCGCCGACATCGTGCTGTGGCGCCCGGAGTTCTTCGGCGCCAAGCCGCAGCTGGTCCTGAAGTCCGGCTTCCCGGCGTACGGCGTCGTCGGCGACCCGAACGCCGCCACCGACACCTGTGAACCCCTCGTCCTGGGACCGCAGTTCGGCGCGCACGGTGCGACACCCGCCGAGATCTCGGTGGCCTTCGTCGCACAGGCGGCCCTCGACCAGGGCAACGACCGGATGCCGACGCGCCGGCGCAGGGTCGCCGTGCGCGGCACGCGCGGGATCGGCCCCGCCGACCTGCGCCTCAACTCCCGGACGGGAGCCGTCGACGTCGACCAGCGCACCGGCCTGGTCACCCTCGACGGTGAGCCGCTGCGCTCCGAGGCCGCCGACTCCGTATCCCTCAACCGCCTCTACTTCCTGTGAAGGTGCACGTCATGACCCCTGCCTCCGACGGTTTCCGGATGCCCGCCGAGTGGGACGCGCACGAGCGCACCTGGATGGCGTGGCCGGGCCCGAACCCCACCTTCGACGACCCGGACGACCTCGCTCGGGCGCGGTCCGCCTGGGCGTCGGTGGCGCGCGCGGTCCGCCGCTTCGAACCGGTCACCGTCGTGTGCGGGCCGGGGCAGTCCCGGGAGGCCGCCGAGCTCCTCGGCCCCGGCGTCGACACGGTCGAACGGGAGCTCGACGACGCCTGGATGCGTGACATCGGCCCCACCTTCCTCACCGACGGGAAGGGACAACTGGCGGCTGTGGACTGGACGTTCAACGGCTGGGGCGCCCAGGACTGGGCGCGCTGGGAGCACGACGCCAAGATCGGCGCGCGGGTATCGGACCTCGCGGGCGCGCGGACGTACGCCTCGCGGCTGGTCAACGAGGGCGGCGCGATCCACGTGGACGGCGAGGGGACCGTCCTGCTCACCGAGACCGTCCAGCTGGGTCAGGAGCGCAACCCGGACTGGACGCGCGAGCAGGTCGAGGCGGAGATCCACGCCCACCTCGGCACCCGCAAGGCGATCTGGCTGCCGCGCGGACTGACCGGCGACTACCCCCCGTACGGCTTCGGCACGCTCGGGCACGTCGACATCGTGGCCGCCTTCGCCCGCCCCGGAGTCGTCGTCGCGCACCACCAGCCGGATCCCGCGCACCCCGACCACGAGGTGACGAAGGAGGTCATCGGGCTGCTGAGGGCGCAGACCGACGCCCGCGGACGCCCCCTGGAGGTCGTCGAGGTCCCGGCCCCCACCGTCCTGGAGGCCGACGGGCACTGGGCGGACTACTCCTACATCAACCACTACCTCTGCAACGGCGGTGTCGTGCTGTGCGGCTTCGACGACCCGCGTGACGAGACCGCGGCCGGGATCTTCCGCGGACTGTTCCCCGAGCGGACGGTGACCCTGGTGGACGCCCGTACGATCTTCGCCGGCGGGGGCGGCATCCACTGTGTGACCCAGCAGCAGCCGAAGGTCTGAGACCCCCGCGGGGCCCGCGAACCCGCGCGAGCGGGGGTCGGGTAGAACGTACGGGTGAATGTACTGCTCTGTGCCGGGCACCGGCGCCGCCCCTGCCGGGCCGAGGGGACCACCGGGGCCGGCAGGGCCCCGGGAGGTACGGAGACCGTGGAGGCCGCCCCGTGACCCGTCGCCGCAACACCGCACCGCCCCGCGAGGAGGTCCTCGGGGTGGCCATGGGCATGATCGCCGAGCGCGGTCTGGAGAAGCTCACCATGGCCGCGCTCGGCCGCGAGGTCGGGATGAGCAGCGGCCATCTCCTCTACTACTTCCGTTCCAAGGACGAACTGCTGCTCCAGACGCTGGAGTGGAGCGAGGGCAGGCTCGGCGCCGAGCGCGGCCGGCTGCTCGCCGCGCGGGGCACCGCTCGCGGCCGCCTGGACGCGTACGTCGGCCTCTATGTCCCCGACGGCCACCGCGACCCGCACTGGACGCTCTGGCTGGAGGTCTGGAACCACTCGCAGAACGCCGGCGAGGACGCCCGTGAGCGACAGGTCGCCATCGAGGGTGCCTGGCACCGGGACCTGGTGGCGCTGATCGCCGAGGGCGTCTCGCGCGGTGAGTTCCGGGCGGTCGACCCGGACCGCTTCGCCGCCCGGCTGCGGGCCCTGCTCGACGGCTTCTCCATCCACGTGGCGATCGGACTGCGCGGCACCGACCGGGAGCGGACCCTCGGCCACGTCAAGGAGTTCCTGGACGAAACGCTCGGCTGACCCCGCCCGCTGCCCGCCGTACCGGTGCGGTCCGGAGCGGGACGGCCATGGCCGGAAGCCGCCTCAGGAAACGGACGAACCGCCCGCATCCTGAGACGATCTGGGTCCTGGGGCGGCGCTGTGCCAGACTGCCCCCGTGCTCTCGTTCGCCATGATTATGGGCAGCAGGCGCGCCGGTCCGCAGTGACCGCCACGTACCACCACGTACGGGCGGGCACCGTCGTCCTCGACCCGCGCGCAGACCTCTCGCACCCGCGAGAGGTTTTTCGTTTTCCTGGCCCACCACAAGCCGGGAAGGGAGCGCGAGGGATCATTGGGGGACGGTGGAGCCGGTCATTCCGGTACAGACCGAGATCCAACACAGGAGCCAGACACCATGACCGAAACCAGCGAGCTCGACGATTCGTTCCACGTCTTCGACACGACCCTGCGCGACGGCGCGCAGCGTGAGGGCATCAACCTCACCGTGGCGGACAAGCTGGCCATCGCACGGCACCTGGACGACTTCGGGGTGGGCTTCATCGAGGGCGGCTGGCCCGGGGCCAACCCGCGCGACACCGAGTTCTTCGCCCGCGCCCGGCAGGAGATCGACTTCAAGCACGCCCAGCTCGTGGCCTTCGGCGCCACCCGCCGGGCGGGAGCGAAGGCGAGCGAGGACCCGCAGGTCAAGGCGCTGCTGGACTCCGGCGCCCCGGTGATCACGCTGGTGGCCAAGTCCCACGACCGCCATGTCGAGCTCGCGCTGCGCACGACGCTGGACGAGAACCTGGAGATGGTCCGCGACACCGTCTCCTACCTGCGCGCGCAGGGCCGCCGCGTCTTCGTCGACTGCGAGCACTTCTTCGACGGCTACCGTGCGAACCCCGCGTACGCGAAGGCGGTCGTCCGGGCCGCCTCCGAGGCGGGCGCCGACGTGGTCGTGCTCTGCGACACCAACGGCGGCATGCTCCCGGCCCAGGTCCAGGCGGTCGTGGCCACCGTCCTCGCCGACACCGGGGCCCGGCTCGGCATGCACGCCCAGGACGACACGGGCTGCGCGGTCGCCAACACGCTGGCCGCCGTCGACGCGGGCGCGACGCACGTGCAGTGCACGGCGAACGGCTACGGCGAGCGGGTCGGCAACTCGAACCTGTTCCCGGTGGTGGCGGCCCTGGAGCTGAAGTACGGCAAGCAGGTGCTGCCCGAGGGCGCGCTGCGGGAGATGACGAGGATCTCGCACGCGATCGCGGAGGTCGTCAACCTGACACCTTCGACGCACCAGCCCTATGTGGGCGTTTCGGCCTTCGCGCACAAGGCCGGCCTGCACGCTTCCGCGATCAAGGTCGACCCGGACCTCTACCAGCACATCGACCCCGAGCAGGTCGGCAACACCATGCGGATGCTGGTGTCCGACATGGCGGGTCGCGCGTCGATCGAGCTCAAGGGCAAGGAACTCGGCATCGACCTCGGCGGTGACCGCGAACTGGTGGGCCGGGTCGTCGAGCGGGTCAAGGAGCGCGAGCTCAGGGGCTACACGTACGAGGCGGCCGACGCGTCCTTCGAGCTCCTGCTGCGCGCGGAGGCCGAGGGCAAGGCCCGCACCTACTTCGAGGTCGAGTCCTGGCGGGCCATCGTCGAGGACCGCCCCGACGGCACCCACGCCAACGAGGCCACGGTCAAGCTCTTCGCCAAGGGCGAGCGCATCGTCGCCACGGCCGAGGGCAACGGTCCCGTCAACGCCCTCGACCGCGCGCTGCGGGTCGCGCTGGAGAAGATCTACCCCCAGCTCGCCACGCTGGAACTCGTCGACTACAAGGTCCGCATCCTGGAGGGCAAGCACGGCACGTCCTCCACGACCCGCGTGCTCATCTCCACCTCCGACGGCGCGGGCGAGTGGTCGACGGTCGGCGTGGCCGAGAACGTCATCGCCGCGTCCTGGCAGGCACTGGAGGACGCGTGCACCTACGGGCTGCTGCGGGCGGGAGTGGAACCGGCCGCGTAGCGCGAGCCGCCGGCACGGGCCTCCGGCGAGGGGCGGGTGGAAAACCCCCCCCGCGCCCCCGCCCCGCCCCCCCCCCCCCCCCCCCCCCCCGG
>NZ_JBHWEL010000103.1:0-8968 GCF_042734135.1 Streptomyces sp. NPDC059668 | reverse complement strand
GGGCGGGGCGGCCCCCCGGCGCGGCCCGCCCGCCCGGCCCCGGGCGGGGGGGGGGGCGCGGGGCCCCCCCCCCCCCCCCCCGCGCCGGGGACCCGCGCCGGACCTCCGCGGCCTACTGCAGATGCCACTTCTGGTTGGCCGCTCCCGTGCACGTCCAGATCTGCGCCCGCGCCCCGTTCGCCGAGGAGTTGTCGGTCACGTCGAGGCACTTGTCCGCCGCGGTGTTGACCACGTCACCCGTCGAGGCGTTGTACGACCACCGCTGGGCGCCGCTCCCGTTGCAGTCGTACAGCTGGACCTTGGCGCCGTTCGCGGTCGAGGCCGAGGTCACGTCCAGGCACTTGCCGAGGGTCTGCACCGAGCCGTCGGCCTGCACCGCCCACTTCTGGGCCGCGCTGCCGTTGCAGTCGTAGAGCTGCACCGCCGCGCCGTTGGCGCTCGAACCGCCCGCCACGTCCAGGCACTTGCCCGCGAGCCCGACGAAGGAACCCGACTGGCCGCCGCCCCCGCCCGACTGCGTGCCGGACCAGGTGAAGGTGGCCGAGGTCTTGCCCGGCAGCGAGTAAGTGGCGTGCTGTGAACCCCAGTTGACGGTGATCGTCTTCGCGGCGGACGCGTCGTTGTACGCGATCAGCGCCTTCGACCCGTCGGGGTTGCGCCACGCCACGTTCGGCACCGACGCGGACGCCGTCGACGCGATCCGCTGGGCGCCGGGCCGGACGAACTTCGTCAGGTGGCCCATCGTGTAGTACTCGACCGTGTAGTCGACGCTCCCGCTCGCGCCGTCGCCGTTGTGCACGGTGATCAGTCCGCTGCACGTGCTGCAACCGCCGTTGTGCGGACCCCGGTTCTGGTCCACGGCCAGCGACCACTTCGTCACCGACTTCGCCCAGTTGCGGGTGTAGTCGACGATGTTGAGCATGTCCTCGCGCTGCTGGTTGGCGATCCAGGTGCCGCCGGAGTGCTCGGTCCCGAAGGCGTCCAGGCCCGGGTACTGGTTGTGCACACTCGTCTGCTTGTTGATGTCCCCGCCGTACCCGTGCCAGGCGATGCCGCCGAAGTTCGGGTGGGAGCGCACCGCCGCGTCGTCGACGGTCGGGGCGGCGTACGAGTCGTACACGTCCCAGTTCCAGTCGTGGGCGAGGACCTTGGTGGACAGGCCCGCGGCCTGTAGCTTCGGGAGCAGCTCGCTCTTGGTGAAGTAGGCGAGCCCGGAGCCGTTCCAGCTCATCGAGGGGTACCCCGAGCAGCAGGTCGGCTCGTTCTGCGCGGTGACGTACGAGACCGGCACGCCCTGGTCCCGGTAGGCCTGGAGGTACTTCACGAAGTACGAGGCGTACGCCCCGTAGTCCTCGGACTTCAGCCAGCCGCCGTTGAGCTGCCCGCTGTCCTTCATCCAGGCCGGAGCCGTCCACGGCGAGGCCATCACCGTCAGCGACGGGTTCAGCTGGAGCGCCTGCTTCGTCAGCGGCACCACGTCCGCCAGGTCGTGCGCGATCGAGAACTGCGCCAGGTTGGGGTCGCTCTGCCCGGCCGGCACGTCGTCGTAGGTGTAGCCGAACCGCGCGAGGTCCGACGCGCCCATCGGATTGCGCAGGAAGGACAGCCCGATGCCGTCCGTCGGCGAGAACAGCTTGCGCATCGTGGCGTCCCGCGTCGACTGCGAGAGCGCGCCACTGCTGTTCATCAGCCAGGCGGCGGTGTCGGTGAAGGAGGCTCCGCCGCCGGTGAAGGTCTGGTAGCGGGTGTTCTCGTCGACGGTGATGTTCTCGCCGCTTCCGCCGCTGCCGGACTGGAAGGCGAACGGCGCCTGGGCCTGGAGCCCGCGTACGACGTGGCGGCCGCCGGTGTCGTCGGTCGTGGTCAGCCAGGCGGTGACCTGTTCGCCCGCCGCGTGCGCGGGCGCGGCCGCCGTGAAGCCGGCCGTGGTGAGCAGCCCGGCGAGAAGCAGCCGGACCGCTCGAGTGGATCCCCTCATGGGGCGCCGCCCTTCTGGAGGTGGGGGTGGGGAGGCGTGCGAGGCGTGAGTAAATGACGGCTCGCGGGGCGCGTCAAGGGGGTGCGCGTTCACACTTTGAAGGAACAACACCCCTGATCCGGCCGGGGGTTGAGTCTGTACCGGTTCTGGCGTGAAGCCTTGACGGTCCCTCGTGGCATCAGTTAACTCACGCCGTGATCTAAGCCGTAAGTGAACTACGAGAGCCGAGGGAAGGTCCATGCGAAGAACCGCCCTGCTCGCCTCAGCCGCCCTGCTCGTCGGGCTGCTTCCGCTGGCCGCGGCCGGCACGGTCGCCGCGGCCGACGACCCAGCCCCCGTCCCGGTCGACCGCTTCGAGGGGGAAGTGCCCTTCGCGAGCCAGCCCGCCGACGGCATCTTCACCTGGGGTGGCGACGCCGACGACCCGCCCGCACTCGCCCTGACCGCACGGCCGGACGCTCCCGAGGGCGACAAGGTCCTCGGCGGCGACTACGACATCAGCGGCTACGGCGGTTTCACCCACGACTTCGCCGCCGGCCAGCCGGCCCACGACTGGTCCGCCCACCGGGGCATCCGCTTCTGGTGGGACGGCCAGAACAATGCGAAGAAGGTCAACTTCGAGATCAAGGACGGCGGCGCCCACGGCGAGGCCTCCGAGCTGTGGACGACCTCCTTCACGGACGACTTCACCGGCTGGAAACAGATCGAGATCCCCTTCGGCGACTTCACCTATCGCACGGACTACCAGCCCGTCGGCGGTATCGACCAGGTTCTCGGCCTCACCCAGATGTGGGGGTACGCCGTCACGCTCCCGGTCGGCGTCAAGGGCCACTTCGCCATGGACGACGTCGAGTTGTACGGCAAGGCGGACCAGTCCCTGCGGGCCTCCGTGAACGCCGACTCGGCCGTCTACCCGGTGAAGGAGGGCGGCTCGGCGACGGTGAAGCTCTCCGTCGCCACCACCGGGTCCGCCCCGCTCGACGAACCCGTGACGGTCGCCTACGAGAGCGCGGGCGGCACCGCCGAGTCCGGCAAGGACTACACACCGGTCAAGGGTGAGATCACCTTCCCGGCGGGCACCGCCTCCGGGGCCTCCCGCGCGATCCGGGTGTCCACCCTGAAGGACCGGTCGGCCGAGGCCGCCGAGACGATCCCCCTCAAGCTGACGGTCACCGGAGCGAAGGCCCCCGCCGAGACCCCGCAGGTGGTCATCGACGCCCACGGGCTGCCGTACCTGGACCCGAAGCTGTCCGTGCGCAAGCGGGTCGCCGACCTCGTCTCCCGGATGTCCCTGGAGGAGAAGGCCGGGCAGATGACCCAGGCCGAGCGCGGCGCGATCGGCGCGGGCGGCGACATCGCCTCGTACGACCTCGGCTCGCTGCTCTCCGGCGGCGGCTCCACGCCGACGCCGAACACGCCCGAGGCCTGGGCCAAGATGATCGACGGCTACCAGCTCCGGACGCAGGCCACCCGGTTCCAGATCCCGCTGATCTACGGCGTGGACGCGGTGCACGGGCACAACAACCTCACCGGCGCGACGATCATGCCGCACAACATCGGCATCGGCGCGACCCGCGACCCGGGCCTGGCGGAGAAGGCGGGCTCGGTGACGGCCGCCGAGGTCCGCGCCACCGGCATCCCGTGGGACTTCGCCCCCTGCCTGTGCGTCACCAGGGACGAACGGTGGGGCCGCTCGTACGAGTCCTTCGGTGAGGACCCGGCCCTCGTGAAGTCCATGGAGACGGTCATCCAGGGCCTCCAGGGCGCCCGCGACGGCAGTGATCTGAAGGACGACGACAAGGTGCTGGCGACCGCGAAGCACTTCGTGGGCGACGGAGGCACGGAGTACGGCTCCTCCACGACCGGCTCCTACACCATCGACCAGGGCGTCACGAAGGTCACCCGGCAGCAGCTGGAGGCCGTGCACCTGGCCCCGTACCAGACGGCCGTCGACCGCGGCATCGGGACGGTCATGCCCTCGTACTCCTCGCTCGACATCCTGGGCGACGGTCAGGGCCCGGTGAAGATGCACGCCCGCGCGGACATGATCAACGGCGTGCTCAAGGGCCGGATGGGCTTCGACGGCTTCGTGATCAGTGACTGGAACGCCATCGACCAGCTCCCCGGCGACTACGCCTCCCACGTCCGCACCTCGGTCAACGCGGGCGTCGACATGATGATGGTGCCGTACTCGTACAAGGACTTCCGTACGACGCTCATCGGCGAGGCGAACGCCGGCCGCGTCACCGCGCAGCGGATCGACGACGCCGTGTCGCGCATCCTGACGCAGAAGTTCAAGCTCGGCCTCTTCGAGAAGCCGTACGCCGACACGAGCGGCGCGTCGCGGATCGGCTCGCCCGCGCACCGGGCGGTGGCCCGCGCGGCGGCGGCCGAGTCGCAGGTCCTGCTGAAGAACTCGGCGGGCGTGCTGCCCCTGAAGAAGTCCCAGAAGGTCTACGTCGCCGGTTCGAACGCCGACGACCTCGGCAACCAGACCGGTGGCTGGACCATCACCTGGCAGGGCTCCTCCGGAAAGAACACGGACGGCACCACGATCCTGGAGGGGATGAAGCGCGCGGGCGGTGACGTCACCTACTCCAAGGACGCCTCCGCGCCCACCGGCGGATACGACGTGGGGGTGGTCGTCGTCGGCGAGACCCCGTACGCCGAGGGCGTCGGTGACGTCGGCAACGGCAACGACCTGGAGCTGACGGCCGCCGACAAGGCCGCCGTGGACAAGGTGTGCGCGGCCATGAAGTGCGCGGTCCTGATCGTCTCCGGCCGTCCGCAGCTGATCGGCGACCGCCTCGGTGACATCGACGCGCTCGTCGCCTCCTGGCTGCCCGGCACCGAGGGCGACGGTGTCGCGGACGTCCTCTACGGCAGGCGTCCCTTCACCGGACAGCTCCCCGTCACCTGGCCGAAGTCGGAGGCCCAGCTTCCGATCAACGTCGGTGACACGGCCTACGATCCCCAGTTCCCCTACGGCTGGGGGCTGACCACGCTCGGCAAGGTTCCCGGGGGCGGTTCCGCGACCCTCAAGGCCCTCGCCCTCGTGGCCGCGGGGGCGGACCGGGCGGGTGCCGACGCGGTGGGCCGCGCCGCCGTCTCCAAGGCCCGCCTGCTGGTCCAGCAGAAACTGTCCTCGGCCCTCACGCCGGCCACCAGCAAACCCTTCGCCGACGCCGACCACCTCCTCCTGACGGGCCACTACGCCGAGGCGGTGAGCAAGCTGGCGGAGGCGTACCGCGCCGCGTGACGTCCACCTGGTAGCCCGCGAGCACGGGGCGGGTGGGAGCGGGTGGGACGGGTGTGACGGGGGTTGCCCCCGGCCATCTCCGTCCCACCCGCTCCCGATGTTCTGTTCAGCGCACGTTCGAGTGGGTTTCGGGTAGCTTCGGAGATATGAAGGCCGCACTGATCCGGGGGCTCCCCGGACTGCTGATCGCGCTGATCCTCGCCGCCTTCGCGGCCCTCGCCCCCGGCGCGTCCCCCGCGCACGCGGCCACCGACGTCGGGACGGTGGCGGCGGCCCTGCGCAAGAGCCCCGTCTACGTCGACCCCGCGGCCTCCGCCCAGCTGTCCACGGCGGACGCCGGCGCCCTCGCCGCGAAGATCAAGAAGGCGGACAAGCCCGTCTTCGTGGCGGTCCTCCCCGACGGGTTCCCCACCCAGAACCTGTTCCAGAACCTCCGCACCGACACCGGCGTCACCGGCCTGTACGCCATCAGGCTCGGCACCCGCTTCGACGCCCGCGCGGACTCCGCGGTGCTGTCCCGCACCGGCGTGCAGAACCTCGTCACGAGCGTCCAGGGCGAACCCGTCAGGACCCAGCTGAACGACTTCACGGACCGCGCGCTCGACAGCGTCAAGGGCTCGGCCCCGGCCAGCTGGGGGTCTCCCGCGGACAGCGGCGTCTCCACGACCGCGCTGATCGCGGTCGGTGCGGTGATCGTGGCCGGCGGCGCGGGCGCGTTCACCCTCGTACGCCGCAGCCGGCGCCGCAGGTCCCTGGAGCAGCGGGCCGCGCTGGACAAGCTCCGCGTCGTCGTGGACGAGGACATCACCGCCTTCGGGGAGGAGCTGGACCGGCTCGACTTCCACCCCGCGGAGGTCGGCGCGGACGACGCGATGCGCGCCGACTACGAGCGCGCGCTCGACGCGTACGAACAGGCGAAGTCGTCCATGGCGGCAGCGCGCCGCCCGGAGGACGTACGCCCCGTCACCGAGGCACTGGAGGACGGCCGCTTCTCGCTCGCGCTGCTGGCCGCCCGCCGCGAGGGCCGTCCGCTGCCGGAGCGCCGCGCGCCCTGCTTCTTCGACCCGCGGCACGGTCCCTCGGTCGCGGACGCTTCCTGGACGCCGGCCGGCGGCGCGGCCCGCGAGGTCCCCGTCTGCGCGGCGGACCGGGCCCGGCTGGCCGACGGCGACGACCCGGCGGTCCGCGAGGTCGACACCGACCACGGCCGCCGCCCGTACTGGGACGCGGGCCCGGCCTACGGCCCCTGGGCGGGCGGCTACTTCGGCGGGGGTCTCCTCCCCGGGCTCCTGGTCGGCACCCTGCTCGGCGGCGCGATGGCCACCCCCTCGTACGCGGCCGACTACGGCACCGGTTACGGGGACTTCGGCGGCTACGACGGCGGCGACGTCTCGGGTGCCTCCTTCGACCCCGGGGACTTCGGCGGCGGATTCGGGGACGGCGGGGACGGCGGAGGCGGCGACTTCGGCGGCGGGGGAGATTTCGGCGGCGGCTTCTGAGCCACGGCGTCGCGAGCCTGGCGTCGGTGGGGACCACCGGGCCCGGTCACGCCCTCAGGCGTCGGCGTCCGCGTCGGGCAGGGCGAGCCACTCCCGCCAGGACAGGTCGCGGCCGATGAACCGCGGCCGCTCGAAGGGCCAGGCCTCGGCGATCCACCGGGGCACCAGCGATTCCAGGTCACGCTCCAGCGCGGTGCCGGCCTTGTCGTCCGTCACCCACCAGGAGATATCGGCGTCGGCCCCGGCCTTCCCCGGCGGGTCGATGTAGACGCACCCGGACTCGACGGTCCCGGTCGCGTCGAGCAGGACGTAGTTGAACGACTCATGGGCGGCGATCTCGGCCTCGTGCCGCTCCAGGTCCCGCTGGTTCGCCTCGTACGTCATCGTCTCGGCCGGCCAGCCCCAGGCCTCCCCGAAGAGGGACCAGAGCCGCTCGCGGGAGCCCATGACCACCGGATGGTCCATGGCCGCGTCGGCACCCGTGATGGGCCTGAGGTGATGCCCGTCGGGCAGTTCGACACGGAGGGGGTGCGCGAAGTCGGCAGGCAACCAGGTCATGCCCGGAGGCTAGCCGCCGGACGGCGGCCACCGCACGGGGATATCGCCAGGCCGCCGCGCGGACGGCCGTCCGGGACCGCCACCGCCGCCGGCACGCGGTGCGGCTCGCGCGCGTACGCGGACCGCGGACACGCCGGAGCGCCCGTCCTCCCGGTACGGGGGGAGTAGAGGACGGGCGCGCTCAGGGTGCCGTGAGGCGGCAGGTCAGGCGTTCTTGATCGCCGAGATGTCGAAGTTCAGCTTGATCTTGTCGGAGACGAGGACGCCACCGGTCTCCAGGGCCGCGTTCCAGGTGAGGCCCCACTCGGAGCGCAGGATCTCGGCCTTGCCCTCGAAGCCGACGCGCTCGTTGCCGAACGGGTCCTTCGCGGAGCCGTTGAACTCCAGGTCGATGGTGAGCGGCTTGGTGGTGCCGAGGATCGACAGCTCACCGGTGATCCGGTAGTCGTCGCCGCCCAGGGCCTCCGCCTTGGTGGAGCGGAAGGTCATCGCCGGGAACTCGTCGGTCTTGAAGAAGTCGGAGCTCTTGAGGTGGGTGTCGCGGTCCGCGGAGCCCGTCTCGATGCTGTCCATCTTGACGTCGATGGTGGCGGTGGACCGGGACGGGTCGGCGCCGTCCAGGTGCAGCGCGCCCTCGAAGTCCTGGAAGGAGCCCTTGACGTTCGTGACCATGGCGTGACGGGCGACGAAGCCGATCGTCGAGTGCGCCGGGTCGATCGTGTACTCGCCGGTCAGCGCGGCGAGGGCGGGGTTCACGGCGGCGGCTGCGGCGCCGGTGGCGGGGGTGTCGGTGGTCTTGCGGCCGAAGATGCCCATGACGTGCTCCTAAGGGGGGACGGGGTCGCGGATCGGGGAAGCGGAACCGCGAGAATGATTTTGTTAAACATTCAACGAGGTGAACAGGAGTGACGGTAGACCTATTCCATTCAAGTTTCAACATCATCCGCAGTGTGTTGCCGACGTTACTGTGCGTTCCTGCGTGGCGCTTCCCAAGGAGTGCCCCCGGTTGGCCTAGTCGCCGCGCGTCACCGCTGGTGGGGGCCCTGACGGCGGCCGTCGCCACGGCGCGGGCGGACACACCGCGCGGGCGCGCTCCGCTAGCCTGTCCGCGCGAGGGCGGCGCTCGGGGGAGCCGTCGGCCGGGCGGGCGGGACCGGTCGGTGCGGCGGGTGCGTCCGGGGGAACGCGGCGGCCGAAGTGCTCGGCGCTGACCGCCGTTCGAGGGGCCGTGTCACTCCGGGGATGGTATGCGCCACCCGTGAATGTGAGGTGACTCTCAGCTGACGGCTTTGTGTGACCTCTACAAGCCGCATGCCCTCTGAGCAGTCAGATCGCCTGCATGCGGCCGAGGTTCTGTTCAGGGGTACCAGGAAAACAGGCTGGAGACTGTACGGAGTCGACGGCTCGCTTTTCTTGTTCGACTTCGTAAGGTCACTACATGACCGTTTTGGACGAGGCCGCACCCTCAGGCGAACCCACGGACGCACGCGGGCGCGTGGCCGAACTGCACGCGATTCGTGCGGAGGCACTGCGCGGCCCCAGCGAGAAGGCGACCGAGGCCCAGCACGCCAAGGGCAAGCTGACCGCCCGGGAGCGCATCGAGCTGCTCCTCGACCCCGGGTCCTTCCAGGAGGTCGAGCAGCTGCGCCGGCACCGGGCGACCGGGTTCGGCCT
>NZ_JBHWEL010000102.1:21480-30303 GCF_042734135.1 Streptomyces sp. NPDC059668 | reverse complement strand
CGGCGGGCGGGCCCCGGCGGGGACCCGCAGGGCGGGCGGGCCCCACCCCACGCCGGGGGACGGCCGGCGGGTGGGGGGGTAAGGCCGCGGTGGTGCACCACCGCGGCCACTTCGGCGGCACCGGGAGCCGCGGGCGGCCCCGGCGTCGCCGGTGCCGTCCCGCACGGCCCGCGCCGTGTCGGGGACCGGACTCCCCGTTCCCCGGACGGAAACCCGGATGCGGGTGCCGCACGGCCACCCCTAGGCTGGGCTCACGGGGAGCGCGAGGCGCCGTATCGGCCGTCAGCGGATCGGAGACGCACGGGACATGACCAGTCGACTGTTCGCGATCTGCTTCCACGCGACCCGGCCGTCCGGCCTGGCGCGGTTCTGGTCGGGGGTCCTGGACTGGGAACCGGCCGACGGCCCGGACGGCGACGTCGCCCTCCTGCCCCCTGACGCCGCCGGGTTCCGCATCCGTTTCCTGCCGGGCGAGGAGCCGAGGACCGGGCGGAACCGGGCGCACTTCGACCTGACGAGCCAGTCCGCGGAGGAGCAGCGGCGGACGGTGGCCAGGGCGCTGGAGCTCGGCGGGACCCACCTGGACGTGGGCCAACTCCCGGAAGAGGAGCACGTGGTGCTCGCCGATCCGGACGGCAACGAGTTCTGCGTGATCGAGGCCGGCAACAAGTTCCTCGCCGACACCGGCTTCATCGGAGCGCTGGCCTGCGACGGTACGCAGGAAGTCGGTTACTTCTGGAG
This sequence comes from Streptomyces sp. NPDC059668, assembly GCF_042734135.1. Lineage (NCBI taxonomy): Bacteria > Bacillati > Actinomycetota > Actinomycetes > Kitasatosporales > Streptomycetaceae > Streptomyces > Streptomyces sp. NPDC059668. The sequence continues at coordinate 29,562 of NZ_JBHWEL010000102.1, read as the reverse complement.
CGAGGTGCTGCGGTGGCCGCTGGTCTGGGACCAGGACCAGGAGACCGCGATCCAATCACCGCACGGCGGCACGAAGTTCACCTGGGGCGGCCCTCCGGTGGCGCCGAAGACGGGCACGAACAGGATCTGCTTCGAGCTGGAACTCCCCGCCGACGCCGACTGGGAGGCGGAGGCCGACCGCCTGGTCTCGCTCGGCGCGACACGTACCGGCATCGGTGAGGGCGACGACGGCCGGGTGCTGATGCTCGACCCGGACGGCAACGAGTTCTTCGTGCGGAGGTCCCGGTAGCGGGACCACCGCCGGGTGGGAGGGCCGTGGCTCCGCCCTGGCCGGACCGCCCCGGCCGGGGAACACCGGCGCCGGGCCGGGCGGGCGCACCTCTCGCGCACGCCGCCCCTCCCCGTGCATGCCGCGCCTCCCGTGCATGCCTGGGGTACGCACGCGCGTCCACCGCCCGGTAGCGCGGGGGCCGTTGCTCGCGCACCAGCCGAGTCGTGCTGTTTTCCCCCGGCGCGAGGCCCTCATGGGAGCGGGTCCGGCCGGGGCGATCCCGGTGAGGTCAGGACAGCCGGCCCACGTGGGCCAACGCCTGCTTGAGGAGAGCGCCGTGACCGCCCGGCATCTCGTTGAGGACGACGGACGTCGACGCCTCCTCCGGGCTGAACCAGACCAGGTCGAGGGCGTCCTGACGGGGCCGGCAGTCGCCGGTGACCGGAACGATGTAGGCCAGCGAGACCGCGTGCTGGCGTGGGTCGTGGAAGGGCGTGATCCCCTGGGTCGGGAAGTACTCGGCGACGGTGAAGGGCTGCAGGGAGGTGGGGATGCGGGGCAGTGCCACCGGCCCGAGATCCTTCTCCAGATGACGCAGCAGGGCGTCGCGGACCCGCTCGTGGTGGAGCACGCGTCCGGAGACGAGGGTACGGCTGACGGTTCCGTCCGGCCCTATGCGCAGCAGCAGCCCGATGCTGGTGACTTCGCCGTTGTCGTCGACGCGCACCGGAACGGCCTCGACGTACAGGATCGGCATACGGGCCCGCGCCATCTCGAGCTCGTCGGGGGTCAGCCAGCCGGGCGTGGTCTCGGTCATGTCAGACATTGGCTGATCATACTTTCAACCCCTCCGGATTTGCCTGCGTCGCTCGACACGACACGGGAACGGCGCCTCCATCGTGGGGGAACGCCCGTCCGCTGGAGCGAGGGCGCGCCGCAGAGCCGCGTCCACCGCGTTCCGGTCCCTCCGCACGGAGGGTGGAGGCACTCGTGGGGCCGGTCGGGACACCCGAGAGGCTTGTCCCGGGTGAATGCATCAACCACCATGGTGCGGGATGAGTAATGAATTGAACCAGGATCTCGTGGTCGGTCTGGACGCGGGAGGCACCCGCACCCGCGCCGTGGCGGCGTCCGCCGAGACCGGACGCATCGTGGGCGAGGCCGCGGCGGGAGCGGGCAACGCCCTGACGGTTCCGCTGTCGCAGCTCACCGATCATCTCGTCGAGGCCATCGGCCGGTCGGTGCCGGAGCGGGTCCGCGGCTGCGTCGTGGCCGTGGTCGGCGGATTCGCGGGCTCCGTGGGCGCCGCGGGTGCCGGGGAGTTCGCGGACAGGGAGCCGGGGCGGCTGAACGCGCTCGCCGCCCTGGCCGAGGCGCTGCGCAGGCTCGGTATCGCGCCGCGGACGGTCGGTGTGAGCAGTGACATCGAGGCGGCCTTCGCCTCGGCGCCCGGAACCCCCGCCGACGGGCTGGCCCTGGTCGCCGGCACCGGAGCGGCCGCGGTCCGCATCACCGGGCGTCGCTGCACGGCCACGGCGGACGGCGACGGCTGGCTGCTCGGTGACGAGGGCAGCGGGTTCTGGATCGGGCGGAGCGCGGTACGGGCGGCCCTGCGCATGGCGGACGGGCGCGGCGGCCCCACGACGCTGGCCCGGGCGGTCGGCCTGGCGCTGGGACTGCCGGCCGATGTCCTGAAGGGGGCCGACGGGGCCGAAGGAGCCAGGGGAGCCGGGCGGACCGGGGGACCTGAGGAGACCGGGGGAGCTGGGGCGATCGAGGGGCCTGAGGCGACCGGGGGACCTGAGAGGGCCGCGCGGGTCGAGGCCGCCGCCGCACGGTGGTCCGGGGCGCGGCGCGAGGCGTACCGCATGAGGCTGCTGCCCACCGTCATGGCCCAGCCGCCGATCATGCTCGCCCGGCTCGCGCCCCTGGTGGCCGAGGCGGCCCGCGACAAGGACCCGGTCGCGGAGGCGATCCTGCGCGAGGCGGTGGACCATCTGACGGCGGCGGTCCGCGCGTTGGGCCCCCGGCCGGGTGAACGGATCGTCGTCACGGGCGGGTTGCTCGGCCCGGACGGCCCCCTGGCCGCACCGCTGACCGGACGGCTGGCGGACCTGGGACTGACGGTCGACCGGGTGGCGGACGGCTGCCGGGGAGCCGTGGCCCTGGCCCGTCTCGGTCACGGTGCCCCGCAGCACGCCGGCGGGACCGCCTGACCGCCTGTCCGACGGACCACGCGCGACCCGGCAGAGGCTCAGAAGCAGCGGCACGGGCAGCAGCAGGGTGCCGCGAGGCTGGTGAGTTCAGCGGGTGCGACGGGACGTCACCGCGTGCTGTCCGGCGATGTGGCCGGTCAGCGTCAGCGAGGCGCTGGCCCGCGTGTACGACAGTTGCGCGACCCGTACGTACAGACAGTCGATGAGGACCAGGACGGAGTGACGGGCACCGATGCTCCCGGTGCGGAAGCTGGTCTCGGACGAGGCGGAGATCAGCCGGACGTCCGCGGCGCGGGCGAGCGGCGAGCGCGGGTCGGCGGTGATCGCCACGGTGGTGGCGCCGCGCTCCCTGGCGAGTTCGAAGGGTTCGATGGTCTCGCGGGTCGACCCGGAGTGGGAGATGCCGATGGCGACGTCGGCCGGGGTGAGCAGGGCCGCGGAGGTGGCCGCGGCGTGCACCTCGTTCCAGCCGCGCACCGCGCAGCCGATGCGGAAGAGGCGGACCTCGGTCTCCAGGGCCACCGCGCCGCTGCCGCCGACCCCGTACACGTCGATGCGGCGGGCGCGCGCCACGGCCTGGGCCGCGCGCTCCAGCGCGTCGAGGTCGATGCGGTCGATGGTCTGCTGGACCGCGCGCAGGTCCGCGCTGCCGACCACGGTGACGACCCGTTCGAGGTCGTCGTCGGGGGAGATGTCGGGGCCGATCTCGGCGGTGCCCCAGTCCGAGACCTCACCGCGGCCGCGCTCCTGGGCCAGTGCGATCAGCAGGTGCTGGTAGGAGTCGAGACCGACGGCCCGGCAGAACCGGGTGACGGTCGCCTGCGAGGTGCCGGTACGGCGGCCCAGTTCGGCGGCCGAGCAGTGGGTGACGGCGGCCGGGTCGTCGAGGATCAGTTCGCCGACCTTCCGCAAGGAGCCGGTCAGCCGCGGCAGTTCGGTGCGGATCAGTGCGGTGACATCCGTCGGGGGCAGCCCGCTGCCGGCGCCGGTCCGTTCCATGCTCTACCCGATCTCCTCTGCGCTGCGTACCTCCCGGCACCCACGGGAGGCCTCGGGCCGTGAATGTATCAGCCATCGTCCGGCCGACAACTTGAATCGCAGGACCGGAGAAGGGGTAGGGTTCAGTCATTCAGAGGAAGTCGTCGCAAGTGGTGGTTCGATCCACCGGTGGGGAGTGCCACGTGTCCGCAGGGTCCGTCAGCGCCGACAGCTTCGTGCGCGAGAGCCGTGCCGTCCTCGACGGCATCACCGCGTCCGCCCGTGACGACGTGCGGCGTGCCGCGGAGCTGATCGCGGACTGCGTACGCGCGAACGGCGTCGTCCAGGCGTTCGGCACCGGGCACTCCCAGGCTCTCGTCCTCGAAATCGCGGGCCGCGCAGGGGGGTTGGTGCCGACCAACCGGCTGAGCATCGCCGACCTGGTGCTGTACGGCGGGGAACGGCCGAGCGTCCTCGCCGACCCGCTCCTGGAGCGTGAGTCCGGTGTCGCCGCCCGGATCTACGCTCTCGTGGAGCCGCGGCCCGAGGACCTCTTCGTCATCGTCTCCAACTCGGGCGTCAACAACGTGGTCGTCGAGATGGCCCTGCACGCGAAGGAGCGGGGGCACCGCGTCCTGGCCGTCACCTCGCTGGCGCACACGCGGGCGGTCCCCGCCTCGCACCCGAGCGGCCGGAAGCTGGCCGACATCGCCGACGTCGTCCTGGACAACGCCGCGCCGCGGGGCGACGCGCTGCTCGAACTCCCGGGCGGCGGCGCCGTCTGCGCGCTGTCCACACTGACCGGGGTGATGCTCGTCCAGATGGCCGTCGCGGAGACCGCCGCCCTCCTGCTCGCCGCCGGAGTCAGGCCGCCGGTCTATGTGTCGGCCAACGTGCCCGGGGGTTTCGAGGGCAACTTGGTACTGGAGGAACGCTACGCGGGACGCATCCGCCGCACCGCGAGCTGACCCGCGCCGCCGCACTCCGCGTCCCGCACTCGAACAGGCCCCTCGGCAGGGGGAGTCGGCATCAGTAGGGGAGGATCCGCCCCGAAGGGGTGCGCCGGTCGATCTCCATCTTGACCTCGCGCCCGGAGGTGGTGCGGCGGGTGGTACGAATACGGATCTGGCGGGTCATTGCGCCTCCTTGGACTCGTACGACCGGCTTCCACGCCGCCCGGTTCGGGCTCCGCGGAGTCATCTGCCCCAGCCCTGGAGGAACAGGCGCGTGCCTCAGGGGTACTGCCGGGAAAGGGGATCTCTCCCGGCCGGCACGGCCCGGTGCATCGCCGTGCTCTTCGGAGTTACCCCGTTCCGCGTTCGCATATTCCGTCGTCATGCCTCCGGCGAAGCCGGGCGCCACGGCCCGTCGGTCGCCCGGTCCCGCCATCTCGCCCCGGCGTAGGGGCGGATGGGGGGAACGGCGGAGGAACGGACGGGGGTACGGGGACGGGGGCGCGTGGAAGCGCAGACGGGTGGACGGGGTGGAAGGGGTGGACTGGTGAACGAAGGTGTCGCCGGGCCCGATCGGCTCTCGGCGCCCTGATCCCCACGGGCGGGCGTCCGTCGTGGACGACAGGTCCGTCGCGGTGGATCCGGCGGCTCCGGGCTCCTGGCTCCCGCGATCGGTTTCGCGGACTCGGACCGGCGCGGGCCCGGTTCACGGGCTCCCGCGGCCGGGTCGCGGCCGGTGAGGTGGACGGATTCGGACGCACCCGGAGCGCGAACCTCTCGCTCCTCGGGCAGGCCTACCGTGACGACCTCCCTCGTGGCGGTACCGGCCGGTCCGGCCGTGCGCCGCCCCTCGCGTCCATCCTCCGCCCGTCGGGGCCGCACCGCCATCCGGGCCGGGACGCCGTCCGGGCCGCGCCGCCATCCGGGCCGGGAGGGCCCCCGCCGAGGGTTAACCCTCGAATGCCCCGATGATGCATGACATGGCTGCGTCAAGCTGCCATCCTTCCTCCACCTGCCGGACAGGCCCCCACGGCCTGCGCAGGGGCCCCGCACCGCACTGCTCAGCTCGTCCCGGGCAGCACATCCCGTCTGCCCGGGCTGTCACCGGTCGTCCCCGCGACCGCAGCAGTAGGAGTACGAGTGAGACGAATTCCCCGTCAGGCGGCCGCAGCCGGAGCACTCGCGGCCACCGCCGCGTTGCTGGCCGTCGGTATACAGACGGTTCCGGCGGTCGCCAAGCCCGCCGCCCCCCACCCCAGTCCGTTGCGCAGCGGCGGGCTGGAGGCCAAGCTCTCCCCGGCCCAGCACGCGGCCCTGCTGAAGAGCGCGGCGCAGAAGACCACGGCGACAGCCGGCACCCTTGGCCTCGGGGCGAAGGAGAAGCTGGTCGTCAGGGACGTCGTCAAGGACCAGGACGGCACGCTGCACACCCGCTACGAGCGCACCTACGCCGGTCTGCCGGTGCTGGGCGGCGACGTGGTCGTGCACACCCCGCCGGCCTCGCTCGCCGCCGGCACGGTGAGCAGCACGTTCAACAACAAGCGGACCATCAAGGTCGCCTCGACCACCGCGACCTTCAGCAAGTCCGCGGCCACCGGCAAGGCCCTGAAGGCCGCCAGGTCCCTGGTCGCCGAGAAGGCCACGGCCGACAGCGCCCGCAAGGTGATCTGGGCCGGCAGCGGCACCCCGAAGCTTGCCTGGGAGACCGTGATCGGCGGCTTCCAGGACGACGGCACCCCAAGCCAACTGCACGTCATCACCGACGCCACCACCGGTAACGAGCTGTACCGCTACCAGGGCATCGAGACCGGCGTGGGCAACACGCAGTACAGCGGCCAGGTGTCCCTGACGACGACGCAGTCGGGCTCCAACTACACGCTGACCGACGGCGCCCGCGGCGGCCACAAGACGTACAACCTCAACCGGGGGACGTCCGGCACCGGCACGCTGTTCTCGCAGACCAGCGACACCTGGGGCAACGGCACCACCTCCAACGCGGCGACGGCCGGCGCCGACGCGCACTACGGGGCCCAGGAGACCTGGGACTTCTACAAGAACACGTTCAACCGCAGCGGCATCAAGAACAACGGGGTGGGCGCCTACTCCCGCGTCCACTACGGCAACGCGTACGTCAACGCGTTCTGGGATGACAGCTGCTTCTGCATGACGTACGGCGACGGCACCGGCAACGCGGACCCGCTGACCTCGCTGGACGTGGCCGGCCACGAGATGAGCCACGGTGTCACCTCCAACACCGCGGGCCTCAACTACACCGGTGAGTCCGGCGGTCTGAACGAGGCCACCTCCGACATCTTCGGAACCGGCGTGGAGTTCTACGCGGCGAACGCCTCCGACCCCGGTGACTACCTCATCGGCGAGAAGATCGACATCAACGGCGACGGCACGCCGCTGCGCTACATGGACAAGCCGAGCAAGGACGGCGGCTCCGCGGACAGTTGGTACTCGGGCGTCGGCAACCTGGACGTCCACTACTCCTCGGGTCCGGCGAACCACATGTTCTACCTGCTCTCGGAGGGCAGCGGCACCAAGGTGATCAACGGGGTCACCTACAACAGCACCACGTCCGACGGTGTCGCCGTCGCGGGCATCGGCCGGGCCGCCGCCCTGCAGATCTGGTACAAGGCGCTGACGACGTACATGACGTCCAGCACCAACTACGCCGCGGCCCGTACCGCCGCGCTGAACGCCGCCACCGCGCTGTACGGCGCCAACTCCACCCAGTACGCGGGGGTGGCGAACGCCTTCGCGGGCATCGCCGTCGGCGGTCACGTCACCCCGCCGTCGAGCGGTGTGACCGTCACCAACCCGGGCAGCCAGTCCTCCACCGTCGGTACCGCGGTGAGCCTTCAGGTCTCCGCCAGCAGCACCAACAGCGGCTCGCTGAGCTACGCCGCGAGCGGCCTGCCCACCGGCCTGTCGATCAACAGCTCCACCGGCGCGATCACCGGGACGCCGACCACGGCCGGCACCTACAGCACCACGGTCACCGTCACGGACAGCACCGGTGCGACCGGTACCGCGTCCTTCACCTGGACCGTGAGCACCTCGGGTGGCGGCAACTGCACCCCGGCGCAGCTGCTCGGCAACCCGGGCTTCGAGTCGGGCAGCGCCTCGTGGACCGCGTCCAGCGGCGTCATCACCACCGACAGCGGTGAGGCGGCGCACGGCGGCTCCTACAAGGCCTGGCTCGACGGCTACGGCTCCACCCACACCGACACCCTCTCCCAGTCGGTGACCATTCCCGCGGGCTGCAAGGCCTCCCTCACCTTCTACCTGCACATCGACACCGCGGAGACCACCACCAGCACCGCGTACGACAAGCTGACGGTCACCGCCGGATCGACCACCCTGGCCTCCTACTCGAACCTCAACAAGGCCACCGGGTACGCCCAGAAGACCTTCGACCTGTCCTCGTTCGCCGGCTCCACCGTCACCCTGAAGTTCAGCGGTGTGGAGGACTCCTCGCTCCAGACCAGCTTCGTCGTCGACGACACCGCCGTCACGACCAGCTGACCGCCGCCGTCCGACCGAGTCGGAACCAGCGCTGACGTGGGGGGCGCCCCCCCGGGGGGCCGCCGAGGGCGTTGGGGGGCGCCCGCGCCGGGGCGGCCCCCGGCCCCGGGGGGGGGGGGGGGCGGCGGGG
>NZ_JBHWEL010000102.1:0-21470 GCF_042734135.1 Streptomyces sp. NPDC059668 | reverse complement strand
TCTGGTGCGCCCCCCCCCCCCCCCCCAGCCCACGCTCCCCGCCGCCGCCCCCCCGGGGCGAACCCCGCCGTGCGGGGGCCCCCCCGGGGGGGGGCCCCAGGTTCGTCCATGGGTCACCGCCGGCCCGGGCCCGCCGGAGCCCGGGTTCCGGCGGGCCCGTGCTTTCCAAGGCGTGGACGCCGGGCTATAGTCAAAAACTAGCGGTGCTAATTAATGGTTGATCTCGTCGTTCCGGTGTCCGTCAGGAGTCCTGTCGTGCGTCCTGTCCACTTCGCGGCGGCCCGCCGCACCCCCATCGGCAAACTGCGCGGCGCCCTGTCCGGGGTGCGGCCCGACGACCTCGCCGCGACCGTGATCCGCGGGCTGCTCGCCGACGTGCCCGCGCTCGACCCGGCCCGGATCGACGACGTCTACTGGGGCGCGGCCAATCAGGCGGGCGAGGACAACCGCAACGTCGCCCGCATGGCCGTCCTGCTGGCCGGCCTGCCCGCGACCGTGCCCGGCGCCACCGTCAACCGGTTGTGCGCCTCGGGCCTCGAGGCCGTCACCACGGCGGCCCGCGCCATCGCCGCCGGCGAGGCCGACATCGTGCTCGCGGGCGGCTCCGAGTCGATGAGCCGGGCCCCCTTCGTCCTGGCCCGCCCAGACGAGGCGCTGCCGCACCGCATCGAGACGGTCGACACCCGGCTCGGCTGGCGGCTGGTCAACCCGGCGATGAAGGAGCTGCACGGACTCCTGTCGATGGGGGAGACCGCCGAGGAGGTCGCCAGCCGGTACGGCGTCTCCCGTGAGCGCCAGGACGCGTTCGCGCTGCGCAGCCACCAACGTGCCGCGGACGCCCGCAAGAACGGCCACTTCGACGGCGAACTGCTCCCCGTCGAGCGCCCCGACGGCGTGATCGTCGACACCGACGAATGCGTACGCGAGGACACCTCGCTGGAGAAGCTGTCCCGCCTCAAGCCGGTCTTCCGCCCGGGCGGTACGGTCACCGCGGGCAACGCGTCGCCCATGAACGACGGAGCGGCCGGGCTGCTCCTGGTCGGCGAGGACGCTCTGCACGACCTCGGCCTCGAGTCGCTGGGCCGGTATGTCGCCGGCGCGTCGGCGGGAGTCGACCCGGACGTCATGGGCATCGGGCCCGTTCCCGCCACGCACAAGGCGTTGGCCCGGGTCGGCTGGAACATCGGCGACCTCGACGAGGCCGAGTTCAACGAGGCGTTCGCGGCCCAGGCCCTCGCCTGCGTGGACCGACTCGGCATCGACCCGGAACGGGTGAACCCCACCGGCGGCGCCATCGCGCTGGGCCACCCCCTCGGATGCTCGGGCGCCCGTATCCTCACCACCCTGCTGCACCGGATGCGCCGCAACGACGCCGGCCGCGGCCTGGCCACGATGTGCGTCGGAGTCGGCCAGGGCAGCGCGGTCCTGGTCGAACGCCCCTGACCCCGTCCCTGTGAGTGCCGAGCGCGCCCCCGGAACCGGAACCGGGGGCGACCGGCCCCGCGCGGGGACCACCTGACGGGACGCTCCTTACGGGGACGAGATGCGTGGGCATAGCATCGGTCCCCGCATGAACACGATGACGCTCTGGCACATATCCGGCTGGGAATTCGCCGCCCTCGCCGCCGCGGCACTGCTCGTCGGCTTCTCGAAGACCGCGGTCAGCGGGGCCAACACGGTCAGCCTGGCGATCTTCGCCGCCGTGCTGCCCGCCCGCGCCTCGACCGGCGTCCTGCTCCCCCTCCTCATCGTCGGGGACGTGCTGGCCGTACTGACCTACCGGCGGCACGCCCACTGGCCCACACTGTGGCGGCTGTTCCCGGCGGTCGCGGCGGGCGTCGTCCTCGGCACGCTGTTCCTGGTGTGGGCCGACGACGGGATGGTACGGACCTCGATCGGCGCGATCCTGCTGCTGATGGCGGCGGTGACGCTCTGGCGCCGCCGGGCCGCCACCCGGGAGGAGGAACCCGAGGCGGTCGCGACCCGCGCCGGCCGGGTCAAGGCACGCTCGTACGGCGTCCTCGGCGGGTTCACCACGATGGTCGCCAACGCCGGCGGCCCGGTGATGTCGATGTACCTGCTGTCCGCCGGCTTCCGCAAACTCGGCTTCCTGGGCACCTCGGCCTTCTTCTTCCTGATCGTCAACACGTCCAAGGTGCCCTTCAGCGTCGGTCTCGGACTCATCGACGGACATTCGCTGCTCCTGGACGCGGCGCTCGCGATCTTCGTCGTACCGGGCGCGCTCCTCGGCAAATGGGCCGTGCACCGCATCAACCAGCTGCTCTTCGAACGGCTGGTGATCGCGGCGACGGTGGTGGGCGGGGTGCAGCTGCTGCTGCGCTGACCACCTCGTACGCTCGACGCCATGTCCCCCCACGTCCTGGTCCTCGGCGGTACCACCGAGGCACGCCGGCTCGCCGCCGAACTTGCGGGCCGTGCCGGAGTGCGGGTGACCACGTCGCTCGCGGGGCGTGTGTCCCGGCCCGGTGCGCTCGAAGGGGACGTGCGCGTCGGCGGGTTCGGCGGGGCAGACGGGCTGGCGCGGTGGCTGCGCGAGCAGCGGGTGGACGCCGTGGTCGACGCCACCCACCCCTTCGCCACCCGCATCACCGAGAACGCGGCACGGGCCGCCGCCGCGACCGGGGTGCCGGCGGTCGTCCTGCGCCGCCCAGGCTGGCGGCCCGGTCCCGACGACCGGTGGCACTTCGCCGCCTCCCTCGCCGAGGCCGCCGCGCTCCTCCCGCCGCTGGGCCGGCGGGTCTTCCTCACCACCGGCCGTCTGGGCCTCGCGGCCTTCGCGCCTCTCACCGGACTCCACTTCCTCGTCCGGTCGGTGGAGGCGCCGGATCCGCCGCTGCCGCCGGACACCGAGGTGCTACTCGCCCGCGGCCCGTTCACGGTGGACGAGGAGCGGACCCTGCTGAGTGCGCACCGTATCGACGTCCTCGTGACGAAGGACAGCGGGGGAGAGGCGACGGCCGCCAAGCTCACCGCCGCCCGCGCACGGGGCCTGCCCGTGGTCGTCGTGCGCCGGCCACCGCTCCCGGACGGTGTGACCGCGGTACCGGACGTGGCCTCGGCCCTGGCCCGCTTGGACCTCGGTGCTGCCTGAAGCGGGCACGGCTCCGCCCGGCGAACCGGAGCCGGCACACGACCCGACGCGCCGGACACGGGGCCCTGGCGCGTACGGGACGGGCGGCTCGGCGATACGTGCCGGATGAGGTGCCGCACGAGGTAGGTACGGGCACGCCCGGGGCATTCACGTACGGGGAGCTCCGCCCCGTCCGCGTATGGGGCTCCCCGCCCGGCCTGCGTACGCGGAGCTCCGTCCGGTCCGCGTGCGCGGAACTCCGTCCGGCTTGCGTGCGGGAAGCCTCGTCTGGTCTGCGTGCGGGGGAGGGGGCTCTGACCGGCCTGCGTACGCGGAGTCCCGTCCAGTCTGCGTACGGGAAGCCCCGTCCGGCCTGCGCATGACGAACTCCGCCAGGCCCACGCATGGGGAGCCCTGCCCGGGCTGCCTACGGGAAGCGCCGCCCGGCCCGGGGGCCCGGGGCGCGTTTCCTGCCCTGCCGTCGCGCGGCCCCGTTGCGACCTCTGCGGAAGCCTACGCAGCAGATACGCGTGTTACCCCCGCGGACGCCTGCGCAGCAGATACGTGTCCATGATCCAGCCCTTGCGCTCGCGTGCCTCGGCCCGCAGCCGCTCGATCCGCGGCGCCGCCTCCGCTATCGGGCCGGAGGCGAGGATCTCGTCGGGGGTGCCGATGTACGCGCCCCAGTAGATGTCGATGTCCTCGTCGGCGTACCGCCGGAAGGCCTGGTGGGCGTCGAGCATCACGACCACGTCGTCGACACCTTCGGGAAGGCCCTCGGCGAGACGCCTGCCCGTGGTGATCTGGACGGGCCCGGCCACCCGGTTGAGCCCCGTGCGGTGCCGGGCGACGAGCGCGGAGACGCTGCTGATGCCGGGCACGACGTCGTACGTGAACGCCACCGCACCCCGGTCCAGGATCTCCTCCAGAATCCCGAGGGTGCTGTCGTACAGCGCGGGATCGCCCCACACCAGGAACGCGCCGCTCTCGTCCTCGCCCAGCTCCTCGGCGATGAGCCGCTGGTAGATGTCGGCGCGAGCGCTGCGCCAGTCCCCGACGGCGGGGGAGTAGGCGGCACCGTCGGCGCCCCGGTCGCGGTCCGGGTCGCGGGCCTCGACCAGGCGGTACGACCCCTCGGGCAGATGGGCGTCGAGGATGTCACGGCGCAGCTGGACGAGGTCCGACTTCGCCTCGCCCTTGCCCAGCACGAAGAACACGTCCGTGCTCCGCAGCGCCTTGACCGCCTGGAGGGTGAGCTGGTCGGGGTCGCCCGCGCCGATGCCGATGACATGAATCTTTCGCACACCCCGAGTCTGCCGCACGCCACCGGCGGTGGACGCACCGCGTCCGCCCGGGGCGCGGTCCCCGGCCGGGACCGACGCGTGGAACAGCCCTCAGCGCGCGTTCCCGCGCAACCGGGGCGCGCAGGCACCGGCGCTGACCGCGGCGCCGTCACTCTCCACGGCGGCCGCCAACTCCCTTGCCCATGAGGCCAGATCGGGGAGATCGAGCCCGTAGGGGCGGGACCGACCGGCCGCACCGGCCCGCCACTCGTCGACGGCTCCGGCCCCGCGCCGCAGCAGCCGGGCGCCGCCCGTCGTGTTGCCCCGGGCCGCGTGCGTGAGGCCCACCGCGAGCTGGGCCAGGCCCCGCCAGAGCGTGCGCTCGTCCTCGGGGCCCGACTTCCAGGCGTCCTCGAAGACCTCGTGCGCGTGGAACGGGCGCCCCGCGTCCAGCAGGGCCTGCGCCTCGCTCACCGTCCGCTCGGGGTCGCGCACGACACCCTCCGGCTGCCGCTCCACGCCGTCGGCGCCGTACGGCAGGGGGCGGCCCAGCCCGTCCCGTGGCCGGGCGTTGCGCGCCCTGCCCTCGGTGTCCCTGTCCCGCCCGCCGCCGCGCCCACTTCCGGATGTCCCGCTCATGCCCCGATTGTCGCTCGCCCGGTGCCCTCTTCGGAGCAGCCCCCGCTGTGGGGTAAAGTTCTGTTCGCACGATCCCGCGGGACATCGCGGGGGAAGCGCATCGGGACGTGGCGCAGCTTGGTAGCGCACTTGACTGGGGGTCAAGGGGTCGCAGGTTCAAATCCTGTCGTCCCGACGGTGCGAAGGGTCTTCACGGGCGGTACAGCCTGTGAGGGCCCTTTTTTCGTGCGCCGGACACCGCGGTCCTCGTGCGCGGCACGTTTCGATCGTGGTCGAAAGAAGTTCCCTGCCCGCAGCCGAACTTGCAAGGTTGCCCTGTGGGACCGGGCGGGACGCGGTCCCCTCCGGGAAGCGCACCGGGGATTCCACCACGGGGAAGGACAGCATGACTATGAGGATGAGGACCAGGGCGTCGATCACCGCGGGTGTCGGCGCGTTCGCCGCCGGACTGCTCCTGACCGGCGCCGCCGGGGCGCAGGCCGCGGCGGCGGGACTGCCGTACGCCGTCACGCCGTACGTGAACGTCAACGTCCGTACCGGCCCGTCGAGCCAGACCGGTATCGCCGGTCACGTCACCGCGGGGCAGCCGCGTGGCGCGTCGTGCTGGACCCACGGCGAGACCATCCGCGACAACGGAATCGTCAACGACGTGTGGGTGCGGCTGGCCGAGGGCTATGTGAGCGCCGTGTATCTCAAGGGTGACCAGTACGGCGGACTGCCCGCGTCGGCCGTCTGCTGACCGCACGAGGTGCCCGGTTCCGTCCGGAGCCGGGCACCTCGTCATGTCGTCATGCCGGGCCTCTTGCGGAACCTCGTCGTGACCGAACCCCGTCATGACCGGACTTGGCCATGACCGAACCCCGTCATGACCGAACCGCGTCACGGCTCCCCGCGCGGGCCCGGCCTCGCCGGCCCGGGCCCCGATCCCAGCCCCCGACCGTGCCGCGCCGCCCCGTGCCGCCCCGATTCAAGTCGCCCCGCCCCGATCCATCACCCTCCGCCCCGCCCCGCCCCGAGCCGCCCCGCCTCGATCTGGCCCCCCTTCCCCCCTTCCCGCCGGCCGGTACCGACGTACTGACGCACGCGGCCACGCCGCCGTCCTGCCCGAACGCTCCCCGGCGCATCGCCCCGGCGGCGTCTCGTGCGACTCGGGGCACACATCGGCTCCAGCGGCGCGTCCGCCGGCCCTTCGCGCGGCCCGGATGCCTTGAACCAGACCGGTGTCCGCTCCCGCGTCGGGCACCTCCCCGCGGTGGTGCGCACCGCCGGGACGCCCCCGGTGACGATCCTGCCGAACCGTGGCGTGGGAGGGTGTCGTGGGTGTGGTGTGCGTCGGGGGGGGAGACCTCCGGGAGGCTCCCCGCGAGCGGCTCGAGGTGGCTGAAGATCTCTCACCGGGTAGAGATCGCATCCGGGCCACGGGTTTGGAGTCGCGGATCAGAATGATGGTGGGATGCCACAGGGCGCGAGCCCTGCGAGCGAGGGTGCCGGCCTGCCGGAGATCGGCGGCGGTGCCCTTCCGGTCCCCGGCCACGGCGTCGGACCGGACGCTCGGTCGGCCCACCTCGGACACTCCACCCCGGCCGGCGGACCCGGGACGGACGGCGGGCCCGGCACGCGTTTCGCGTCCCGACCCGCTCCCCGCGGCGCACCCGGCGCCGCTCCGTGTACCCGGCGTGCCCCGGCTCCCCGTGTCGCGCACCGGTCGGCCGGCGATGCCGTCCGGTCGCTCGCCACCCCTGTCGCGTGCCGACGACATCCTGCGCCACACGACCCGGAGTGCCCCAAATGATCACACCCACGCGCGCGGTGCGCGACCGCATCCTCTCCCTGTCGCCCACGGAACTGCCCGCCTACATATACGACTTGGCTGCACTGCGCGCCCACGCCGCGTCCGTCAGAGCCGCCCTGCCCGATCGCGTCGAGCTGTACTACGCGGTCCAGGCCAACGGGGAACCGGAGATCCTGGCCGAGCTCGGCCCGTACGTCGACGGGTACAAGGTCTCCTCCGGCATCGAACTGGCCCGTGTCGCCGAGGCCTCCGTGGACCGTCCCCGGGTCTTCGGGGGCACGGAGAAGACCCCGACGGAGCTGGCGGACGCGCTGGAAGGGGGTGTGACACGCTTCCACGTCGAGAGCGAGTACGAGCTGTACATGCTGGCCGGGCTGGCCCAGCGGCACGCTCCGGACGGCCGGGTGGCGGTGCTGCCACGGTTCGACCTCCCGGTGGCCGACGGCCTTCTCGCTGCGGACGGCGGCGGATGCGCCACCGCCGCCGGGCTCGACCCGGCCCGGGCCGACACGATCGTCGGCCTGCTCACCGACGGCAGTTATCCGAACCTCGAACTCCGCGGCGTGCACGCCCACTTGGCCGACGGCGTGCACGCCGAGGAACATCTGGCGCTGGCCGAGTCCGTCGTCGCCTGGACCGTGGAACTGGCGGCCCGCAACGGCCTTCAGCTCACCGAGGTGGACCTCGGGGGCGGTATGGCGGTCGACTACGACCGCCCCGAGCGCCGCTTCGACTGGCACGCGTACGGCGAGGGGCTCGCCCGACTCGCCGCGGCCCACCCGGAACTGACACTGCGGATCGAGCCCGGCCGCGCGCTGACCGCGTACTGCGGCTGGTACGCGAGCGAGGTGCTGGACGTCGAGCACGGCTCCAGCGAGGACTTCGCCGTCATCCGCGGCGGCGCCGTCCACCTGCGCACCCCGGAGACCGAGCGGCAGGACCAGCCCTGGTCCGTCCTCGAAGTGGAGCCGTGGCCGTATTCCTGGCCGCGTCCCGTGGTGCGCAGGGAGCGCGCCACCCTCACCGGCCAGCTGGGCACGCCGAAGGACGTCCTGGTCCGCGACGTCCTGGCACAAGGGCTGCGGGCCGGTGACCGGGTGGTGTTCTCCCATGCGGGCGCCTACACCTCGTCCGCCCCGCACCGGGCCCACACCCGCTATCCGGAACCCGGCTTCCATTTCCTGGACGCGAGTGCCGACGGCGACCGGTCCCGATGACCCATGGCCGATGGCCTGTGGCGGACGACCCATGGCCGACGGCCGAGGACCGATGGCCGTGCGACGGAACACCAGGAGTTGCCGTCGCGGGCGCCGCGGCGCATCCTCGGACACGCCTGGCAGGACCGTACGCCGGACCAGGAGAGTGGCATGACCGCCGAACCGACCGACTCCACGACCGAGCTCGCGACCGACCGCGCCCCCGCCTCCACCGCCGGCTTCACGGACGGGGTCACCGCCGCCGTGCCGACCGCCGGGAAGAGACCGACCCGCGGTGTCGCCGCTCCCGACGACCCGTCCCCGGCAGGGGAGTTCGGCGCCCCGGCCGCCTTCCGGCACGCCCGCTTCGACCCCGTACGGGAGCAGGCATGAGCGCCATGGACACCCCGCTCGACTTCTCGTACGAGACCCGGCCCGGTCGGGTCGTCTTCCGGCCCGGCGCCGCCGTGTCCGCGACCCCCGGCGAGGTCGCCCGGCTCGGTCTCCACCGGGTACTGGTGGTCTCTGGCGGCCGGGGCGAGGCCACCGCCCGGGCGGTCGCCGACGCGCTGGGCGGCCAGTGCGCGGGGCTGCACGCCGAGGCCCGGATGCACGTACCCGCCGACGTCGCCGCCCGGGCCGTCGAGGTGGCCCGCGAACTGCGCGCAGACGGCTGCGTGGCGGTCGGCGGCGGCTCGGCGATCGGCCTCGGCAAGGCGATCGCGCTGCGCACGGGACTGCCGCTGATCGCCGTGCCGTCCACCTACTCCGGCTCCGAGATGACGCCGGTGTGGGGCCTGACCGAGGACGGTGCAAAGCGCACCGGACGCGACTTCACCGTCCAGCCCCGCAGCGTCGTCTACGATCCCGAACTCACCCTCGGGCTCCCCGTGCCCCTCTCCGTGACCAGCGGCGTCAACGCCCTCGCGCACGCCGTCGAGGCCCTGTACGCGCCCGACAGCTCGCCCCTCGTGGCGCTCATGGCCGAGGAGGGCGTCCGGGCGATGGCCGGCGCCCTGCCGGCCGTGGCCGCCGCCCCCGGCGACCTCGACGCGCGCAGCCGCGCCCTGTACGCCGCGTGGCTGTGCGGTGCCTGCCTCGGTGCCACCACGATGGGCCTGCACCACAAGCTGTGCCACGTCCTCGGCGGCACCTTCGGACTGCCGCACGCCGAGACGCACACGGTGGTCCTGCCCTACGTCCTCGCCTACAACGCGTCCGCCGCGCCCCGGGCGGTCGCCACGCTGTCCCGGGCGCTCGGCACGGACGACGTCCCGCGCGCCCTGCGGGAGCTCGCCAGAGGTCTGGGCGCGCCGAGCACCCTCGCCGAACTCGGCCTGAGGGAGGCCGACTTGGCGGTGGCCGCGGCGCAGGCCGCCGGCTCGGCGTACCCGAACCCCCGCGAGGTCACCGCGCACGGCGTGCTGGGCCTGCTGACAGCGGCGTACGAGGGCTGGGAGCCGCGCGCCGGCTCCTGAGGGCCGTCCCGCGACAGCGCCGATCCACGGGCTTCGCGCTCCCGGTCGCGCGGGTCCGTGCGCCCCCTGCCTGGGACGTACGCGCGGGCCGGGCTATCCTGACGCCGAACCGGACACGGGGTGCCCCGCACGAGGGCTGAGATCACACCCGTCGAACCTGAACCAGTTAGGACTGGCGGAGGGATGTCTCATGTCGTTGCCGTATGCCCGTGGTGAAGTGGCCGTCGGGGGCCCGCAGGGCGTCTTCGACGGGCGGATGCCCGAGGCCCCGGGTGATCTGCGCGTAGAGGCGCGCGGCATCGCCCCGGTGCCGGAGGACCACCGCTACGGCGGTCCCGGCCGCCTGTTCACCGTGTGGTTCGCCCCCAACCTGACGATGACCGGTGTCTTCACCGGCACCGTCGGCGTCGCGCTCGGCCTGGACTTCTCCACCGCGCTGACCGCCGTCGTGCTGGGAACCCTGCTGGGCGCGGTGCCGACGGCCTACCTCGGCACCTGGGGCAGCCAGACCGGCGCCGGACAGCTGCCGCTCGCCCGGCTGGCGTTCGGGCGGGCCGTGCTGGTGCCGGGCGCGCTCCAGTGGCTGTCCTCGATCGCCTGGGACGCGCTGATCGGCCTGTTCGGCGGCGACGCGCTCGCCCAGCTCTGCGGCTGGCCGTTCTGGCTGGGCGTGCTGGTCATGATGGGCGCGCAGGGAGCGCTCGGCGTCCTCGGCTACGAGGTGATCCACCGCCTCCAGACCGTGATGACGTTCGCCCTCGCCGCCGCCTTCATCGCGCTGACGGTGAAGCTCCTGAACGGCGACCACCCCGCCGCCACCGCCTCCGCGCACGGCGCCGACCGTGCCGGGGCCTTCGTCCTGACCTGCACCATCGCCCTCAGCCTGGCGCTGTCCTGGGCCCCCTACGCCAGCGACTTCAGCCGCTATCTGCCGCGCACGGCATCCCGGCCGCGCATGTTCTGGTGCACGCTCGCCGGGGTCAGCGTGTCCTTCGTGGCCGTCCAGGCGCTCGGCCTGTGGGGCGCCTCGGTCTTCACCGACCAGACCGCCCGCGGCGTCGACACCCTGCTCGGCGGGGGTGTCCTCGGCGCCTTCGGCCTGCTCGCCGTGGCCCTGGCCGCCCTCAGCAGCAACGCCATGAACGACTACAGCGGCTCGCTCGCCCTGCAGACCATGGGCGTACGCCTGCCGCGTCCGGCGGCCGCCGCGCTGGCGGCCGTACTCGGCTTCCCGCTCGTGCTGTGGATGCACGCCGCCGACACCACGACCCGGTTCCAGAACGTGCTGCTGCTGGTCGGCTACTGGATTCCCGGGTTCGTCGCGATCGTCGCCGTCGACTGGCTCGTCCGGGCCAGGGCGCGCGCCGGCGCGCCGGTCGACCTGTCCGCCGAGAGCGCCCGCCCTCGGCCGTGGTGGCCCGCGCTGGTGGCGTTCGTCGGCGCCTTCGCCGCGGCGGTGCCGTTCATGAGCACCAGCCTGTACGTCGGTCCGGTCGCCCGGGCCCTGCACGGAGCGGACCTCGCCTACGGGGTGGCGTTCCTCGCGGCCCTCGTGGTCTACGCGCCGCTGCGGCTGCGCCGCTGACCACGGCCGCCGCCGGCCACGGACGCCCTGCCGCCCCTCACCCCGTCATCTGTCATCCGTCTCGCCTCATCCCGTCTCGTCCCGTACGGAGCGAACCCGTCATGTCCTCGAACACCCCCGCCGTCCCGCCCCGCGTCCTGACCGTCGCCGGATCGGACTCGGGCGGCGGCGCCGGCATCCAGGCCGACCTCAAGACCATGCTGGCCCTCGGCGCGCACGGGATGAGCGTGCTGACCGCGGTCACCGCGCAGAACTCCCTCGGTGTGCAAGGAGCCTGGGAGCTCCCGGCCGAGGCGGTGCGCGCGCAGTACCGCAGTGTCGTGGACGACATCGGGGTGCAGGCGGTGAAGACCGGCATGCTCGGCTCCGCGCTGCTCGTCGAGACCGTCGCCGGGCTGCTGTCGGACGTCGGCGTGCCCGTCGTGGTGGATCCGGTGAGCGTCTCCAAGCACGGTGACCGGCTGCTGGCCGACGACGCGCTGGACGCCGTACGGACCGCGCTGCTGCCGGTCGCGACGGTGGCGACACCGAATCTCGACGAGACGGCCGAGCTCACGGGGATCGAGGTGACGGGCGAGCGGGACATGTGCCGGGCCGCGGAACGGCTGCTGTCCCACGGACCCCGCTGGGTCCTCGTGAAGGGCGGCCATCTGCCCGGAGAGGCCGTCGACCTGCTGACCGACGGCACCGAAGAGCTCTGGTTGCGGGCCCCCCGCCACGACAACCGCCACACCCACGGCACCGGCTGCACCCTGGCCTCGGCCATCGCGGTGGAGCTGGCGCGGGGACGGGCGGTGCCGGAGGCGGTGCGGCGGGCGAAGGAGTACGTCACCGGCGCGATCGAGGCGGGCTTCCCGCTCGGTTCCGGAATCGGACCGGTCGACCACGGCTGGCGGATGCGCGCCGGGCTCTGAACGTTCCCCGCTTCCCCCGGGCCCGTCGTCCCGCCCGGGTCCGTGGTCCCGCCCGGGTCCGTCGTCCTACCGGGTCCCCACGGTGCGCAGGGTCGCCAGGACCAGTGCCTGGGCGACGGCGACCGTCTCCGCGAGGGACACGTGCTCGTCGGGACCGTGGGCCAGGCGTACGTCCCCGGGACCGTACTGGAGTGTCGGTATGCCCGCCCCGGCGTAGAGCCGCAGGTCGCTCCCGTAGGGCGCGCCGCGTTCCCGGGCCCCGGGCGCGCCGGTGACGTCGGCGTGCGCGGTGCCGACCGTCTCGCGCAGGGGATGGCCGGCCGGGAGCCGGCCGCTGGCGAACTGGCCGCCGGGCCACGAGACGACCGCCGGATGCCCGCGCAGCCACGGATCGGCCGCGCACGCGTCCGCCACACAGCCCTCGAACGCGGCGCGCGCCGCGGCCGGGTCCTCGCCGAGCCGCAGTCCGAGCCGGCCGTCCGCGACGAGCAGCCCCGGCACGCTGCTGGCCCAGTCCCCGGCCTGGAGCATCCCGACGGAGACGGTGTACGGGAAGAGGTACTCGGCCATCAGGGGATCGGGCGTCTCACCGCGGGCGGCCTCCAGCCGGGCCAGGGCGGCGGCGATCGGCGCGTAGGCGTCGATGGCGCTCACCCCCGCGTCACGGGTGCTCGCGTGCGTGGACCGGCCCGGCACGGTGATACGGAAGGTCAGGGCACCGGCGTTCGCGGTGACCAGCGTGCCGCCGGTCGGCTCGCTGATGACGCAGGCGTCGCCGGTGTGGCCGCGGTGCAGCGTCCCGAAGGCCCCGACCCCGCCGTCCTCCTCGCCGACCACGAAGTGGCCCGCCACGCTGCCCCGCAGCCGCACCCCGGACGCCTGGATCGCGGCGAGCGCGGCGACGTTGGCGACGACCCCGGCCTTCATGTCACAGGCACCCCGGCCGTGCACGACGTCTCCGCGGACGCTCGGTACGAACGGGGCGCCCGCCCACTGCGCGAGGTCACCGGGCGGTACGACGTCCACGTGCCCCTGAAGGATCATGGTCGGACCGTCCTCCGCGCCGGGCAGCGTCGCGACGAGCCCCCATGCCTCGTCGCGTGGCACCTCCATGCCGGGGAAGCCGGGTTCGGCGCGCAGGGCGGGCAGATCCATCGACCACAGGTCGATGTCCAGGCCGGACCGGCCGAGATCCCGCGCCAGACGGTGCTGCAGCTCGGACTCGGCCGCGCTTCCCGTCACGCTCGGCACGGCGAGGGTGTCGAGCAGCATCGTGGCGACGGCCGTCTCGTCGACGGCCTCCAAAGCGGCGGATTCCTCGGCACTGAGCACTGCGCGCATGCCACACGCTCCTTTCGCGGGTGGACGACGAGGGGGCGTGAGGATGCTACGAACAGTCCCGGTACGCAAACAATCGCCGTTTGTTTCCGGCCAGGATCGTTTTATTGTGAAGACTGTGCCCGCGTGGCGATTTCTTGCGCGGAGGAAGAGGCGAGCGACATGGCCATGGACGCCATCGACGAGGACATCGTGCGGTGCGTGCTGCGCGACGCGCGCAGCACGTACGCGGAGATCGGCCGCGCCGCCGGGCTCTCGGCGCCGGCGGCGAAGCGGCGCCTGGACCGGCTGGTGGCCGACGGCACGATCCGCGGCTTCACCGCGCTCGTCGACACCCAGACGCTGGGCTGGCGGACCGAGGCCTTCGCCGAGGTGTACTGCAGGGGCAATCCGACCCCGGCCGAACTGCGCCGGGACCTGGAGGCGGTCCCGGAGGTGGTCGAGGCCTACACGGTGTCCGGCGCCGCGGACGCGATCGTGCACCTGATGGCCCTGGACATCCCGCATCTGGAGCGGGCCATCCAGCGGGTGCGCGAGGCCAGGGTCATCGAGCGGACGGAGAGCGTGATCGTGCTGTCCGGACTGGTCAACCGGCCGCGGGTCTGACCACCGGCGGCCGCTCCGGCCGCCCGGCGGGCGACGGGCCCACGGGTCCGGTCGCACAATTAATCGAACACGTGATTGAATTCCGGTATGACGTACCCACACTCCTCCGGCGGCCCGGCGACGGCGCACGGTGAACCAGCGAGACATCGGGCCGGGATGCAGGCCGGGACCGGAGAGGCGAGGCTGGATTCATGTCCGAACCGCTGCCTGTGATCGTGTCCCCGCCGGCGCCGACGGGTGGCCGCCGGGTCCGTGTGCACGGAGAGAGCCTCGGGTTGGCCTACAACCTGGGCGACCTGTCCGAGTTCCTGCGGCGCGCGGGGCTCGATGTCGACCCGCTGACCATCGCGGTGTCCCCGCTGATCGACTGGCGGGGGATCGGCCCGGAGTACTGGGGGCCGGAGACCGGGAGGTGAGGGCGCCCGGACCATCGCGTCCTCCTTCCGTGGCCGGGGTGTCACCTTCCACGGCCGGACCGTCGAGGGGCTCCGTGACCGGGGTGTGAACGGTGCGCCTGTTCGCGGCGGGCGCTTGACGTCGCGTCAATTGGGCTGAGGGGCCAACGAGTTGGGGGTGCCGTAACCGTCCTGAGAGGGGGCGGGGTGGCGCACATCACCCTTGAGGGGTGCGGAAAGGTGAAGCGGGTCTTCACGGCTTCATGGCATGCTCACATCTAGTTACTCACCGGTAATTCCTTGCCGCCCCCACCCCCCTCAGGACTGATCTTGCGTATCCGCAAGCGGCCCTTGCGTGCCGTCATGCCCGCGCTCGCCGCATCCGCCCTCCTCCTCGCCGCCGGTTGCTCCGCAGAACCCGGCCCGCGCTCCGCCGCCGCCCCCGGACGTGCCCCGGACGCCGCTTCCTCCACCGCCGCGCGCCCGGACGACGGCCGGCCGCTCGCCGTCGCCGCCGCGCCCGCGGCCATCCCGACCGCCGTCGCGCGGCCCGGTACGGCGGGCGGCGGGGCCCACAGGTCCGCGCTCGCCGTGACCTCGTACGACAGCCGCACCCGACGTGCCGTCATATCCCGTACGCACAACGGGGATCCGTCCGCTTCGCCGACCGCCGGAGGGACGGCGGCGCCGAGCCGTACCGCCGTCGGCGACGTCATCGCCAGCGCCCCCGTGCCGGGCGCCCCCGACGGACTGCTCGCCAAGGTCACCGAGGTGATCGGGGAGAAGCCCGACGGCACCGAGGTCCGGACCGCGCCGGCCACCCTGGACGCGCTGCTCGGCGACGGCGAGGCGAAGGGCACCGTCCCCGTCGATCCCGCCTCCTTCGACGTCGAGCGGCTGCTGCCCGACGTCAAGGTCTCCTGGGCGCGGACCGCGGACGCGCACGCGGGCCCGGAGGGCGCGAAGGTCCCGCTCGGCAGCCTGCGGGTGGACGTCGCCGGCCGGGTCGCCACGGCCGAGGACGCGCCGGCCTCCGCGGCGGCGACCGTGTCCGGCTACGTCCAGGTCAAGCCGGAGGTCGACTTCTCCTACGGCGGCGGGTCCACCGGATCCGGTCCCGCGACCGCCCACCTCGGTGTCTCCGGCGACTGGACCTCGCGATGGGCGCTCAAGGGGCGCGCCGCCGCCTCCGCCCGGCCCGTCCGGCTGCCGTTCGCGAAGCTGCACGCCGACCCCGTCCTCCAGGTCGGCCCGGTCCCCGTCGTCGTGAACCTCGACCTGACCTGCTACTTCCAGATCAGCGGCGACGGCAGGGTCACCGTCGACATCGAGCAGGACCTCAAGGGTGACTTCGAGGCCGGCGGCACCTACGACTCGGCCAGGGGCTGGACCCCGGTCGACGAGTCGCACATGGCGAGCACCCCGGTGCACGCCCTGGTCACGACCGCCGGAGGGGTGAAGGCCGCCCTCGGCGCGCAGGCCACCGTCGGTCTGTACGGGGCCGTGGGCGTCACCGCCGACCTGGCCCCGTATCTGCGCGGCGAGGCCGCGGGCACCGTCGACGTCACCTCCCCGGCCGGCTCCGGTACGAAGGCCGATGCCGGGACGACGGGTACCTGGGGCGTCTACGGCGGCCTCGACCTGAGCGGGACCCTGCGGATCCAGCTCTCCGTCTTCGGTACCCCGGTCCTCCAGCGGGGCATTCCGCTGGGCGCGCTGCACCGGGAGTGGAGGCTCGCCGGCAGCGGGGGGTAGCCGCCGCCCCCGTGGTCCGCGCGCCGCGCCGCGCGCGCCGTCACGGCCGGACCCGGGACGCCCGCCCCGCCCTTCGTCGAGGGTGCGGGCCGGCACCCGCACGTGCGGTAGGGTTTACCTGCACGATCACGCGGGATCACCGCGGGTGAACGGCACCGGGACGTGGCGCAGCTTGGTAGCGCACTTGACTGGGGGTCAAGGGGTCGCAGGTTCAAATCCTGTCGTCCCGACGGTGCGAAGGGTCTTCACGGGCGGTACAGCCTGTGAGGGCCCTTCTTCGCGCGCACGGCCCGGCCTTTTCCTCCGCGCCGCTGGGTAGGCTGCCGGGCATGCGGATCTCCGTCTCCTCGGACATGGACGAACCCGTGGCCCGCGCCCTCGTCGCGGAGCTGCGCGACCGGGGCCACGAGGTCACCACGCACGGGGCGCTGCACCCCGGCCGGGACCCTCGGTGGGCGGTGTGCTCGGAGGCCGCGGCCCGCGAGGTGGCCGCGGGGACCGCAGAACAGGCGGTGGTGTGCTGCTGGACCGGCACGGGAGCGTCGATCGCCGCGAACAAGGTGGCGGGAATCCGGGCGGCCCTGTGCACGGACGCCTACACGGCGGACGGCGCACGCCGCTGGAACGACGCGAACGTGCTGGCGCTGAGCCTGCGGCTGACGTCCGAACCGCTGCTCAAGGAGATCCTCGACGCCTGGTTCGCCGCCGAGGCCGGCGGGGACGCCGACGACCGGGAGAACGTGGCGCACATCGGACGGCTCGACCTCGGCGGGACGCGCTCCTGACCCATCCGTACCGGAGCGAGCCCCGGTAACACGGGGGAGGGGGAGTGACGGCCCCCGGACCCCGGCCGCCCCGCACGTCCGTACGCGCGCCCGCCCCGGCGTCCCGCACGCCCACCCGTCCCGGCGTCCCGCACGCTCACCCGTCCCGGTGTCCCGCGCGTCATGGGTCCGGGCGCCGGACCCTGTTCGTCCCGGCGCCCCGCGTGTCATCCGTCCCGGCGCCCCGCTCTCCCCAGTCCGGCCGTCCCGCGCCGCGCCTGGCGGGTCCCGGCGTGCCCCCTCGTCCGCCCTGGTGGCGCGCCCGCACCCGTGCCGGCGCGGCGGGCTGTCCGTACCGGTTCAGCTGCGCCGGGTGCGTACCGGCGCAAGGGACTCATCGGTGCGTCGGTGCTTGTCCAGCGGCGCAGGAGCGTGCCGGTGCGGCGGGCCTGACGGTGCCGGTACAGCCGCGCCCGGTGCGTCCCCGCGCGGCCGACTCCGTGGTGTCGGTCCAGCAGGGCCGCGTGCTCCTGGCGCAGCCGATTCGTCAGTGTCGGTCCAGCAGGGCCGCGTGCTCCCGGCGCGGCCGATTCGTCAGTGCCGGTCCAGCAGTGTCACGAGCACCTCCCGCAGGGTCGCGCCGGGGTCGGCCGACGGGCCCTCGGACCGCCAGGCGACGAACCCGTCGGGGCGGACCAGCACCGCACCCCGCTCGGTGACACCGTGCGCCCGGGCCCAGTCGCTTCCCCCCTCGGGGGACAGCTCCGCGCCGGGCCCGCCGCCGATCCGGTACGAGTCCAGCGGCACCGACAGCCGCGCCGCGACGTCCTTCGCCGCGGCGTGCCACCCGGCGGTGCCGTCCGCCGAGCTCAGGAGCACCATGGACCGCTCGTACAGGTCGAGCGTGGAGATCCGGTCGCCGGAACGCTCCAGCCACATGTGCGGTGCCCGGCTGCCCGGCTCGCCCGTCAACCGCATGCCGTCCGGCACGATCGGCAGCGTCTGGTCGGCGCCCAGGACCGCACCGCGCGGATAGCGGTAGCCCAGCGCCACGTTGAGGATGCCCCCGCCCTTGCCACCGGGACCGCCGGGGCCACCGGGGCCACCGGGACCACCGGGGCCGCCGACCGGAGGTGGGGGCGAGTACCCCGGGTGGCTGTGCTCGACCGAACGCGACGAGGCGCGCGCGCTCGTCGCCTCCGCGACCGGACGGCGCTCCGCGTCGTAGGAGTCCAGCAGCCCGCGCCCGGCCCAGCCGCCCAGCACCGCGGCCAGCTTCCAGGCGAGATTGTGCGCGTCCTGGATACCGGTGTTGGAACCGAACGCCCCGGTGGGGGACATCTCGTGCGCCGAGTCACCGGCGAGGAGCACCCGCCCGTCCACGTACCGCTCCGCGACCCGCTCTGCCGCGTGCCAGGGGGCCCGGCCGGTGATCTCCACATCGAGGTTCCGTACGCCGGTGGCCCGCCGGATGTGCTCCGCGCACCGCTCGTCGGTGAACTCCTCCAGGGCCTCCCCGTGTTCGGGGTGCCAGGGAGCGTGGAACACCCAGTGCTCCTTGTTGTCGACCGGCAGCAGCGCCCCGTCGGCCTCCGGGTCGGTCAGATAGCAGACGATGAAGCGCCGGTCGCCGACGGCCTCCGCGAGACGCCGGGAGGTGAAGGTGACGCTCACGTTGTGGAACAGGTCGCCCGGGCCGTTCTGCCCGATGCCGAGCCGCTCGCGGACCGGGCTGCGCGGACCGTCCGCGGCGACGAGATAGTCCGCCCTGACGGTGCTGTGCTCACCCGTCACACGGTTCTTGAGCTGCGCGGTCACCCCCTCGGCGTCCTGCTCGAACGACATCAGCTCGGTGGAGTACCGCAGATCCCCGCCCAGCTCCCGAGCGCACTCCAGCAGCACCGGCTCCAGGTCGTTCTGGCTGCACAGGCACCACCGGCTGGGGCTGAAGCGCGCCAGCCCGCCACCGGGGTCGATGGTCCTGAACAGCCACTCGCCCGCGTCGCCCACCAGGGTCGGTGCCTGCAGGATGCCGTGGTTCTCCGCCAGGACGGACGCGGCCCGCTCGATGCGCCGCTGCGCCCCGGCCACCCGGAACAGCTCCATCGTGCGGACGTTGTTGCCGCGCCCGCGCGGATGGACCGACGTGCCCGAGTGACGCTCGACCAGCAGGTGCGGAACACCGAGGCGCCCCAGGAACAGCGAGGTGGACAGGCCCACCAGAGAGCCGCCGACGACGAGGACCGGCGTGTGGTGACCGACCTCGCCGGCCTCTTTCCATCGGTTCATTGAATGCCTCCAGCGTCACCCGCGACGTGAGTCAGGAATGGGATGCAGGTTCCTTGCCCTTTGAGGGCCCGGTCGCGCGTCCGGGGCACCCGGATGACACGCAGTTCACTCGTCCGCCCCGTGGGGCTCGCGCGTATCGGACGTCCCGTCAACGATCGGCTCATGGCGACCCCGGCCTTTCGGCCACGGCGGTCGTTCCTGACCTTCCGTGAAGAACGAAGAAAGGTGTGCCGGATGACCAGCTCGGGACGTATCTCGCAGTCGGCGTTCGACGGCTCCAAGCTGCGGGTGATCCTGCTGCTCGATCTGTACGACGGAGCCCAGCAGAAGTTCCTCGACGCCTACGAACTCATGTGCAACCAGGTCGCGTCCGTCCCCGGTCACATCAGCGACCAGCTCTGCCAGTCCATCGAGAACCCCTCGCAGTGGCTCATCACCAGTGAGTGGGAGAGCGCCCCGCCGTTCCTCGCCTGGGTGAACAGCGAGGAGCACGTCGAGACGGTCAGGCCGATGCACAGCTGCGTCAAGGACACCCGCTCGATGCGGTACAGCATCCTGCGCGAGACCCACCGCAACCCGCAGCAGGCGGCGCCGAAGGCCGGCAAGGCCGCCAGGTCCGCCCAGCAGGTGCAGGCCCGCGTGGGCGACGGGGTGGCTCGCCACGCCCTCACCTTCACCGTCAAGCCGGGCTCCGAGTCGAAGGTCGCGGAGATCCTGGCCGGGTACCAGGCGCCGGAGGCCCAGGTCGACGCCACCACGCGCCTGCGCCGCACCTCGCTCTTCATGCACGGCAACCGCGTAGTGCGCGCGGTGGAAGTGGAGGGCGACCTCCTGGTGGCCCTGCGCCATGTCGCCCGCCAGCCCGAGGTACGGGCGGTCGAGGAGGCCATCAACCCGTATCTGGAGCAGGACCGCGACCTGGGCAACGAGGACTCGGCGCGGGTCTTCTTCACCCGCGCGGCCCTGCCGGCCGTGCACCACGTGGTGGCGGACCGGCCGGAACCCGCGGGCCTTCGCCGGCACGCGCTGTACTACCCGGCCAAGCGCGGCCAGGGGATGGAGCTCGCCCGGCTGCTCGCCCATCAGGACGAGACCGCGGCGGCCGACCCCAACGGGCCGGTCTACGGGAGCACCGTCTTCCAGCGCGACGACATCGTGGTGCGCCTCGTCGACATCACGGGTGAACTCGACGCCGACCCCGTCGCCTCGCTCGGCGTCCAGGGCGCCGGCAAGGCCGCGGAACTGGAGCGGCTCCTCGACGGTCCCGCGATCGGCGTCGAGGGCTCCCTGGAGACGGAGCGCAACGTCAACCGGCTCCTGTCGCACGCCGACATGATGCCCGTCACCGACCGCACCGCGGCGCACTCCTGACGGACGGCCGCGGTCCCCAGGCCCGCGGCCGCTCCACCGCACGCCACTTCCACAGTCGGAGGTATCAAGAATGATCCAGAAGCATCCACGCATCGTGGACCTGAGCGAGACGGAACCCAACCGCAGGCGCGGAGGCGACATCCGGGCCATGCTCACCCCCGCCACGGCGGGTTCCACCAGCGGGTTCATGGGCCTGGCCATCATCCAGCCCGGCGAGCGCATCGGCGAGCACTACCACCCGTACTCCGAGGAGTTCGTGTACGTCGTCACCGGCGCGCTCGAGGTGGACCTGGACGGCGAGGCGCACGCGCTCCGGCCGGACCAGGGGCTCCTGATCCCGATCAACATGCGCCACCGCTTCCGCAACGTCGGTGACACCGAGGCCCGCATGGTCTTCCACCTGGGCCCGCTGGCCCCCCGTCCGAGCCTCGGGCACGTCGACACGGAGGTGACCGACGGACACGGGCCCGCCCCCGAGTTCGTCGCCGCCGGGACGGACCTGTCCGCGCCTGACCACGGACGGCCGTCCGAGCGAAGTGGGGCCATAAAGTGACCCGGCGGGTGGCCGTCACCGGTATCGGTGTGGTCGCTCCGGGCGGCACCGGAGCGACGGCGTTCTGGGACCTCCTCGCCAACGGCCGTACCGCGACCCGCGGCATCACGCTGTTCGACCCGGTGGGCCTGCGCTCGCGCATAGCCGCCGAATGCGACTTCGACCCCCTCGCGCACGGTCTCGACCCGGAGCTGAGTCAGCACGCGGACCGCTACATCCAGTTCGCCGCGGTCGCGGCCAACGAGGCCGTACGCGACTCGGGACTCGACACCGGCAGGGAGGACCCCTGGCGTGTCGGTGTCTCGCTCGGCAGCGCCGTCGGCGGTACCACCCGCCTGGAACACGACTACGTCAAGGTCAGTGAGGGCGGCCGGCGGTGGGACGTGGACCATCGCGCGGCCGATCCGCAACTGCACATGGC
>NZ_JBHWEL010000101.1:28706-30622 GCF_042734135.1 Streptomyces sp. NPDC059668 | reverse complement strand
GCGGAGGTCCGCTACCTCCTGTCGATGCTCCCGCAGAACAACCGCGAGAACCCCCCTCGGGTCGCCTCCGAGGACCCCGCGGACCGGCGCGGCGACGTCCTGCTGGACCTGGTGCCCGCGGACGGCAACCGGCCCTACGACATGACCAAGGTCATCGAGGAGCTCGTCGACGACGGCGACTACCTGGAGGTCCACGAACGCTGGGCCCGCAACATCATCTGCGCGCTGGCCCGCCTCGACGGCCAGGTGGTGGGCATCGTCGCCAACCAGCCGCAGACCCTCGCCGGCGTCCTGGACATCGAGGCCTCCGAAAAAGCTGCGCGCTTTGTCCAGATGTGTGACGCTTTTAACGTTCCGATCATCACCCTCCTGGACGTTCCGGGGTTCCTGCCCGGTGTGGACCAGGAGCACGGCGGGATCATCCGGCACGGCGCGAAGCTCCTGTACGCGTACTGCAACGCGACGGTGCCGAGGATCTCGCTGATCCTGCGCAAGGCGTACGGCGGTGCCTACATCGTGATGGACAGCCAGTCCATCGGCGCGGACCTCACGTACGCGTGGCCCACCAACGAGATCGCCGTGATGGGCGCCGAGGGCGCCGCCAACGTCATCTTCCGCCGTCAGATCGCCGACGCCGCCGATCCTGAGGGCATGCGGGTGCGCATGGTCAAGGAGTACAAGGCCGAGCTCATGCACCCCTACTACGCGGCCGAGCGCGGTCTGGTCGACGACGTCATCGACCCCGCCGAGACCCGCGAGGTCCTCATCCGCTCGCTGGCGATGCTGCAGACGAAGCATGCGGACCTGCCCTCCCGCAAGCACGGCAACCCCCCGCAGTAACCCTGCGGCTCCTCCGCGGCAGCGCCGCGGAAACCTCTCTCACGGAGACTGACACCTATGAACGACCCTGAGATCCGCGTCGAGAAGGGCCACGCCGAGCCCGAGGAAGTCGCCGCCATCACGGCCATCCTCCTGGCGCGTGCCGCCGCCCAGCCGGACACCACCCCTGCCCACCGAGGCCGCGCGAAGGCCGGCTGGCGCCGTCTGGAGCGCGAGCCCGGGTTCCGGGCTCCGCACAGCTGGCACGGTTAGCCTGCGGCGCTTGTACGTGACGAGGGGCCCGCTCCGTATCCGGAGCGGGCCCCTTCGTCGTGTCCGTGGCCGTGCCGCGACGCACTACGGGGTTCTCGCCCCCGCCGCCCCTACCCGTCCCGTCCCCTGGGGGCTCCGCCCCCAGACCCCCACCCTCGCCCGAAGGGCTCGTCCTCAAACGCCGGACGGGCTGGAGATGCGCGCCCACGCCGGAAGACAGACCTGCGCCTGTGCCGGAGGGCTGGGGGCGGGCTGGAGGTGTGTGCCGGCGCCGGAAGGCAGAATTGCGCCTGTGCCGCGAGGCTGGTGGCGGCCTGGAGATGTGCGCCTGTGCCGGAGGGCTGGGGGCGGGCTGGAGGTGTGCGCCTGTCCCGGAGGGCTGGGGGCGGGCTGGAGGTGTGCGCCTGTCCCGGAGGGCTGGGGGCGGGCTGGAGGTGTGTGCCTGCGCCGGAAGGCAGACCTGCGCCTGTGCCGCGAGGCTGGTGGCGGCCTGGAAAGGCGCGCCTACGCCGAAAGGCTGGCGGCGGCCCGGAGGTGTGCGCCTGCGCCG
This sequence comes from Streptomyces sp. NPDC059668, assembly GCF_042734135.1. Lineage (NCBI taxonomy): Bacteria > Bacillati > Actinomycetota > Actinomycetes > Kitasatosporales > Streptomycetaceae > Streptomyces > Streptomyces sp. NPDC059668. The sequence continues at coordinate 28,980 of NZ_JBHWEL010000101.1, read as the reverse complement.
GAAGGCCGACCCGCGCCTGTGTCGGAAGGCTGGGAGCGGGCCTGTGCCCGGAAGGCGGGGGCGGGGCCTGGACGGGTGTCCGGGACGAGGGCTGTGGTTCGGGCGGCAGGTTGCAGCGCAGGCTCGCACCCTCAGCCCGTCCGGCGTTTGAGGACGAGGCCCTTAAGGCCGAACGGGGTCCGGGGGCGCTTCGGCTCCGGTGGACGGAGAGCGGCGGTGGGGGGGCGTGGGGTCGCGCTGCCGGGGCAGGGCACCCCGCGCCGGGGGTGGGCGC
>NZ_JBHWEL010000101.1:0-28696 GCF_042734135.1 Streptomyces sp. NPDC059668 | reverse complement strand
CGGGGGCGCGGTGGGGGGGTTCTCCCCCGCGGTGGGCTCCCCCCCCCCCTCGGCCGGCGTTCGTCGCGCGGAGCGCTACCGCAGGCGGGCCATCAGCGCGTGCTCGACCAGCGTGATGAGCGCGCTCTTCGCGTCCGCGCGGTGTCGGGCGTCCGTCGTGATGATCGGGGCGTCCGGGCCGATCTGCAGCGCCTCGCGGACCTCGTCCGGGTTGTACGGCTGGTTGCCGTCGAAGCCGTTGAGGGCGATGACGAAGGGGAGACCACTGTTCTCGAAGTAGTCGACCGCGGGGAAGCAGTCGGCGAGACGGCGGGTGTCCACCAGGACGATCGCGCCGATGGCGCCGCGGACGAGGTCGTCCCACATGAACCAGAAGCGGTCCTGGCCCGGGGTACCGAAGAGGTACAGGATCAGGTCCTGGTCCAGGGTGATGCGGCCGAAGTCCATGGCGACGGTGGTGGTCGTCTTGTCTCCGGTGTGCGTGAGGTCGTCGATGCCCGCCGATGCGGACGTCATGACGGCCTCGGTGCGCAGCGGGTTGATCTCCGAGACGGCGCCGACGAACGTGGTCTTGCCCACGCCGAAGCCGCCCGCCACCACGATCTTCGCGGACGTGGTGGAGCGGGAAGGCCCTCCGCTAGAGCTTGCGAAGTCCACTGAGCACCCTTTCGAGCAATGTCACGGCTGGCTGGCCGCCGGCGCTCTCGTCGCCGCCCGGCTGATGAATGGCGACCAGGCCCGCCTCCGCCAAGTCGGCGACGAGAATCCTGGCCACACCGAGAGGGATGGTCAGCAGGGCCGAGATCTCGGCCACCGACTTGATCTCCCGGCAGAGGTTGCAGATCCGCTGATGCTCGGGCAACTGGCCCTGCATCTGGTGCGGTTGTGCGGTGGTGTGCACCAGCGCCTCGATGGCGAGCTGGTAACGGGGCCTGGTGCGGCCGCCCGTCATGGCGTAGGGGCGGACCAGAGGGTTGTTCGACGAACCCGCGGGCGCCGCCTCCGGTGTGCGCCGCTGCGGCTGCACCGGCTGGATGCGCGGCGCCGGGGGCTGGTCGTACGGCGAGGGGCCGGGGCCCTGCGGCGTGTACGGCTGCTGGCGTCGGTGGCTCGGCGCGGAGGGGAAGTTGTAACGGTTCGGGTTCTGCGAACCGTCGCCCTGGCCCTGCCCCTGTCCGGGGCCGTACGACCAGTTGCCCGAAGACGAACCGCCTGGGGGTGTTGCCACTTTCTCCTCCTCCGACTGTGCCGGGCACCCATCAGTGTGGGACCGCGTCCCGAAACCTTACGGCCCCGGGACGCCAAAACGCACGGTCTGACTGTTAGTTGAGAAGGCTCCCTTGGAGCTCCGCTCGTAGATCCGGTGTCAGGACCGTACCCGCACGGTCCACCAGAAGGGCCATCTCGTACCCGATGAGACCGATGTCCGCTTCGGGATGTGCAAGGACCGCGAGCGATGAACCATCGGAAACGGACATGATGAAGAGGAATCCTCGCTCCATCTCCACAACCGTCTGGTTCACGCTGCCGCCCTCGAAGATGCGGGACGCGCCCGCGGTCAGCGAGGTCAGACCGGACGCGACAGCCGCGAGCTGGTCGGCACGGTCACGGGGAAAGCCTTCGGACATCGCCAGAAGGAGTCCGTCGGCGGAGACCACCACGGTGTGGGACACCCCAGGGGTGTTGTCCACGAAGTTGGTGATCAACCAGTTCAGGTTCTGCGCCGCCTGGCTCATCGGGCTCACACTAACGCTCCTGGTTGTAGGTGCTGTCAGAACCGAAGCCCTGACCGTTCGTGTCACTACTGGCATTGCGCCCCTGCTGCACGCCGCGGCGCAGGTTGCTGAGCCTGCCCCGGATGTCCTCGGGTGCGCGGGAGACCTGGGGGCCGCCCTGCGGGGTCGATTCCGCGGTTCCCTCGACCAGGTTGGCCTTGGGGACCCGACGCGGCAGCCCGGACGAGGTGACCCCGCCCGCCTTGGGCTTCTTGAGCTGCTCGGCACGCTGCCAGCGGTCGTCGTTGTTCGAACGCCAGTCGTCGGTGCCGTTGCCCTCGCCGGTGCCCGCGGTGGCCGCGGGCGGTGTCTGGACCCCCTGGGCACCCGGGTCGACAGGCCGCCGGCCGTTCGCCCCGCCCGCGGCGGATCCGCGGCGCGGCAGCCCGGCGTCGGTCAGCTGGTGAGCGGACGAGGGGGCGGGTCCCGGACGGCCGAAGCCTACGCGGTCCTGCTCACCCCCGTCAGCGACCTGCGCGGACTCCGTCTCCGGAGCGTACCCGGACCCGAGGTCGTTCCGGTACGTGTTCCGCTGGGGCCAGTCGTCCTGGTAGGACGGCTCGTCGAACGCGGAGAAGGTCTCCGGGGCGGCGCCGCGGGCCTCCACGGGCTCCTCCTGGGACTGCTCCGGGTACCCGGGTTCCGGGTAGCCGCCGTTCGTCGGGAAGTACGTCTCGTCGTACGTCGGCTGCTGCGGTGCCTCGTACGCCGACTGCTGGTCGTACGTCGCCGGCTGCTCCTCGTACGCGCTCTGCCCGTTGCCGTACGCGGGCTGTCCGCCCTCGAAGGGCGGCTGTGCGGCGTCGTAGCCGGGCTGTGACGCGTTGAAGTCGTCCGGGTACTGTCCGGCCTCCAGAGCGTCCGGCTGGCCCGTCGTCTGGGCCTCCAGGGCCGCGCGGCGCTCCTCGCGGATCAGGGAGCGGCCGACCGGGTCCAACTCGCGGATGTCGTCGGGGACTTCGGTGTAGCGACTGTCGTCGAAACCGAGTTCCGCGGCGGTGCGTGTCGACTGGGCCTGGAAGGACTCCGCCTGGAAGGACTGCTGCTCCGGGATGATCTGCGAGACGGTGAACTCGTCGCGCTGCACCTGCTGTTCGCCTCCACCACCATGGGTGATCGCGTCGGGGAGCATGACCAGCGAGGTCGTTCCCGCCTGCTCGCCCGAGGGGCGCAGCTGGACGCGGATGCCGTGCCGGTCGGACAGCCGGCCGACCACGAACAGGCCCATGCGCTGGGAGATCGCGGCGTCCACGGTCGGCGGGTTGGCCAGTTTGTGGTTGATGTCCGCGAAGTCCTCGGCGGTGAGGCCGATGCCCTTGTCGTGGATCTCGACCATGACGCGGCCGTCCGGGAGACGGGTCGCGGTGACGCGGACCTTGGTCTGCGGGGAGGAGAACGTGGTGGCGTTCTCCAGCAGCTCGGCGAGCAGGTGCACGAGGTCGGTCACGGCGCGGCCGTGGATCTCGGCCTCCGGGACGCCGGAGAGCTCGATGCGCTCGTACTGCTCCACCTCGGAGGAGGCGGCGCGCAGGACGTCCACGAGGGGCACCGGCTGGTCCCAGCGGCGGCCGGGCTCCTCGCCGGCGAGGACGAGGAGGTTCTCGCCGTTGCGGCGCATACGGGTCGCGAGGTGGTCCAGGCGGAAGAGGTTCTCCAGCTGGTCCGGGTCGGCCTCGTTGTTCTCCAGGTCGGTGATCAGGGTCAGCTGGCCCTCGATCAGCGACTGGTTGCGGCGCGACAGGTTGGTGAAGATCGCGTTGATGTTGCCTCGCAGGAGGGCCTGCTCGGCGGCGAGCCGTACGGCCTCGCGGTGGACCTGGTCGAAGGCGCGGGCGACCTCGCCGATCTCGTCCGTGGTGGTGATCGGGATGGGCTGTACGCGGGTGTCGACGCGGCCGGGGTCGGTGCGCGAGAGCTGGTCGACCAGCATCGGCAGACGCTGTTCGGCGACACCGAAGGCCGCGTTGCGCAGCTGGCGCATCGCGCGGCTCATCTGGCGGGCCACCATGCCGGCCAGGACGAACGCGAAGAGCAGGGCGAGCACGACGGCGCCACCGGTGATGAAGGCGTCGGTCTTGGCGTTGTCGGCGATGTCGGCGGCCTCGGCCACCGCCTTGTCGGCGAGGTCCGACTCGATCTGCCGGTAGCCGTTGTACTTGGCGGTGTTGACCGCCCACCAGTTCTGCGGGGTGACGCCGGCCGCGGCCAGCTCGGCGCGGTCGGAGTCGAGCGGCGACTTCAGGCTGACGACCCGCGCGAGCATGTCGCCCGGCGGGGGGACGTACTTCTCGCCCTGGGCCGCGGCGGCGGTGGCGGCCTCGGTGGCCTGGCTCTTCAGCTCGGCCGGGATCTGCTTCTTCAGCGCGTCCAGCTTGGCGGCGTCGGCCTCGGTGCCACCGCCGAGGTACTCCTCGATGGCGATGCCCTCCAGGTACGCGAACGAGGAGAGAGCGGTGCGCTGGGTGTTGAGAGTGCCCAGGCCCGGCCCTGGCTTGACCAGGAGGTGCATGCCGATGGACCGCTCGAGGGACAGGGCGGCCTTGGAGAGCGAGATCGCGTAGACCGTACGGCCGTAACTGGTGATGTTTCCGGTGCCCAGACCGAGCTCGTTGGCGAACTCCATCAGCGGGTGCTGGATATTGAGGTAACCCTGCTCGGTCTGCACGCCCGGGTTCGTTCCGGTCTCGGCCTTGGGCGTGTAGGCAACCTTGCGCAGGGTGGCCAGTCCGGGCTCCACCTTGCGGAAGTTGGCGAGCCGACGCTCCAGGCCCGCCGTCTTCGGCATGTTCTGGGCGGCCTGGTTGAAGACGACGGCGGCCTGGTCCGTCTCCTTGTAGGCCTTGACGACCGCGGGGTCGCTGGCGCCCTTGCCGTTCTTGTTCTCCAGCAGCGGCTGGGCCGTGACGTCACGCTCGACGAAGAGCTTGTCGCCGTAGGCCAGCGCGGCCTGCACCAGGCGGGCCGTCTTCTCCGCGTCCTGGGCCTGCTGCCAGGTGTCGATCGAGCCCTTCACCTGGAAGCCGCCCATGATGAGGCCGACGACCACGGGTATGAGCAGGATCGCGTTCAGCCTGGTGGGTACGCGCCAGTTGCGGGGGGACAGACGACCGCCGCTCGGCGCGGGCGCCGGCACGGGCTCCGGAACAGGCACCTGTGCGGGCGCCGCTCCGCGCGGCGGCGGGGTGAAGTTGCCCCGTGCCGACGGCTCGGGACCGTTCTTGCTTCGCCTCACTCGACCAACAACCTCTCGGCGTCGGCACCTACGTTGTGCCGCGGTGTCTCCAGCGCCCTTGACTACTGGGCAGTTCAGCGCATTCCAGCACGTCAGGCAGCGCCCTTCCAAACACTCGGAACCGACGGTTCCGAGTGATGCATCCCCCAGATAAAACGGTCATAAAGAGCGAGCCCCGTCAAAAGACGGGGCTTTTATGAGCGCAGCGACACCGGGTGACCGCGATGCGTGTTGGTGCCCATCGAATTCCATGTCGAAACGTTATGAACACTGTGGCCGGCCGTGTCAAACGACACAGCCGGCTCCCATGTGCCTACGACAACTTCCTTATGGACCTGTCGACTTGAGTGCTACCGCAGGCGGGCCATCAGCGCGTGCTCGACCAGCGTGATGAGCGCGCTCTTCGCGTCCGCACGGTGTCGGGCGTCCGTCGTGATGATCGGGGCGTCCGGGCCGATCTGCAGCGCCTCGCGCACTTCTTCGGGGTTGTAGGGCTGATGTCCGTCGAAGCCGTTGAGGGCGATGACGAAAGGCAGTCCGGAGTTCTCGAAGTAGTCGACCGCGGGGAAGCAGTCGGCGAGACGGCGGGTGTCCACCAGGACCACGGCGCCGATGGCGCCGCGGACGAGGTCGTCCCACATGAACCAGAAGCGGTCCTGACCCGGGGTACCGAAGAGGTACAGGATCAGGTCCTGGTCCAGGGTGATGCGGCCGAAGTCCATGGCGACGGTGGTGGTCGTCTTGTCTCCGGTGTGCGTGAGGTCGTCGATGCCCGCGGACGCGGACGTCATGACGGCCTCGGTGCGCAGCGGGTTGATCTCCGAGACGGCGCCGACGAACGTGGTCTTGCCCACGCCGAAGCCGCCCGCCACCACGATCTTCGCGGAGGTGGTCGCCCGACCTCCGTCAGAGCTTGCGAAGTCCACTGAGCACCCTTTCGAGCAAAGTCACGTCTGGCGCGCCGCCGTTGCTCTCGTCGCCACCAGGCTGGTGGATGGCGACGAGTCCGGCCTCCGCGAGGTCCGCGACGAGGATCCTGGCCACACCGAGCGGCATGGACAGGAGGGCCGACACCTCGGCCACCGACTTGACCTCACGGCAAAGGTGGCAGATCCGCTGGTGCTCCGGGAGCAGCCCCATCAACTGCGTGGGGTCGGCCGTGGTGCTGATCAGCGCCTCGATGGCGAGTTGGTACCGCGGCCGGGTCCGGCCGCCGGTCATCGCGTACGGACGTACCAGCGGCTGGTCGCCCTCGTCCCCGTACGGCTCAGCGTACGGATCATGAGAGGCGGTGGGCGGGGTCATGAATCCTCCGGGCGGGACAGCATGTCGGTCAGTCGTGCCGTCTGTTGGGGCCGGTGGGGGGATTGTGGCGGCCGGACGGTGATTTCGTGCAGTCGGTAGAACCAGGAGCCGTCAGTGGAGCAGACTTCCCTGTAGTTCGGCGCGCAGGTCCGGAGTGAGTACAGCGCCCGCCCGGTCGACGAGCAGTGCCATCTCGTAGCCGACAAGGCCGATGTCGCACTCCGGGTGGGAGAGGACCGCCAGGGACGATCCGTCCGAGACGGACATGAGGAAGAGAAAACCGCGCTCCATCTCGACGACCGTCTGGGCCACCGTGCCGCCCTCGAAGATCCGGGAGGCCCCGGCGGTCAGTGAGGTCAGCCCGGAGGCGACGGCCGCGAGCTGGTCGGCGCGATCGCGCGGGAATCCTTCGGACATCGCCAGAAGGAGCCCGTCGGCGGACACGACGACGGTGTGGGACACCCCGGGGGTGTTGTCCACGAAGTTGGTGATCAACCAGTTCAGATTCTGTGCGGCCTGGCTCATCGGGCTCAACTAACGCTCCTGCTGGTGAGTGGGGCTGGGGAAGCTGCCGGTCTGGCCGGTACCGGCCTGGCGACCCTGCTGAATGCCCCGACGGAGATTGGTCAGCCGGCCGCGTACGTCATCGGGCGCACGGGAGACCTGCGGACCGGTTTGGTGCTGTTGCTGCTGTGCCGTGCCGGCGACGAGGTTGGCTCGCGGGACCCGGCGCGGCAGGCCGGAGGTGGTGACCCCGCCTGCCGACGGTTGACGGACGCGCTCGGCCTGACGGACGAGGTCGTCGTTCGGTGACGTCCGCCAGGAGGCGGAGGCCTGAGGAGTGGCGGCCCGCTGGGGGGCGACGGGAGCCTGGGGCTGCTGCTGGGGAGGCTGCGAGCCGTTGGTGTGCGCGCCGTTCTGAACGCCGCTCTGGGCACCGTTCTGAACGCCGTTGTGCGCTCCGTTCTGGGAGCCGTTCGCCTGACCGTGGAACCAGTTGGTCTCCAGCGTGTCGTACAGCGGCGTACGTCCGTCACCGGGACCGGCCGGCGGCAGCGCCTCCGGCTCCTGGGCACGCGCGGGCCGCTGCTGCGGCCGCTCGTACTGACCGGTGGACGAGGGATCCTGGCCGTTGCCGTAGCCGGGGTTGGCGAACTGGCCGGTGGACGAAGGGTCCTGGCCGTTGCCGTATCCGGGCCGCGCGAACTGGCCGGTGGACGAGGGGTCCTGCGGGTTGCCGTAGCCCGGGTTGGCGAACTGGCCGGTGGACGCGGGGCCCTGGCCGTTGCCGTACCCCGGGTTCGCGAACTGGCCCGTGGAGGACGGGTTCGTGGTCGCGGTGCCGAAGACGTCCGGGCGCACGAACTGGCCGGTGTTCTGGCCGTGGTTCTGCCCGTTGTTCTGCGGCGCGCCCATACCGGGGCGGGGGCCGTCGAAGTCGGGGCGGGCGAACTCGGAGGTGACGGCGGGGCCGTGACGGTCGTCGATGCGCGGCATCTCCGAGGTCGAGGCCGGGCCCTGCCGGTCGTCGACGCGCGGCATGCGCGAGGTGGTGTCGGGCTCCTCGTGACCGCGCGGGGAGTCCAGCGAGGCGCGCGGCACGGGCGGCTGCGCGTTCTCGTCGCTCCAGCTCGGCCGGGACTGCTGGGGGCTGCCGCCGGGCAGCTCGGCACGCGGACCACCGCGTCCCGGCAGCTGCGGCCGGCGACGGCCGCCGCCCTTGTTGCCCGAGGGCTGCTGCGGCTGCGGGGGCGTCGCCGCGGGGGCGCTGTCACCGAAGTTGAAGCCCTGGCGGGTACCGGGTCCGTCACCGAAGCCCTGGGGCGCACCGGCTCCGGTGGACTGCAGGCCCTGCGGGGCACCCGGCGCGCTCTGCCCGAAGACACCCGCGCCGGCACCGGCCGGGGCCGGCCTGCCCTGCTGCGGGTTGCCCGGACCCTGCGGTCCGCGCGCGCCACCGGGAGCACCCGGGTGACCGCCCTGACCGCTGCCGGGAAGCGCGGCCCGCGGACCCTGTCCGGCGCCGACCTGGCCGCGCTGCGGCGCGCCGCCGAGGAGACCGCCGCCGGCGGCGGGCGCGCCCGCTCCGAGGGACGGACCGCCCTGGCCGCCTCCGCGGCGGGCCGCGGCCACGCCGGCCGAGGCCTGCGCGGCGGCCGGGCCGCCGGAGGAGGGAGCGCCCTGGCCCGGCTTGCCCGGAGCCTTCTTGCCGCCCTGGGCGACATCGACGGGGAGCATGACGAGCGCGGTGGTGCCGCCGGAGTCCGACGGACGCAGCTGGATACGGATGCCGTGACGCTGCGACAGACGACCGACCACGAAGAGGCCCATGCGCCGGGAGACGGAGACGTCCACCGTGGGCGGCGCCGCGAGGCGCTCGTTGATCGCGGCGAGGTCCTCGGGGGACAGGCCGATACCCGTGTCGTGGATCTCGATCAGCACGCGGCCGTCGGGCAGCGCGTGACCGGTGACCTTGACCTTGGTCTGCGGGGAGGAGAACGAGGTGGCGTTCTCCAGCAGCTCGGCGAGCAGGTGGACGAGGTCGTTGACGACCCGGCCGGCGACCTGCGTCGTCGGGACCGAGGCCAGCTCGATGCGCTCGTACTGCTCCACCTCGGAGGCCGCGGCGCGGAGCACGTCGACCAGCGGGACCGGGCGGGTCCAGCGGCGGCCGGGCTCTTCACCGGCGAGAACGAGGAGGTTCTCACCGTTACGGCGCATGCGGGTCGCGAGGTGGTCGAGCTTGAAGAGGGAGGACAGCTGGTCCGGGTCGGCCTCGCGGGACTCCAGTTCGGAGATGAGCGAGAGCTGACGCTGGATGAGGCCCTGGGAACGGCGCGAGAGGTTGGTGAACATCGCGTTGACGTTGCCTCGCAGGAGGGCCTGCTCGGCGGCGAGGCGGACGGCCTCGCGGTGCACGTCGTCGAAGGCCGCGGCCACCTTGCCGATCTCGTCCCGGGAGTGCACACCGACCGACTCGACGGAGGTGTCGACGTCCTGCGGGTCCGACTCCGAGAGCTGCTTGACCAGCTCGGGCAGGCGGTCCTGGGCGACCCGGGTCGCGGTGTCCTGGAGGCGGCGCAGCGAGCGGATCATGGACCGGGCCACGACGAAGGCGCCGACGAGGGAGACGCCGAGGACGAGGAGGATCAGCGCACCGGAGATGATCGCTTCCTGCTGGGAGGCGTTCTTCAGCTCACGGGACTTCTGCGTCATCTCGCCGAGCAGCGAGATCTCGATCTTCGCCATCTGGTCGATCTTGGCGGTGTCGGCGTCGAACCAGTCGCTGTAGGACTTCTTGTCCTGGGTGTTCAGGCCGCCCGCCGTGTCCAGCACGCGCTTGGCGTACTGGTCGGCCGCCTGGATGGTCGGGTTGCCCTGGTCGATCGGGTAGGTCAGATCCTCGGCGCCGGCGCCGTAGATGCTCGCGAAGCTGGTGCGCTCGGAGGCCTCGCTGTCCTGGGCCGAGGTCGCGTACAGCCGGTCGTTCTCGGAGAGCTTGCCGAAGGTGTCGTCCTTCGTCGGCAGCGCGGCGGCGATGATCGCGCGCTGGACGGAGGCGTACTCCTTGGCCGAGGAGAAGGCCGACAGGGCGCGGGTGCGCTGGATCATCTCCGGGTTGCTGGTCGCCTCCGCCATGTCCTGCGAGAGGTTGATCAGCTCGGTGATGAGGCGGTGGTAGCCGTCGACCGTCTGCGAGGCGTTCTGCGGATCGCTGTAGGACGAGTTGCGGATGGTGCCGAGCTTGTTCAGCTCGCCCGCGATGGCGACGAGGCTGTCACGGACACCGGAGAGCTGTCCGCTCGCACTGGCGTCGTCGATCTCCTGGGTTCCGGAGAGGAACTGCGTCTTGGCCCGGTCCGTCGCGTCGCGGACCGACGTGATCCGGTAGTCCTTGACCGGGACGCCGTGCGCCAGGGGACCGGCCGACCCGTCCCGCTCCTTCTGGAGCGCCGCGGCGAGCTCGGTCGCCTGCTTGGTCATGTCGGTCAGCAGCTTCATGTTGTCGAGCTGCTGGATGTCGTCCATGGACTGGTTGATGCGCAGCGCGCCCAGCGTGGTCGCGGCGACCACGGGGAGCGCGAGCAGCGACACCAGTCGCGTGGAGATGCGCCAGTTGCGCAGAGCTATTCGCGGGCCGGGGCCCGGAGGGGCCTTCGGCTTCACGGGCTGCGTGTCGGGAGCCGCAGCGCCGGGGCGCGCGGAGCGCTCACCACCGCCGAGCTCTGATTGTCCCGGGTTCTGGGCGTGCTGGGGCGAGGAACCGCGGTCGGTCCCGCCGTGCGGCTCCGGCTCCGCCGAAGCGCTGCCATCCCTCTTGAAACGTCCCTGCACTAGCGTCGCAACCTCTGGACCAGGCGCCCCTCCGCGCAAACGGCGGGACGGTGTCGGCGTCGTTCAGGGGCGCAGACGCGCCCCCTGGTGTGGTCGTGAGTGACCGGCGCTGCTCCCCCTCCCCGCCGCCACTCGGCGCTGAGTCGCGCCTCCTGCGCGCCGGTTCGATCCCGCGGCGGTCCGTGGAATTCCAGCACAGTGCAGGATCTCCAACAAGGCCCATGTACCAGGCTGTGACCACCGTGACAGCTTGTGAGTGCAAGGTCACGACACGTAGAAAGTGATCTCGTACATTCCGGTCTTATCCCTACGATCCAGCGAGGTGCGGGGGGTGTCCCAGTCGCCATGATCAGGAGCGGAATGATGGGTTCAGTGGAGCAATGTCCGTTTCGCCGGAGCGGGTTGGCGGCCGGAATTGACCGGTTTGCCAGCCACCGAGTGAGCAAACTCACACGCCGATCATGAGGCCTTCACGGCTTCTCCCGGGAATTGCATGTTTAGCCTGGCGCTTTACAGGGATGGCAAATCCGACAACCTGCGCCGACACGGGGGCTCTTGAGCCCGCCCGGCGCCCGCTCTGACGAGGTCGAACACCACAGTGAAGACGACGATGATGTTCCGCAACATAGCCAACCCGCGACGCACCACGCTGGCGCACCTCGAGGACGCCGACGTGCTGCACGCGCAGGAGCAGCCGGAGCACTCGGTCGACCTCCCCGCCCAGACCGCCAACCCGCGGCGCACCATCCTCATGGAAGCCCCGGTCGCGGCCACCGTCGCCGACTAGTACGCACACGGGCCGCCGCCCGCTCACCGCGCCGACGGATATGCGCGGGGCGGGGACCCCTCTCCGCGTTAGCCTGGAGCGTCAGACTCCAGCCAGCTCAGTGAGGGGCGCAAGGATCCCGTGCGCATCGCCAGGTTCTCCATCGACGGCAACGTCGCGTTCGGCGCGGTCGAGGGCGACAAGCCGGACGAGCTCGTCCTCGACATCATCAAGGGCATCCCGTTCGCGGACTTCGAGCTCTCCGGCACGAAGGTCCCCCTCAGCAAGGTCCGGCTCCTGCCGCCGGTGCTCCCGAACAAGGTCGTGGCCTTCGGCCGCAACTACGCGGAGCACGCGAAGGAGCTGGGCAACGAGGTGCCCGACGCCCCGTTCGCCTTCTTCAAGCCGTCGACCTCGGTGATCGGCCCCGGCGACGACATCCAGTACCCCTCGTTCTCGAACGAGCTGCACCACGAGGCCGAACTCGCCGTGGTCATCGGGCGGATGTGCCGCGAGGTCCCGCGTGAGCGCGTGAAGGACGTCATCCTCGGCTACACCTGCGCCAACGACGTCACCGCGCGCGACGTCCAGAAGCGCGAGAAGCAGTGGGCGCGGGCCAAGGGCTTCGACAGCTCCTGCCCGCTCGGCCCCTGGGTGGAGACGGACCTCGACCTCGCCGCGGTCTCCGAGGGCATCACCATCCAGTGCACGGTCAACGGACAGCAGCGCCAGCTCGGCCGCACCAGTGAGATGACCCACTCCGTCGAGGACCTGATCGTCAACATCACCGAGGCCATGACGCTGCTCCCCGGCGACGTGATCCTCACCGGCACCCCCGCTGGGGTCGGCCCCCTGAACGTCGGCGACGAGGTCGCCGTCACCATCGAAGGCATCGGCACTCTCACCAACAAGGTGATCAAGCGTGGCTAACGCGAACTCCCCCAAGTCCTCGACCGCGCTCGGACAGGGGGTGCCCACACGCGTACGTTTCTGTCCGTCCCCGACCGGCAACCCCCACGTGGGCCTGGTCCGCACCGCCCTGTTCAACTGGGCGTTCGCCCGGCACAACGAAGGCACCCTGGTCTTCCGCATCGAGGACACCGACGCGGCCCGCGACTCCGAGGAGTCCTACGGCCAGCTGCTCGACGCGATGCGCTGGCTGGGCTTCGACTGGGACGAGGGCCCCGAGGTCGGCGGCCCGCACGCGCCCTACCGCCAGTCGCAGCGGATGGACCTCTACAAGGACGTCGCCCAGAAACTGCTGGACGCCGGCCGCGCGTACCACTGCTACTGCTCCACCGAGGAGCTGGACGCCCGCCGCGACGCCGCCCGCGCCGCCGGCAAGCCCTCCGGCTACGACGGCCACTGCCGTGACCTCTCCGCCGAGCAGAAGGCCGCGTACGAGGCGGAGGGCCGCACGCCGATCGTCCGCTTCCGGATGCCCGACGAGACGATCACCTTCACGGACCTGGTCCGCGGCGAGATCACGTACCTCCCGGAGAACGTGCCCGACTACGGGATCGTGCGAGCCAACGGCGCGCCCCTGTACACGCTGGTCAACCCGGTCGACGACGCCCTGATGGAGATCACCCACGTCCTGCGCGGCGAGGACCTGCTCTCCTCCACCCCGCGGCAGATCGCCCTCTACAAGGCGCTGACCGAGCTGGGCATCGCCAAGGCGACCCCCGCCTTCGGCCACCTCCCCTACGTCATGGGCGAGGGCAACAAGAAGCTCTCCAAGCGCGACCCGGAGTCCTCCCTCAACCTCTACAGGGAGCGCGGCTTCCTCCCCGAGGGGCTGCTGAACTACCTCTCCCTGCTGGGCTGGTCGCTCTCGGCGGACCGCGACATCTTCGGCATCGACGAGATGGTCGCCGCCTTCGACGTCACGGACGTGAACCCGAACCCGGCCCGCTTCGACCTCAAGAAGGCCGAGGCGATCAACGCCGACCACATCCGGCTGCTCGACGTGAAGGACTTCACGGAGCGGTGCGCCCCCTGGCTGAAGGCCCCCTTCGCCCCTTGGGCGCCGGAGGACTTCGACGAGGCGAAGTGGCAGCTGATCGCCCCCCACGCGCAGTCCCGGCTGAAGGTCCTCTCCGAGATCACGGACAACGTGGACTTCCTGTTCCTGCCGGAGCCGGCCCACGACGAGGCCTCCTGGACGAAGGCGATGAAGGAGGGCTCGGACGCGCTCCTGCGCACGGCCCGCGAGAAGCTGGACACGGCCGACTGGTCCTCCCCGGAGTCCCTCAAGGAGGCCGTCCTGGCCGCCGGTGAGGAGCACGGCCTCAAGCTCGGCAAGGCCCAGGCCCCGGTCCGCGTCGCCGTCACCGGCCGCACGATCGGCCTGCCGCTCTTCGAGTCCCTTCAGATCCTCGGCAAGGAGAAGGCGCTGGCGCGCGTCGACGCGGCGCTGACGAGGCTCGCGGCGCGGTAGCGGCCCGCCGCCCCCCCCGCGGGCCCCCCCCCCCGGGGCCCCCGGGCGGGGGGGGGGGGGGGGGGCCCCCCCCCCCCCCCCGCCCCCCCGCCCCCCCGGCCCCCCCCCCGCGGGGGGGGGCGGGGGGGGGGCGCCCCGCCCCCCCCCCCCCCCCCGCCGCTGTGCACCCAGCGGTCACCCGGAGTTCACCCTTCCCGTCAACTCCCGCTCTCCGAAACCCCTTTGGATGTTCGAGCAGACGTGCGACGCGTCTGATCACCATGTTTCAGGGGAGGCGAACGTGACCCGTTCACGAAGACTTGTCGGGCTGGCTCTCAGCGGAGCCGTGGCCCTGACCTGCGCGGTGCAGACCGTGCCCGCCCAGGCCGCGCCGGCCGCCGACACCCCGGTCGCCACGGTCCAGCTGAACCGTGCCACGCCTCCCTCGGTGCTCTTCGGCTGGGCCGGCGCCTCCGGCTTCCGGTACACGCTGCCCGACACCGGATCGACGACGTCGCACTGGGCGGACTACCCGGGCTACACGCCGCCCGCCCACGCCGGCCCGGACGACCTCGCCACCGGCACCGACGTGATCACCACCGCGAGCGCCGGCACCGTCACCCAGAAGCACCAGTCCACCGGGGTCACCGTCACGCTCACCCTGCCGCAGGGCCAGACCTACAAGGCCGCCGTCGGCTGGAGCGTGCTCACCCAGGACGCGGACGGCGCCCTGCACGTCCTGCGCGCGGCCGGCGACGGCACCACCACCGACCTCCCGGTCACCGGCCTGCCGTCCGCAGCGACGCCGGACGGCGTGTTCCGCGCGGGCGGCTCGGTGCGCAGGCTCGCCGTCGGCTACACCCTCGACGGCGTCGACTCGCTCGGGCTGCTCGACCTCACGGACGGCACCTTCCGCTCGTACGTCACCGGCGTCACCACCACGGGACCGGTCAGGTTCAACGACCGCTGGCTCGTCGCCGGGAACAAGGTGACCCGGGTGGACGCGGCACCGGGCACCGATCCCGTACCCGTCCCCACCTACGGCGACTACAAGATCCAGGGCGTCGTCGGCGACCAGCTGATGCTCGCCAACCCGTCCGTGGTCTTCAGCCCCGACACCTACCGGCTGGTGGGCATCTCCCTCGTCGACGGCACGCGGACCACGGTCATCGACAACTCACGCGGCAGCTACACCCCCACCCTCGACGGCGGCCTGCTCGCCACGGCGGGCCCGTCCAGCGCCGACTGGCACGTCCACCGGGTCACGCCCACCGAGACCGGCGCCACCGTCGCGCAGGTGCTCGACGTCGAGGCGAACCGGGCGACGATCGGGGGCATCATGCTCTCCGGCGGCGAGCTCCTGATGTACGGCAACACCACCGACCAGGGCGGCTACGACTCCGTCCACGGCGTCCAGCTCGACGCCGCCGGCCGCCCGGCCGGGCCCCAGACCTACCGCGCCTCGATGCTGAACCTCTCGCCGTGCCTGGCCGGAGACGTGGCCTGCCCCCAGTTCGAGGCGCTCGGCGACGGCGGCTTCGCCTACCTGTCCACGGGCGCGGACGGCAAGGAGTCCGTCCACGTCACCGGACGCGAACCGAACACGTACGCCGCCGAGCCCACCGGCGCCTCCGGCGGACGCATCGGCACCGGCACCGGCCGCTACGTGCTCTACAACGGCGGAACGCCGGGCGGGCAGAAGGTCGCCGACTTCCCGCGCGGCGCCGACGGCCGGACCGCGCTCGACCGCACCCGCACCGCCGCGGCCGTCTGGGGCCAGCGGCTGTGGACGCCGGGCACCTCCCAGGGCAGCGTCGTGGCGTACGACCTGAAGTCGGGGAAGAACGTGGCCACCGTCGCCACCGGCGCCCCGTGCACGCCCAGCGAGATCCAGGCCGTGAACGCGTGGCTGTACTGGAGCTGCGGCGCGTCCGGCCCCGCGGGCGTCTACGACCGCGCGACCGGCCGCGCCGTCACCGTGCCGGCCGGCCAGGCCCGGCTCGCCGACGGCTACCTGCTCCGCGAGAACCGCACCACGCACGAACTGCTGCTCACGGACTTCCACGCGGGCTCGGCCATCACCCGTACGGCGGCCGTGCTGCCGACGGCCGACCGGGACACGGGCGGCAACACCGGCCGCTGGACCGTCGACCGCTTCGGCGGCAACGTCGCCTACCTGACCGACCGCGGCCAGGTGGCGCTCGTCACCGCGGGCGTGCCCACCTCGCCGCTCGCGCAGATGGAGGCCCAGACCGACGCCGCGCCCGGCCCGACGGTCGCCGAACCGTGGCGGCCGGTGTGGCAGCTGAACAAGCCCTCGTCCTGGACCCTCCAGCTGGTCGGCACCACCGGCACGGTCGTCCGCACCCTCACCGGCACCTCCACCGCCGCCGCGGTGCGCGCCTCCTGGGACGGCGCGACCACCGCGGGCGGCAGGGCGCCCCGCGGGTCGTACACCTGGAAGCTGACCGCGCGGCCCCGCGACGACGAGGGACCCGACCTCCTTCTGACCGGCACGACCACCGTCAACTGACGGACGGTCCGGCCCGCCCGGGGTTACCGTCGGACCATGACTGTGCGGGCCGTGGTGTGGGACGTCGACGACACGATCTTCGACTACACGACCGCGGACCGGGCCGGGATGCGCGCGCACCTCGCGGCCGAGGGCCTGCTCGACGGATACGCGTCCGTCGAGCAGGCCCTCGCGCGCTGGCGGGAGGTCACCGACCGGCAGTGGGCGAGGTTCGCGGCGGGGGAGTCGGACTGGGAGGGGCAGCGCCGTGACCGGGTGCGGGAGTTCCTGGGCGAGCCGCTGAGCGACGCCGACGCGGACGCCTGGTTCCAGCGCTACCTGGTGCACTACGAGTCCGGCTGGGCGCTCTTCCCCGACGTCCTGCCCGCCCTCGACGCCCTCGCCACCAGCCACCGGCACGCGGTCCTGTCCAACTCCAGCGTCCACAACCAGGAGCGCAAGCTGCGCGTCCTGGGCGTGCGCGACCGCTTCGAGGCACTCCTGTGCGCGGCCGAGCTCGGCGTCTCCAAGCCCGCCGCGGCCGCCTTCCACGCGGCCTGCGCGGCCCTGGGCCTGCCGCCGCACAGGGTCGCCTACGTCGGTGACCATCCGGAGATCGACGGACGGGGCGCCGCCGAGGCGGGTCTGCTCTCGGTGTGGATCGACCGTGACGGCACTCACACCGCCGCCGCGGGCCCGCCGACGGGTCCGCACCGGATCGTCTCGCTGGCCGAACTCCCCGCGGTCCTCGGCGCCGATACCCGTTTTGGAGCGCCGTCCACCTTCAGGTAATGTTCTTCCTGCGCCGCCGAGAGCGGGCCGAAAGGCCGGAGCTCGGAGGCGCAAGCTAAAACGAGATCCCTACAGGGGATTGAGTTTCAGTGGCCTATGGTGTAATTGGCAGCACGACGGTTTCTGGTTCCGTTAGTCTAGGTTCGAGTCCTGGTAGGCCAGCTCGCAGAGCTCATCTGCAACCGCGGAGACCAGCTCCGCAAAGCCCCCGTTGTGTAGCGGCCTAGCACGCTGCCCTCTCACGGCAGTAGCGCCGGTTCGAATCCGGTCGGGGGTACAGATCCTTCTCAGGGAGGCAGTCCGGGTCGCACCCGCTGCCTCTCATGCAGGATCGCTAGGGCCCCCGTTGTGTAGCGGCCTAGCACGCTGCCCTCTCACGGCAGTAGCGCCGGTTCGAATCCGGTCGGGGGTACTGGTCTAAACCATTTATTGGTCTAAACCACCATGGGCTATGGTGTAATTGGCAACACTACGGTTTCTGGTACCGTCATTCTAGGTTCGAGTCCTGGTAGCCCAGCTCGGGTCTGCGGAAACGCGAGATCCTAGGCCCCCGTTGTGTAGCGGCCTAGCACGCCGCCCTCTCAAGGCGGTAG
The DNA here is from genome assembly GCF_042734135.1 of Streptomyces sp. NPDC059668. Classification (NCBI taxonomy): domain Bacteria; kingdom Bacillati; phylum Actinomycetota; class Actinomycetes; order Kitasatosporales; family Streptomycetaceae; genus Streptomyces; species Streptomyces sp. NPDC059668. The sequence continues at coordinate 10,967 of NZ_JBHWEL010000101.1, read as the reverse complement.
CGCCGGTTCGAATCCGGTCGGGGGTACAGAGTCCTACGGGTCTCCACTTCGGTGGGGGCCCGTTCGGCGTTTCCGGCTCCGGACCGCCCCGGCCCGCGCCGAACGGGCCCCGGCGCACCGCCCGTACGACCGCTCACTCGATGCCGTACCGCCGCGCCGACTCCTGCTCCTGCGCCAGCCGGTGCAGCGCCCGCAGCACCGGCTCGAAGAGCACCGCCGAGGCGACCGCGGTCTCCACCCGCTCCGCGTCGGACGTGTGCGTCTCCAGATGGTCCAGGTCCCGCACGGCCACCTGGTGCATCAACTCCGCATACGGAGCGAGGAGTTCGGCGTTCCAGGAATAACCGAGCCGGATCAGCGTCGCCACCGCCGCCACCAGCGAACGGTGCACGGGGGAGAGCGGGGCGAGCTCCCGCGCGGTCTCCCAGCCCAGGTCCGTGAGCAGCTGGTCCACCTCGCGGCGCGCGGACCGGACGGCCGGGTCCTGACCGTCCGGTTCGGGCTCCTGCGGCAGCGCCCACAGGGCCGCCCCCAGCCGGATCGTCCGGCCCAGGGACTCGTCGTCGACGTGCCCGAGGACCTCCCTGGCCGTGGCCACCGGCACCCGGCCCACCTGGATCAGCGCCCGCACCAGCCGCAGCCGGCGCAGATGGCTCTCGCCGTAGTCCGCCGTCGTCGCGTTGACCTGACGCCCCGGGGCCAACAGCCCTTCCCGCAGGTAGTACTTGATCGTCGCGGTGGACACTCCGCTCCGCTCGCTCAACTCCGCCAGCCGCATCTCTTGCGCCCTTCCTTGGGTGGCGCCACTATCCAAGCATGGCGCCGTCGGATAGCGCCGCTCGCCAACGGAGGGGACGAGAATGCCCGGCACCCGCGTGACCGCAGGCCGCACCACCGCAGCCGCCGAGGGGGACGTGGTCGTCCTGCTGATCGGTATGCGCGTCAACCACTTCTGGGCGGCGCACCAGTGGGTACCGGTGTTCCTCGCCATGCTGCGCATGGTGCGGGACCTGGAGAAGGAGCCCGGCCGGGGCCTGCTCGGACGCATCCTGCTGACGGCGTCGCCGCGCACGTACTACGTCGTCCAGTACTGGGAGTCCAAGGAGAAGCTCTACGCGTACGCGTCGGCGCCCGACATGTTCCACCACAAGGCGTGGGGGATCATCAACCGCAAGGAGCGGGCGGGCAAGCTCCGGCAGCACGTGGGGCTCTGGCACGAGACGTACGTCGTGCCGGAGGGGTCGTACGAGTCGATCTACGCGGACATGCCGCCCTTCGGGCTGGCCGCCGCGTATGGGGCGCTGCCGGTGGAGAAGCGGGGGCGGCGGGGGGCGGACCGGTTCGCGCACGGGGCGCTCCGCGCGGAGGCCAGGGGGGAGGCGGAGGTCGGGGGGAGCGCGGGTTGATCGGCCTGTGCGGGTCGTTCGTCGCTGAGTGCGCAGTTCCCCGCGCCCCTGAGGGGGTGGCGGTGGATCGGTCTCTGCGGGTTGTGCGTGGCTTGGCGCGCAGTTCCCCGCGCCCCTGAGGGGGTGGTGGTCGATCGGCCTGTGCGGGTTGTTCGTGGCTGAGTGCGCAGTTCCCCGCGCCCCTGTGGGGGTGGCGGTGGATCGGTCTCTGCGGGTTGTGCGTGGCTTGGCGCGCAGTTCCTCGCGCCCCTGTGGGGCTGCGGGTCCGGGGGACGAGCCTGCCGCGGCGTTGAGGCCGGCTCTGTCCCGTGTCGTGTCCCGTGGTGTGGCTCAGCCCGAGCGGCGCAGGGCCTCCGAGAGGCGGCCGGCGGCGTCGATGACCGCCTGGGCGTGCATCCGGCCCGGGTGCCGGGTCAGCCGCTCGATCGGTCCGGAGACCGAGACGGCGGCCACCACCCGGTTCGACGGTCCGCGCACCGGCGCGGAGACGGAGGCGACGCCCGGCTCGCGCTCGCCGATCGACTGGGCCCAGCCCCGGCGCCGCACCCCCGACAGGGCCGTCGCCGTGAAGCGGGCACCCTGCAGACCCCGGTGCAGCCGCTCCGGCTCCTCCCAGGCCATCAGGATCTGGGCCGAGGACCCGGCCTTCATGGTGAGCGTGGAACCGACCGGGACCGTGTCCCGAAGGCCGGACAGGCGCTCGGCCGCGGCGACACAGATACGCATGTCGCCCTGGCGGCGGTAGAGCTGGGCGCTCTCGCCCGTGATGTCGCGCAGGTGCGTGAGCACCGGGCCCGCCGTGGCGAGCAGGCGGTCCTCGCCGGCGGCCGCGGCCAGCTCGGAGAGGCGGGGGCCGAGGATGAAACGCCCCTGCATGTCCCGCGCCACCATGCGGTGGTGTTCCAGCGCCACGGCGAGACGATGTGCCGTGGGTCGTGCCAGTCCGGTCGCCGCGACCAGGCCCGCGAGGGTGGCCGGACCGGACTCCAGAGCGCTGAGGACAAGGGCTGCCTTGTCCAGAACGCCGACGCCGCTACTGTTGTCCATGAAACGATACTTGCGTCTCACTCTGTGAAACGCAAGTTCAATTTCCGGTGGAACGCGCCACCCTTGTAGACACACCGGCCCGCGGACCAACGGGCCTGGCGGACGACGTCCGGACGAGGGGTACGGACGTCTGCCGCCCCGGAAATCTCTAGTTGGGCCGGCGCCACACAGGCCGGCCGGAGGGAAAGCGATGGGTAGGACACTCGCGGAGAAGGTCTGGGACGACCACGTCGTCCGGCGCGCCGAGGGCGAGCCCGACCTCCTCTTCATCGATCTGCACCTGCTGCACGAGGTGACCAGCCCCCAGGCCTTCGACGGTCTGCGTCAGGCGGGGCGCCCGGTGCGCCGTCTCGACCTCACCATCGCCACCGAGGATCACAACACCCCGACCCTCGACATCGACAAGCCCATCGCCGACCCGGTCTCCCGGGTCCAGCTGGAGACGCTGCGCAAGAACGCGGCCGAGTTCGGTGTGCGCCTGCACTCCCTGGGCGACGTCGAGCAGGGAGTCGTCCACGTCGTGGGACCGCAGCTGGGCCTGACCCAGCCGGGCACCACCGTGGTCTGCGGCGACTCGCACACCTCCACGCACGGTGCCTTCGGCGCGCTGGCCTTCGGTATCGGCACCTCGCAGGTCGAGCACGTGCTGGCCACCCAGACGCTGCCGCTGGCCCGCCCCAAGACCATGGCCATCACGGTCGACGGCGAGCTGCCCGAGGGCGTCACCGCCAAGGACCTGATCCTGGCGATCATCGCCCGGATCGGCACCGGCGGCGGCCAGGGCTACATCCTGGAATACCGCGGCTCCGCCATCGAGAAGCTCTCGATGGAGGCCCGGATGACCATCTGCAACATGTCGATCGAGGCCGGCGCCCGCGCGGGCATGATCGCCCCCGACGAGACGACCTTCGCCTACCTCCGGGGGCGCGCCCACGCACCCGAGGGCGAGGACTGGGACGCCGCGGTCGCGTACTGGAAGACGCTGCGGACGGACGAGGACGCGGTCTTCGACGCCGAGGTCGTCATCGACGGCCCCTCGCTGGCCCCGTTCGTCACCTGGGGCACCAACCCCGGCCAGGGTGCGCCGCTTTCGGCGTCCGTCCCCGACCCCGCTTCGTACGAAGACGCTTCGGAGCGCCTCGCCGCCGAAAAGGCCCTGGAATACATGGGGTTGACCGCCGGACAGCCGCTGCGCGACATCGAGGTCGACACCGTCTTCGTAGGTTCGTGCACCAACGGTCGCATCGAGGACCTGCGGGCCGCGGCCTCGATCGTCGAGGGCCGCAAAGTCGCCGACGGCGTACGGATGCTGGTGGTTCCCGGCTCCGCGCGGGTCGGTCTCCAGGCCGTCTCCGAGGGTCTGGACGTGGTCTTCAAGGAGGCCGGCGCCGAATGGCGGCACGCGGGCTGTTCCATGTGTCTGGGCATGAACCCCGACCAGCTGGCCCCCGGTGAGCGCTCCGCGTCCACCTCCAACCGCAACTTCGAGGGCAGGCAGGGCAAGGGCGGCCGTACGCACCTGGTCTCCCCGCAGGTCGCCGCCGCCACCGCCGTGCTGGGCCATCTGGCCTCCCCGGCCGACCTGTCCGACGCCCCCGCCGCCCGTACGCCCGCTGGAGTCCGATAAGCCATGGAAGCATTCACCACCCACACCGGCCGGGCCGTCCCGCTGCGCCGCAGCAACGTCGACACCGACCAGATCATCCCCGCTCACTGGCTCAAGAAGGTGACCAGGGACGGTTTCGAGGACGGGCTCTTCGAGGCCTGGCGCAAGGACTCGTCCTTCATCCTCAACCAGCCCGAGCGCGAGGGCGCCACGGTCCTGGTCGCCGGACCCGACTTCGGTACGGGCTCCTCGCGCGAGCACGCCGTCTGGGCGCTGCAGAACTACGGCTTCAAGGCCGTCGTCTCGTCCCGCTTCGCGGACATCTTCCGGGGCAACTCGCTCAAGAACGGCCTGCTCACGGTGGTTCTGGAGCAGAAGACCGTGGACGCGCTCCAGGAACTCACCGAGAACGACCCGCAGGCCGAGATCACGGTCGACCTGGAGGCCCGCGAGGTGCGCGCCGAGGGCATCACCGCCGCCTTCGAGCTCGACGAGAACGCCCGCTGGCGGCTGCTGAACGGCCTGGACGACATCTCCATCACCCTCCAGAACGAGGGCGACATCGCGGAGTACGAGGCCAAGCGGCCGTCGTACAAGCCGAAGACGCTCCAGGTCTGACGTCCGGCGCGCGGCGCGACCCGCCGCGCGGCCGTCGCACAGCTGATTTCAGCCACCGCAACACCCCTCTGTACCCCCAATCGTGGACGGTTGGGGGTACAGCTGTGTCTGCCCCCGGACGGCCTCCGTGGACCGCTTGGGAGACCTCCAACTCCCGCAGCTGCAAAGGGAATTGCCTGGCCACGCGGGTGCGGCGGCGGTGGCGTCCGAAGGCTCCCAGGACCCCTTCGGGGCGCGGCAGTTACCCCCTGGGCAGGCGACAACTCGCCCCAGATGGCACAATCTGTGCATGGAACACGACGGCCAACTCGAGCTCTATACGGCAGTCGCGGTCCAACTCAAGGAAGCGCACACAAGAGTGCGTGCACTGCAAGTCCCGGAGGGCGTACGGATGGCGCTGACCCGGAAGCTGCTGGTCATTACGGCCGTGGCCAAGCACGATCTCGCCGATGCGGCAAGGCGGCTGGAGCGGTTCACCACCGACCTCGACGAGGGCCGATTCCTCGAAGGGGAACGCTGAGGAACTGCGCTGCAGCCCGAGTTCGTTGCGGCACAAGGGTGATTAGCCCGTTTCGTGTTTGATTTGCGGTATATATCTGCCTAACGTGCGAAAAAGCTTGAACGCATTCGTTCGGGCAATGTCTCCGAAGGGGAAGACGTGAACAAGGCGCAGCTCGTAGAAGCGATTGCCGACAAGGTCGGCGGGCGTCAGCAGGCCGCCGACGCGGTCGACGCCGTACTGGACGCCATCGTCCGTGCAGTTGTCGGCGGGGACCGGGTCTCGGTCACCGGCTTCGGTTCCTTCGAGAAGGTCGACCGTCCGGCTCGTTACGCCCGCAACCCGCAGACGGGTGAGCGCGTTCGGGTCAAGAAGACCTCTGTGCCGCGCTTCCGCGCCGGTCAGGGCTTCAAGGACCTGGTGAGCGGCTCGAAGAAGCTCCCGAAGAACGACGTGGCGGTCAAGAAGGCCCCGAAGGGCAGCCTCTCCGGCGGCGCCTCGGCCACCGTCAAGAAGGCCGCGGCCAAGAAGGCCACCACCGCCAAGAAGGCGACGGCCAGGAAGACCACCGCCGCCGTGAAGAAGACGGCCGCGAAGAAGACCACCACCGCCGCCGCGAAGAAGACGACGACGGCCAAGAAGGCCACCGCCAAGAAGACCACGGCGACGGCGAAGAAGGTCGCGGCGAAGAAGACGACGGCCAAGAAGGCCACCGCCAAGAAGGCCCCGGCGAAGAAGGCGACGGCCAAGAAGGCCCCCGCCAAGAAGTCCACGGCTCGCAAGACCACCGCCAAGAAGACCACCGCCCGCTGAGAAGCAGGGGCGCAGGGCAACTCACGCGCCGGGCCGGGCTCCCACGGGGAGCCCGGCCCGCGGCGTGTCCGGGGACGGTCCGGCGGGCCGGGTCAGAACGTCTGGAGCGTCACGAGGGTGATCCGCCGTGCCGCGCCGTCGCCCTCGGTCTCGATGCGCACGCGCTGGCCCGGGCGCAGCAGCCGCAGCCCGCCGGCGTCGAACGCCGCGCCGTCGAAGGGCACGGGGGTGCCGTCGTCGAGCAGCACCTGCCCGCTACGGGTCTCGGGGTCGTACGTGTACGCGGTCGCCTGCATGCCGGGAGTTTATCGAGCACCGGTCCCGCCGGGGGTGCGTACCGGGGGACTCGGAGGGGGTCGTGGCCGGCGGGCGGGAGGGGTCCACGGCGGCGGAGCGCGTGACGGGGCGCCGCACGGTGGTGAGGGTCCGCGCGGACACAGTGGCCGGTCGCGGTCCGGGGGGCGTGAACCATGGTCGGGGCGTCGGGGCGTCGGGGCGTCGGGGGACGGGGGACGGGGCTCCGCGGGCCGGTCGTGGGCGCGGCAGGCTCCGGTGCCGGGTCTCGGGGGTCCTCGGGGGTCTCGGGGGTTCCGTGACGGTCCGGTGCCCCGGGTGCCGGGTCCTCGTGGACAGGAGCCCGGGTGATCGGACCGGATGCCGCGCCATGTGCCGCGTGTCCGACTCCGGTGCCGGTGACGCTGCCTGCGTCGGTGTCGGTGACGGGGCCTGTGCCAGGGGTGCGCGGAAGCCGTCGAGGGCGACCGGCGTCGACGGCGCGCGGTGTCCGAGGGCGCGTCCCCAAGCCCACTGGGCAGGCGCGAGGACCGAGGGCCGTCGGCCGACGCGGGCGGGCGTCAGGTGCCGGGCTGGCCCGGGATGAGGAGTCTGGCGGCCACCGCGGCCGTGCGCGGGCCCACACCCAGGGCGAGCGCCGCGCGCAGGTCGTCCCCGGTGTCCACGTCCTGGCGTACGGAATCCACCGCCGCGAGGAGGAGTTCCACGGCGCCCGAGGCGCGATGCCGGGCCCGGGAATCGGTGCCGAAAGCGGGGCGCAATTCACGGCCCGGTGAGGCGGCCAGCAACGTGGTCCCGATTGCCGCCGCGTCGGCGAGAAAAGCGCGCGGGAATTCCGCCGCCGCGTCGAGTACCCGGGCCAATTCCGGAGGGCGCAGCGCGGGCAGGTCGGCGTTCAGGGCCGCCACGGCGCATTCGGGGCTGCGGGAACGTACGACGGCCGCCGCGTGCGCCAGTGCCGCGTTCAGGCCGCCGCCCGGCTCGTCCGGGACGATCCGCGCCCCCAGCGCCGCCAGCTCCCGCCCGGCCAGCGCGTCATCCGTGACTACCGCCACATCGCGGACCGCCGCGCAGGCCAGCGCGGCCGCCACGGTGTCCTGCGCGAACGCGAGGGCGAGTCCCGGGCGCACTCCGTCGGCCGCGGTGTCCGACAGCCTGCTCTTGGCCCGCGCGAGGGGTTTGAGGGGTACGACCAACGTCCACTGCACGGGCGCTCCGTTCCTGCCTTGTCGCGCCCATTGTGACCCGGTGACCCCGGCGGCCCGGACGTCGGGGCGTACGGTGTTCTCGACAGACTGGCGGCCTGGGGTGACACTTGTGCGGCCCCCCAGGCCCTAAGAGGAAGGTGCCCCGCGTGCCCCGCCGCAGAATCGGCTTCTGGTACCGCTTCGCAGCGGTTCTCTGCAAACCGCCGCTCGTGGTTCTGATCAAGCGGGACTGGCGCGGAATGGAGAACATTCCGGCCGAGGGTGGATTCATTACCGCGGTGAACCACAATTCGCATGTGGACCCGTTCGCGTATGCCCACTATCAGTACAACACCGGGCGTGTTCCGCGTTTCCTGGCGAAGGCCGGGCTTTTCAGGAAGGGATTCGTGGGGGCCGCGATGCGCGGCACCGGACAGATCCCCGTCTACCGCGAGAGCACCGACGCGCTGAGCGCCTTCCGGGCCGCGATCGACGCCGTGGAGCGCGGCGAGTGTGTCGCCTTCTACCCCGAGGGCACCCTCACGCGTGACCCGGACGGCTGGCCGATGACCGGCAAGACCGGTGCGGCGCGGGTCGCCCTGCAGACCAAGTGCCCGGTGATCCCGGTAGCCCAGTGGGGCGCCAACGAACTGCTGCCGCCGTACGCCAAGAAGCCCAACCTCCTTCCGCGCAAGACCCACCACGTCCTCGCGGGCCCGCCCGTGGACCTCTCGCGCTTCTACGACAAGGAGATGAGCCCGGACCTCCTCAAGGAGGCCACCGAGGTCATCATGGCCGCCGTCACCGTGCTGCTGGAGGAGATCCGCGGCGAGAAGGCGCCCGAGACGCCCTACGACCCGCGGCAGGTGCGGATCGAGCAGCGCCGGCGCACCGCGGCCCAGGAGAAGGCCCAGGCGCAGGCACGGGCGCACGCCCAGGCCCGGACCCACGCCCAGGGGACGGCGCAGGTACAGGCACAGCGGGAAGAGGGGCAGGGCACGTGAGCAAGCCCGTCAAGGCGGCCGTCTTCGGGTCCGGGTCGTGGGGTACGGCCTTCGGCATGGTGCTCGCCGACGCGGGGTGCGAGGTCACCCTGTGGGGGCGGCGCGCGGAGCTCGCCGAGGCGGTCAACTCCACGCACACGAACCCCGACTACCTGCCGGGTGTCGAACTCCCCGGGAACCTGCGGGCCACCACCGACGCCGCCGAGGCCGCGCGCGACGCCGACTTCACCGTGCTCGCGGTGCCCTCCCAGACCCTGCGGGCGAACCTCGCCGACTGGGTGCCGCTGCTGGAGCGGGACACCGTGCTCGTCTCCCTCATGAAGGGCGTCGAACTCGGCTCCGCCATGCGGATGAGCGAGGTGATCGAGGACGTGGCCAAGGTCGGCGCCGACCGGGTCGCCGTGGTCACCGGGCCCAACCTCGCGCGGGAGATCGCTGCCCGGATGCCGGCCGCCGCCGTCGTCGCCTGCACCTCGGAGGCGGTCGCCCAGCGGCTCCAGGCCGCCTGTCACACCCCGTACTTCCGCCCGTACACCAACACGGACGTGGTGGGCTGCGAACTCGGCGGCGCGGTCAAGAACGTCATCGGTCTCGCCGTCGGCATCGCGGACGGGATGGGCCTCGGGGACAACGCCAAGGGCTCGCTCATCACACGCGGGCTCGCCGAGACCACCCGGCTCGGGCTCGTCATGGGCGCCGACCCGCTGACCTTCTCCGGACTGGCGGGCCTCGGCGATCTGGTGGCCACCTGCTCGTCGCCCCTCTCGCGCAACCACACCTTCGGCACCAACCTCGGCAGGGGCATGACCCTGCAGGAGACCATCGCCGTCACCAAGCAGACCGCCGAGGGCGTCAAGTCCTGTGAGTCCGTGCTGGATCTGGCCCGCCGGCACGGCGTCGACATGCCCATCACCGAGACGGTCGTCGGCATCGTCCACGAGGGCAAGCCGCCGGTCGTCGCGCTCAAGGAACTGATGTCGCGCAGCGCGAAGCCCGAACGCCGCTGAGCCGTCGCGGGGCCGCCGCACGACCGGCCGGACGGAGCTTCACGACGGCTCCCGCGGCACCGGGGATCTACGCTGTGCGACCACTCGCGCGACGCTGAGCAACGGCCGCCGCGGGGCGCTGACTCAGCGCGCTACCACCGGGTACTCTCAACGCGATATGAGCACCGAGAACCTCCCCCAGAGCCCTGAGCAGCCGCCTCGCAAGCCGCGCGTGGCCGTCGTCTTCGGCGGGCGCAGCTCCGAACACGGGATCTCCGTGGTCACGGCCGGCGCCGTCCTGCGCGCCATCGACCGGACGAAGTACGACGTCCTGCCGATCGGCATCACCCTGGACGGCCGGTGGGCGCTCACCGCCGACGAGCCTGACCGGATGGCCATCGTCGACCGGCAGCAGCCGAGCGTGGACCTCCTCGCGGAGTCGGACGAGGGCGGCGTGATCCTGCCCGTCGACCCGTCCAACCGCGAAGTCGTCTACAGCGAGCCCGGATCCGTCCCCAAGGCCCTGGGCGAGGTCGACGTCGTCTTCCCCGTGCTGCACGGCCCCTACGGCGAGGACGGCACGCTGCAGGGCCTCCTGGAGCTCTCCGGGGTCCCGTACGTCGGTTCGGGCGTGCTCGCCTCGGCCGTCGGCCAGGACAAGGAGTACATGAAGCGGGTGTTCACCTCCTTCGGGCTGAAGGTGGGCCCGTACATGGTGATCCGTCCTCGGGAGTGGGAGCTCGACCCGGCGGGCGCCCGCAAGCGGGTCGCGGAGTTCGCGGGGGAGCACGGCTGGCCGCTGTTCATCAAGCCCGCCCGCGCCGGCTCCTCGTTCGGCATCACCAAGGTCGACTCCTTCGAGGGCCTCGACGAGGCGTTCGAGGAGGCCCGGCGCCACGACCCGAAGATCATCGTGGAGGCGCTGCTGCGCGGCCGCGAGATCGAGTGCGGGGTCCTGGAGTTCGAGGACGGCCCGCGCGCCAGCGTGCCGGCCGAGATCCCGCCGGTGCAGTCCCACGACTTCTACGACTTCGAGGCGAAGTACATCGACTCGGCCCCGGGCATCGTGCCCGCGCCGCTCACCGAGGAGCAGACCGCCGAGGTGCGGCGGCTGGCGGTCGAGGCCTTCGACGCGGCGTCGTGCGAGGGGCTCGTCCGCGCGGACTTCTTCCTCACCGAGGACGGCGAGTTCGTGATCAACGAGATCAACACGATGCCGGGCTTCACGCCGATCTCCATGTACCCGCGGATGTGGCAGGAGACCGGGGTCGGCTACCCGGAGCTGGTCGACCTGCTGGTCCAGGCGGCGCTGCGGCGCTCCACCGGCCTGCGCTAGGACCCGGCTCCGGCCCCTGGGGCCGGAGCGCGGTTCCGCTCACATGTCTCAGTCGGGGGGGCGCCCCGGGGGAGCCCACCGGGGTGTGTACGCGCCAGAGAGGGCACCCCACCCACCCGCCCCCCCCGGCCCCCCACCCCCCCCACCGACAGAGACAGACGCACCGCCCGA
>NZ_JBHWEL010000100.1:0-31390 GCF_042734135.1 Streptomyces sp. NPDC059668 | reverse complement strand
CCCCGGGCGGCGAACCGACCACGTCCGGTGAGCCGGGTCCGTTCGACGGGCCGGGTCCGACCGACGGGCCGGGTCCGACCGACGGGCCGGTCCCCGTCGACGGACCGACCGCCCCCGGTGGGCCCGCCACCGCGGCGGACGAGGCGCGGGTGGCGGCTGCCGTTCTGTCCGTGCCGGGGGTGGACCGTCTGGCGGCCGCGCTGGGCCGCCGTCCGGTCCACTTCACCGAAGTCCGCGGTGCGGACCCGGCCCTGCCGCGCCGCCACGTCCGGGTCGAAGTGGCGGTCTCGTCCGCCGAACGGACGGCCGACGTCGCCCGGGCGGTCAGGTCCGGCGTCGCCGCGGCCCTGCCGGACGTCCCGTCGGTGGCCGTACTGGTGACCGCCGTGACCGCCGTGACCGTTGTGCCCTAGCGGCACGGCACGGCACGTCGGCGTGCGGGGCGCGAGGGTGCGCCCGAGCGACTCTTCGTACCGCGGCGCCGAAGGACGGTCGGGTCAGTCAGTCCCCTACGCCGGCGAGGTCCCGCAGTCGACGGGCCTGGGCCGCGCGCTCGGCGCGGCGCTGCTCCTCGTAGGTGCGCTCGCCCGCCCCCCGCAGCAGCGCCTTGGTCTCGATGACGGCGTCGCGCGGCGCGGCGAGCAGCGCCGCGGCGAGGTCCCGTACCGTGTCGTCGAGCTGTCCGGCCTCGACCGCGAGGTTGGCGAGACCGGTGCGCTCGGCCTCGTCGGCCGTCACGAAGCGACCCGTCGCGCAGATCTCGAGCGCGCGGGCGTAGCCCACCAGGCCGGCCAGCGGGTGCGTCCCCGTGAGGTCCGGCACGAGCCCGAGGCTGGTCTCGCGCATGGCGAACTGCACGTCGTCGGCGACGACGCGCAGGTCACAGGCGAGGGCCAGCTGGAACCCGGCTCCGATGGCGTGCCCCTGCACCGCGGCGATGGACACGATGTCGCTGCGCCGCCACCAGGTGAACGCCTCCTGGTACTCGGCGATGGTCGCGTCGAGGTCGGCATCCGTGCCGCGCGCGAGGTCGATGAACGACGGTTCGCCGTCGAAGCCCTCGGGCGTGAACGCCTGCCGGTCGAGCCCGGCCGAGAACGACTTGCCCTCGGCACGCAGGACGACCACCCGGACGGTGCCCGGCAGTGACCGACCGGCCTCCGTCAACGCCCGCCACAGAGCGGGACTCTGGGCGTTGCGCTTGGCCGCGTTGGTCAGCGTCACCGTGGCGATCGCGTCGTCGACGGTGAGCCGTACGCCGTCCTTGTCGAGTACGGGATCGAGATCCTTGTCGAGCGAAGCCATGGGCTGCCTCCGATGGGTGCGGTCGGATCAGGCGTGCACCCATGGCGGGGCACACCTAAGTGACTGCACAGTAACCACCCGGTCGATCACCCGACCGACCGGGTGGCCACCACCGAAGCCGATGGGGACGCCCGGCCTCAGGCCGAAGCGGCCTTCTTGCCCCTCGTCGCTCCGCCACGCCCACGGAGCGTGACGCCCGACTCGCTGAGCATCCGGTGCACGAAGCCATACGAACGGCCGGTCTCTTCGGCCAGCGCTCGGATGCTCGCACCGGAGTCGTACTTCTTCTTCAGGTCTGCCGCGAGCTTGTCGCGCGCGGCGCCGGTTACCCGGCTGCCCTTCTTCAGAGTCTCGGCCACCCGTGCCTCCTCATGGGAAGTGCGCTCTGGACTTCTCATGATCACCCCTCAACGGCTTCATGGCCAGCCATTCGGCAAGGTCCGTGAGACAAGCTTTTGACGACAGGAGCCCGTCCCCACGAGTGGAATCAAGGGTTCCGCGCTGGCCGGTCCGTACGGCCGAACGGGTTCTTCAGCAAAGTGCCAGGTCAGGGATGCAGGACGGCCGAGCCCTCGAGAACAAGGAACTCGGCCGCGAAATCGATGTACAACACACCTCGGTACGAGGAGATCTCACACAGATGATGGATCACGGATCGGCCGAATGATCCATACGCAGTGGATCAGCCATTCGATCACGCCGTGCTGACGGCCGCCCCGGGGCTGCCCATGGGGTCCCCGGGGGCCGTACGGGGGCTCAGGCGAGGGCGACGAGGTCCGCGTAGTCGGCGCCCCACAGGTCCTCGACGCCGTCCGGCAGCAGGATGATCCGCTCCGGCTGGAGCGCCTCGACGGCACCCTCGTCGTGGGTGACGAGGACGACGGCGCCCTTGTACGTGCGCAGCGCGCCGAGGATCTCCTCGCGGCTGGCCGGGTCGAGGTTGTTCGTCGGCTCGTCGAGGAGGAGGACGTTCGCGGAGGAGACGACCAGGGTGGCGAGCGCGAGACGGGTCTTCTCGCCGCCGGAGAGGACCCCGGCGGGCTTGTCGACGTCGTCGCCGGAGAACAGGAACGAACCGAGGGTCTTGCGGACCTCGACCAGGTCGAGGTCGGGGGCGGCCGAGCGCATGTTCTCCAGGACCGTGCGCTCGGGGTCGAGGGTCTCGTGCTCCTGCGCGTAGTAGCCGAGCTTGAGGCCGTGGCCCTCGATGACCTCGCCGGTGTCGGCCTTCTCGGCGCCGCCGAGCAGTCGCAGGAGGGTCGTCTTGCCGGCGCCGTTCAGGCCGAGGATGACGACGCGGGAGCCCTTGTCGATGGCCAGGTCGACGTCGGTGAAGATCTCCAGGGAGCCGTACGACTTCGACAGGCCCTCGGCCATGAGCGGGGTCTTGCCGCAGGGCGCGGGCTCCGGGAAGCGCAGCTTGGCGACCTTGTCGGAGACGCGGACGGCGTCCAGGCCGGCGAGCAGCCGGTCGGCGCGCTTGGCCATGTTCTGGGCGGCGACGGTCTTGGTGGCCTTGGCGCGCATCTTGTCGGCCTGCGCGTTCAGCGCCGCGGCCTTCTTCTCGGCGTTCTGACGCTCGCGCTTGCGGCGCTTCTCGTCGGCCTCGCGCTGCTGCTGGTAGAGCTTCCAGCCCATGTTGTAGACGTCGATCTGGGCGCGGTTGGCGTCCAGGTAGAAGACCTTGTTGACGACCGTCTCGACGAGGTCGACGTCGTGGGAGATCACGATGAACCCGCCGCGGTACGTCTTCAGGTAGTCGCGCAGCCAGACGATCGAGTCGGCGTCGAGGTGGTTGGTGGGCTCGTCGAGCAGCAGCGTGTCGGCGTCGGAGAACAGGATCCGGGCCAGTTCGATACGGCGCCGCTGACCGCCGGAGAGCGTGTGCAGGGGCTGGCCGAGCACACGGTCGGGCAGGTTGAGCGCGGCGGCGATGGTGGCGGCCTCGGCCTCGGCGGAGTACCCGCCCTTGGTGAGGAACTCCGTCTCCTGGCGCTCGTACTGCCGCATGGCCTTGTCGCGGGTGGCTCCCGAGCCGTTGGCGATCCGCTGTTCGTTCTCGCGCATCTTGCGGATCAGGACGTCCAGGCCGCGGGCCGACAGGACGCGGTCGCGGGCGAGGACGTCGAGGTCGCCGGTGCGGGGGTCCTGCGGCAGGTAGCCGACCTCGCCGGAGCGGGCGACGGTGCCCGCGGCGGGCTGGCCTTCGCCCGCGAGGACCTTGGTGAGCGTCGTCTTGCCCGCGCCGTTGCGCCCGACGAGGCCGATGCGGTCGCCCTTGGTGATGCGGAAGGTGGCGGACTCGATGAGGATGCGGGCGCCGGCGCGCAGCTCGATACCGGAGGCGGAGATCACGGACAGACTCCTGGGCAGGGTCGTTGGCGGGGTGGGCGGCTGAGGACGTTCCCGCCGTCTAGTGCGCGAGGAGAATGGCCATGGGCCAAGTCTAACGGGGCGGTGCAACCACTTTTCCTGGGCGCGGGTGTTCGGCGCTGTGACGCTCGCCCCGCCGTCCGTCGGCCGCGGGCGCGCGGTTGGGGGTGACGACGCCCAGGTCGTCGACCGCGACGAGCCCGGCCGTCCAGCGGTCCTCGGCCGGGCAGGGCCGGGCGATCAGGAGCACCGCACCGTGACGAACGGCACGTGCGGGCACGAAGCGGCAGCCGGGCCGGGTGGGCACGGTCCAGCGCAGGTCGCCGTCGGCGAGGCGGTAGGCGGCGACGCGTTCGGGGGTGATCACGGCGAGCACGCCGTCGCCCAGGAGCCGCAGCACGCCGGTCGCCTCGTGGTCCGCGAGCCACCGGCCGGCCCCGGGCAGGGCCCGGTGCCAGCGGACGGCGCTCCCGTCGCGGCGCGTGGTGTCGGTGACCAGCCCGTCGTCCCAGAGCGCGATCGCGTGCCCGCGCGCGGGCAGCACGGCCAGCGGACGGCGGCCCTCGCGCGCGTGCGTCCAGCGGGCGCGGCCGGTCGCCGCGTCGTAGGCCTCGACGGCGGCGCCGTTCGTCCGCAGCGGGGGCCTCGGCGGCGGCGGTGTGCCGGGAACGTGTTCCCCGCGCGCGTGGAGCACGAGCCGGTCCCCGTAGGCGGCGGGACGCGCGTGGTGGGCGACGGCGAGCAGCAGTGCGACGGCGACCAGGAGCAGTGCGCGGACCGTGGGGCGGCGGAGCGCTGCGGGGGGCTGCTCGGGGAGTGTTCCGCCGTCGCCCGCCGGGGCGGAACCGGCGGTGCCTGCCGACCCGGCTGTCCGCACGGGCCCGGTGGTCCTCCCAGGCCCGGGGGTCCGGGCGGACCGCGTCGCCTCGACCGGCACAGTGACCACCCCTGTCCTCCTTCACCCCTGCCGGGCTCCGGCGCAGAGCGTAGGGGTGTCCCGGCGGGACCTCACGGGGACACGGCGAGCGGCCTGCGGAGGTCCCCCGTTCGGCCCTCCGTCCGGGGCCGGAGTGCCGGGGGCGTACGAGGATGGCGGCACGGAGCGACGTACGCGGCCGTACGCGGAGGATGGTGCGCCCATGCAGTTCGACGACGACGCCGACCTGGACACCTCCGAGGTGCAGGATGTGCGCGGCAGCCGGATCCCCGGTGGCCGGGCGACCGTCGGCGGCGGTATCGCCGGCCTGATCGCGCTGCTGCTCGGGCTGTTCTTCGGAGTGGGACCCGACCAGCTCGGACTCTCCTCCGGCAACGACCAGCCCGCGGTGACCTCCTCCTCGCTCGACCAGATCAAGGAGACGTGCCGGACGGGACGGGACGCGAACGCCAAGGAGGACTGCCGGATCGTGGCGGTGGTCAACAGCGTGCAGGACTTCTGGGCACAGGAGTTCGCGCGGCGCGGCGGCGTCTACACCCGCTCGCCGACGGTGTTCTTCAGCAACCGGGTGGCCACCGCGTGCGGCACCGCGACCTCGGCGGTCGGGCCCTTCTACTGCCCCGCCGACCGCAAGGTCTACGTGGACCTGGGCTTCTTCGACGACCTGCGGACCAAGTTCGGCTCCAGTGGCGGTCCGTTCGCGCAGGCGTACGTGGTCGCGCACGAGTACGGGCACCACGTGCAGGACCTGATGGGGACGCTGGGGCGGGCCCAGGACGGCGTCTCGGGCGCGACCAGCAACTCGGTGAAGGTGGAACTGCAGGCCGACTGCTACGCCGGGGTGTGGGCGCACCACGCGACGACGACGAAGGACCCCTCGACGGGCAGGCCGCTGCTCAGCAGTCTCACCGCGGCCGACATCCGCGACGGGCTGGACGCGGCGGCGGCCGTGGGCGACGACCGGATCCAGGAGAAGTTCCAGGGGCGGGTGACGCCGGAGACCTGGACGCACGGCTCGGCCGCGCAGCGGCAGCAGTGGTTCTACCAGGGCTACCGCACCGGCGACATGGCCCAGTGCAACACCTTCCGCTGACGGCCCGGTCCCGCCCGTGGGGGCGTTGTCAGTGGCCGGTGCGAGACTGTGGGGCAGGTCACATTCCGGCGGCGGGACGAGAAGGAGTGGTCGTATGGCGGGCATGGACGGCGGACGTCCGAGCATCTACCCGACACTGCTGTACGCGGACGCGAAGGCGGCGATCAGGCAGCTCACGGAGGCGTTCGGCTTCACCGAGCTGTCGGTGTACGAGAGCGAGGACGGCACGGTGATGCACGCCGAGCTGGTGCAGGGCGCCGGAGCGGTGATGCTCGGCTCCAAGGGACGCGGCGGGGTGTTCGACACCGCGATGAAGGACGCCGGCCCCGCCGGGGTGTACGTGGTCGTGGACGACGTCGACGCACACCACCAGCGCGCCGTGGACCACGGCGCGGAGATCCTGATGCCCCCGACCGACCAGGACTACGGCTCGCGGGACTATCTGGCCCGTGACGCCGAGGGCAACATCTGGAGC
The DNA here is from genome assembly GCF_042734135.1 of Streptomyces sp. NPDC059668. Taxonomy (NCBI): domain Bacteria; kingdom Bacillati; phylum Actinomycetota; class Actinomycetes; order Kitasatosporales; family Streptomycetaceae; genus Streptomyces; species Streptomyces sp. NPDC059668. The sequence continues at coordinate 25,207 of NZ_JBHWEL010000100.1, read as the reverse complement.
TTCGGCACGTACGCGCCGGAGACCGGCACGTAGGGCGCGCCGCGCGGGTCCCGCCGTCCGCCCGGAGAGCGAGCCCCGCGGTGTCCGGCGCGCGCTCCCGGCGTCGGGCCGTCGCGAGGCGGGCGGACCGTCGCGAGGCGGGCCGGGGGCCCGCGCCGGACGACCTGGCGGCGCGGCTCAGCTCCCTCCGGTGTGCACCTGGAAGGCGGCCCGGCGGACCGCCTTGGCGAGCGCCGGGTCCGGGTGCGCGGCCGCGAGCGCGACCAGGACCTGGACGGTGCGGGGGTGTCCGACCGCACGCACCTCGTCGAGGAGCGCGGGCACGGTCGGCTGCACGGCGGACTCCAGGTGGCGTACGAGGAGCGGCGCCTCGCCGTGGTCGGCGACCGCGGCGGCGGTGTCGACCCACAGCCAGGTGGACTCCTCGCGGGTGAGCATCTCGTGGGCGTCCTCGGGGTCGTGGCCGTCGTGCTCGGCGAGCCACAGCAGCGCGTAGGGACGCAACCAGCTCTCCTCGACCACGGAGCGCACATCGGGCTCGGCGGGGGCGCCGACCACCCGCAGGGCCTCGAAGGCGAGACCGCGGGTGAGCGCGTCCTCGCCGCGGGCGGCCTCCAGGAGTTCGGTGACGGCGCTGCCGACGGGACGGGCGGCGAGCCAGGCGCGGTACTCGGCGCGGGCCGCGTTCGGGCGCAGTTGGGCACAGCCGCGGAGCATGTCCGCGGCGGGCTGCTCGATGTTCCCGGCGGGGCTCTGCGCCGCGACGCAGATCTGCTCCAGCTTGACCCAGACCGCCCAGCTGCCGAGCGGGGTGAGGGTGGCCTGTCCGTCGGCCCAGGTGAGCGCTCCCACGGCGGCGAGTGCGTGCAGGGCCCAGTCGAGGAGCGGGGCGAGCGGGGCGTCCGGGTCCGGAATCGCGGCGGGCTCGGGGACGGGCTCCGGCTGGGGACCGTAGGGGATTTCGCAGCGCTCGGTGCGCAGTTCCGTGACCCGCTGTCCGAGGAGGTCGAGGAGCTGCTCCACGGGGACGGGTCCGGCGGAGAGCTGGAGGAAGGAGAGCACCTGGGGCATCGCGGAGACGACCTCGGCGACGGCGGAGGCCTCTCGGTCCGCGGGCTCCGGGTGGGCGAGCGACCAGGCGTCGAAGAGGGCTACCCAGCCGCGCAGGACGGCGCTGTCGTCGCGGTTCCAGGCGCGCAGACGCCAGCCGGGGCGGGCGATGCCGCCGTGCACCTCGACGAGGCCCGCGAGGCGTGCGGTGTCCCAGTCGGCGCGGACCTGAACCGGGGTCAGGCCCAACTCCTCGGCGGCCCGTTCGGTGGTCGCCTCGGAGAGGGTGCCCTTGCCGTCGGGGGTCGCGCCGTCGCGGCCCGGGCCGAGCATGGAGTCGGCCCAGCGGGCGACGCGGGCCGCGTCGGCGAGACCGGCGCGCGCCATGCGGGCGAGTTCCGCGGGCGGCGGGGTGCCCTCGGGGGGCCGGGGTGCGGGTCGGCGCGAGCTGCGCTGGGTCACCGCTCGGGGGGCGGCAGCCAGGGGCCGCGGGCGGACGAGTCGGAGCCTGGAGTCGCGCGGGTTACGGGACGTCACGGGTGCAGTCTTCCGCTTGGCGGTCCGAAAACCCAAACGGAATGTCACAGCAGGCGACAGGGGTGGCCAATGCACGGGGATTTGCGGGGGCTCGACCCGTGTGAGCGCGGCCCCGCGCGAGTTGGTCCGATCCGAACCGGAAGGGTGCCGGTGGCTTCAACGGGGCGCCGCCGGACCCCGGTGGCATCAGGGCGGGCCGCTACATCAGGGGGGTCAGGAAGCGGCGCAGGACCTCTTCGTACTCCGTGGGGTCCGCGTTCCACAGGGCGCCGTGCGGGGCCCGCGCGACCGTGTGCAGCGTCACCAGGTCCGGGCGGCGCCGGGCGAGACGGCGCGAAGGCCCCCAGGGCGCGAGGACGTCGTCCGGGCCGTGCAGCACCAGCGTCGGCACCTGGAGGCGGTCGGGATCGGCGGCCTGCCGGCCGCGGTCACCGTGCAGTCCGGTGCGGCCCTGGGCGGCCCGGACCGCGAGCGGCAGCAGGGCCCTCGGGGTGTGGCGGGCGGTGGCGAGCGCGCGCAGCGTGGCTTCCCAGTCGAGGACGGGGGAGTCCAGGATCAGCCCGGCGATCCGGTCCCGCAGGGCGGAGTGGGTGGCGGTGCGCAGGGCCATCGTGGCGCCGGTGGACCAGCCGTACAGGACGACCTGCGCGGCGCCGTGGCGGACCGCGTGGCGCAGCGCGGCGTCCAGGTCGCGCCACTCGGTCTCGCCGAGGTGGCCGAGGCCGTCCGGGGGACGGGGTGCGCCGACGTCTCCCCGGTAGGCGAGGTCGAGGACGGGGAGCCGGCTGCGGTGCAGGAACTCCATCACGTTCATCGGGAGTTCCCGGGTGGCGCCCAGGCCGTGCACGGTGATCACCCAGGTGTCGCGGACGCCGGGCACGAACCAGGCGGGGAGCGTGCCGAGCTCGCCGGGCACGTCCACGTCGGTGTGGTCGAGGCCGAGCGCGGTGCTCGGGTTGCCGACGTACAGGTTCGGGGTGAGCCAGACCCGGTCGCCCGACCGCAGGGTGCCGTGGGTGACGCGTTCGAGGCGGCGTACGACCGTGTCGGCGGTGTGGGACGCGTCCTCCAGGACCGGGCCGACGACCGCGTGCGAGCCGTCGCCGGCGAGTCCGTACGTTCCCGGTCGCCGGGAGGCCAGGTCACGGGTGAGCGTGATCCGGCCCGGGGTCGTGGCGTGCACGGTGAGCCGTGGCTCGGTGGGCAGGGGCCTGCCGGGCGGCGCCTTGAGCGCGGCGTCGCTGGCGAACCGTCCCACCGCCACGGAGGCCGCGCCGGCGGCCAGGGCTACGGTGACGGCCGCGGCCGTCGCTTTGGCAGTACGCACGGATTCAGTCTCACGGCGCATCCCGTTGTCGGCCAGCGGGAGCGCGGACCGGGGGCCTCCTCGTCCGGGCACGGTGACGGGGGTCTCGCGGGGCCGGCGCGGCGAAGCGGCACGGCCCCGTGGCGCCCGTCACGGGACGGACACGTCGTCCGCGCCCGCGCCCGGTCCCGGCTGGCCGTACCCCCGCAGCCGCTCCCCCGCCTCCGCCAGCTGTTCCCGTGACAGCAGCGCGGGCGACAGTCCCGGTACGGACGACGCCAGGAGCCACACGCGGGACATCCACTCCAGCTGGGCGGTGCGGTCGTACGCCTGGTCCAGGGAGCCGCCGTGGGCGAGGGTCCCGTGGTTCTGGAGGAGGCAGGCCGTGCGCCGGGTCAGCGCCAGGAGCATGTTCTCGGCCAACTCGGGTGTCCCGTATGTCGCATATGGGGCAACACGGACAGGTCCGCCAAGGGTGCCCGCCATGTAGTGGATCAGGGGAAGTTCGGCCACGAGCGTCGACACCGCCGTCGCGTGCGCCGCGTGGGTGTGGACGACGGCCCGCGCGTCGGTGGCGCGGTAGACCGCGAGATGCATCGGCAGTTCGCTGGTCGGGCGGAGGGAGCCGAGGGTCTGCCGGCCGTCGAGGTCCACCCCTACGGCGTCGTCGGGTGTGAGCCGGTCGTAGGGCACTCCGGTCGGCGTGACCAGGACCGTGTCGCCGACCCGCACCGAGACGTTGCCCGAGGTTCCGACGACCAGCCCGTCGGCCACCGTCCGGCGGGCCGTGGCGATCAGTTGGCCCCAGGCGTCCGCCACCTCCCGCGCCCGCGCACCGCGCGCGCCCTCCCCCACATCCCGCCCGACCCGCGCGTCCCGCCGCTGCTCCGCCATACCCGTGATCCTGTCAGGACGGACGTCAACCGGTTGGCGGCGAGCGCACTTCAGGGTGGAAGACGTACGCCCGTAAGGGTGCATATGCGGACACATCAGCCTTTTAAAGTGAGAGCTCGGCGATCGCCGTGCATTGAATGATCTTCCACTGACCTCTGGGGGATCCACCGTGCACGACGCCATTCCGGGGGGACACGCGCCCCTCGGCCAGAAGCCGTTCCGCCGTCACACCCTCACCCTCGCCCTCACGGCGATCGCCGCCATGACCGCGGCCGCCGTCACCGCGACCGCGCTCGCCGGTACGCCGGCCGTCGCGGCGGGTGCGCCCAGGGGTCACGACGTCTCCTCGCACCAGAAGTACGTCGACTGGCAGAGCGCGAGGGCGAAGGGCGCCCGGTTCGTCTACGTGAAGGCCACCGAGTCCCACACCTACCGCAACCCCTACTTCGACCAGCAGTACAACGGGGCGTTCGACGCGGGGATCCTCCGCGGCGCCTACCACTTCGCGATGCCGGACAAGTCGTCCGGCGCCACCCAGGCCGAGTACTTCGTGCGCAACGGGGGCGAGTGGCAGGCCGACGGCCGGACGCTGCCGCCCGCGCTGGACATCGAGTACAACCCGTACAGCAAGCACAAGTGTTACGGCATGAGCAAGGCCGGGCTCGTGAACTGGATCCAGGACTTCAGCGACGAGCTCGAACGGGAGACGGGCCGCCGCCCGGTGATCTACACGACCGCCCACTGGTGGAACACCTGCACCGGGGACAGTCGTGCCTTCGCCTCGGACCACCCTCTCTGGCTGGCCCGCTACGACTCGGCGGACATCGGCGCGCTGCCGGGCGGCTGGTCGTCGTGGACGTTCTGGCAGTACGACAACAGCGGGGCCCTGCCGGGTGACCAGAATCTCTTCAACGGATCCATGGCCCGGCTGAAGAGGCTCGCGAAGGGCTAGCGGAGCCCGATATTCCGCCTTCGTTCGAACCGTGGGTCGCTCCACCGGCATGCACGACGACGCAACCGGAGGGGCGATCCATGGTTCGATACACCCCTAAGCCCGCCTCAGTTCATCTTCCGTTCACTCAGGTTGCCTACGGTCCAACTGCCACTGACGTCAAACAGAAGCCTGGGTAAATGGAACACATCACGCTCCTCCTCGGAATCGTGATCGTCACCGCTCTCGTGTTCGATTTCACGAACGGTTTCCACGACACTGCCAACGCGATGGCGACGACCATCTCGACCGGCGCTCTGAAGCCCAAGACGGCGGTGGCCATGTCCGCCGTGCTGAATCTCGTCGGTGCGTTCCTCTCCGTCGAGGTCGCCAAGACGATCTCCGGCGGACTCATCAACGAAGAGGGCATCCGCACCGAAGTGATCTTCGCGGCGCTCGTCGGCGCCATCCTCTGGAATCTGCTGACCTGGCTCCTGGGTCTGCCCTCCAGTTCCTCCCACGCACTGTTCGGCGGCCTGATCGGCGCCGCCGTCATGTCGGCCGGCTGGTCGTCGGTGAACGGCTCGACCGTCGTCACCAAGGTGCTGCTCCCCGCGGTCGCCGCTCCCGTCGTGGCCGGACTCGCCGCGATGCTGGCCACCCGGCTGACGTACCGGATCAGCAACCGCGCCGACCAGAAGGCGACCGCCAAGGGCTACCGCGCCGGGCAGATCGCCTCGGCCGGTCTGGTCTCGCTGGCGCACGGCACCAACGACGCGCAGAAGACGATGGGCATCATCACCCTCGCCCTGGTCACCGGTGGTGTGATCGCCCCCGGCTCGAACCCTCCCACCTGGGTCATCGTCTCGGCCGGTACCGCCATCGCGCTCGGCACCTACCTGGGCGGCTGGCGCATCATCCGCACGATGGGCAAGGGCCTGACCGACCTCGCGCCGCAGCAGGGCTTCGCCGCCCAGACCAGCGCCGCGACGGCCATCCTGGCCTCCTCGCACATCGGCTTCTCCCTCTCCACCACCCAGGTCTGCTCGGGTGCCGTGATGGGCTCGGGCCTCGGCCGCAAGGGCGGTGTCGTCCGCTGGTCGACCGCGACCCGGATGTTCGTCGCCTGGGGCCTGACCCTGCCGGCCGCCGGACTGGCCGGTGCCGCCGCCGAGTTCCTGACCAAGCAGGGCACCTGGGGCATCGTCCTCACCGGCGTGCTCCTGGTCGCCGGCGCCGCCGTCATCCGGACGCTCTCCCGCCGTCAGCCGGTCACCGTCGACAACGTCAACGACGCCGCCGAGCCGGCCGGTGTCCTCACCACCGCGATGGCCGCGGTCACCCCGCCGCCCGCGGGCCCCGTCACCGGAGACCTGTCCGGCGATCTGAAGACCACCATCCCGTCCCCGGACGCGGAGCCCACCCGCCCGGCCACGGTGTAAGGACAGAACAGCATGAACATCGACTGGGCAGCCCTCGGCTCCGTCTTCGGAGTCAGCCTCGTGGTCACCGTGGCCCTCGTCGGCCTCTTCACCCTCGGCATCGTCGGCCTCACCAAGCGCGAGTCCGCGTCCGCCCAGGGCGGTTCGGCCGCTCTCGCGGTCACCGGCGCGTACGTCTGCTTCGCCGCGTGCGCGGCGGCGGTGGCGTACGGGATCTATCTCATCGTCGGCAAGTGACCGCACGCCGCTGACCGGGCTCCGGCAAACAGCCTGAAACGGGCATCACTTCACGTGGGGTGGGGGGGGGGGGGGGGGCGGCCCCCCCCCCCCCCCCCCCACCCCACGCGTACGACGTCCCCCGACCCGCGCGCACGCCCTCCCGCGCCCCTCGCCATGTGGGCCTTCGCACACTCTCCCCCCGCAGGTCAACGGCAAGTTGACGGGTCCCGCAACCCGTGGTGGACTGCCGGAGCCAAGTACGGCGACAGAAGAGGAAGCCGGTGTGAATCCGGCGCGGTCCCGCCACTGTGACCGGGGAAGGAACTCCCCGGGAGCCAGGAACTCTCCCCGCCGGTCTCGTCGAACCAGGGCGCGGACACCCTGAGTGAGGACATATCGCCATGCGCGGCTGCCCGTTGCGGGTCTTGTTGAGTACGAGGGTTCCACTTCACCCCACGGCGGGCTGACCCCGTGCGTGCCGATCGCGTCTTCGCGTACGGCGCCGCCACCGGCCTCCTCGGCGACCTGCTCCTCGGCGATCCCCGCCGGGGCCATCCGGTCGCCGCGTTCGGGCGGACCGCGGGAGCCGTGGAACGGATGCTGTGGCGCGACCACCGCGGCTGGGGAGCGCTGCACACCACCGTCTGCGTCGGTGGCGCCGGTGCGCTCGCCGCGCTCGCGAGCCGTGGCGCACGACGTTCCCGTACCGCCTCCATCGCCCTGACCGCCGCCGCCACTTGGGCCGTCGTCGGGGGCACCTCCCTCGGGCGCGAGGCGCGGGCGATCGGTGCCGCGCTCGGCACCGGTGACGTCGAGGCCGCCCGCGCGCGGCTGCCGCACCTGTGCGGGCGCGACCCCCAGGCACTGGACCGCGACGGCATCGCGCGCGCCGTCGTCGAGTCCGTCGCCGAGAACACCTCGGACGCCGTGGTGGGCGCCCTGGTGTGGGGTGCCGTCGGCGGTGTGCCCGGACTGGTCGCCTACCGCGCCGTGAACACGCTCGACGCCATGGTCGGGCACAGATCCGCCAGGTACCTGCGCTACGGCTGGGCCTCCGCGCGCCTCGACGACGTCGCGGGCTGGCCGGGGGCACGGCTGACCGCGGCGCTCGCCACCGTCGCCGGCGACGACCCGCGCGGGGCGGTGCGCGCCTGGCGCGCCGACGCCCGACGGCATCCGAGCCCCAACGCCGGTCCCGTGGAAGCCTCGTTCGCCGGATCGCTCGGGGTACGGCTCGGCGGGACCCTCTCGTACTCCGGCCGGGTCGAGCACCGGCCGGTCCTCAACGACGGCGGGCGCGCCGTGCGCGTCGCCGACATCGAACGGGCCGTACGGCTGTCGCGGCGCGTCGGCTGGCTCGCCCTCGGCGTGAGTGCCGCGGCGCGACTGCTGGCCGGACGGCTGCTCGCCGACGGACCTCCGCCGAAGGGGCGTACGACATGAGTGGCGGTCTCCTCGTCGCCGGAACCACCTCCGACGCAGGCAAGAGCGTCGTGACCGCCGGGATCTGCCGGTGGCTGGTCCGGCAGGGCGTCAAGGTCGCGCCCTTCAAGGCGCAGAACATGTCCCTGAACTCCTTCGTGACCCGCGAGGGCGCCGAGATCGGGCGGGCGCAGGCCATGCAGGCGCAGGCGGCCCGGGTGGAACCGACCGCGCTCATGAACCCCGTGCTGCTCAAGCCGGGCAGCGACCGGAGCAGTCAGGTCGTGCTCATGGGCAGGCCGGTGGGCGAGATGACGGCCCGCGGCTACCACGGCGGTAGGCAGCGACAGCTCCTGGGCACCGTGCTGGACTGCCTCGCCGAGTTGCGGGGCACGTATGACGCGGTGATCTGTGAGGGGGCCGGCAGTCCCGCCGAGATCAATCTGCGGCGGACCGACATCGTGAACATGGGGATCGCGCGCAACGCGCGGCTGCCCGTGCTCGTCGTCGGCGACATCGACCGCGGCGGCGTGTTCGCCTCGTTCTTCGGGACGGTCGCGCTGCTGTCCCCCGGGGACCAGGAGCTCGTCGCCGGGTTCCTGGTCAACAAGTTCCGTGGCGACGTCGGCCTGTTGGAGCCCGGGCTCGACATGCTGAAGGACCTCACCGGACGCCGTACGTACGGCGTCCTGCCCTTCCGGCACGGCCTCGGGATCGACGAGGAGGACGGCCTGCGTGTCTCGCTGCGGGGTGCCGTGCGGGAGTCGGCGGTCGCCGGGCCCGTCGGCGAGGACGTCCTGCGCGTCGCGGTCTGCGCGGTCCCGCTGATGTCCAACTTCACGGACGTGGACGCGCTGGCCGCCGAACCCGGCGTCGTCGTGCGGTTCGTGGACCGGGCCGCCGAACTGGCCGACGCGGACCTGGTCGTCGTGCCCGGGACCCGGGGCACCGTCAACGCGCTGGCGTGGCTGCGCGAACGGGGCCTCGCGGACGCGATCGCCCGCCGGGCCGCCGAGGGCCGTCCGGTGCTGGGGATCTGCGGCGGCTTCCAGCTCCTCGGGGACCACATCGAGGACGAGGTCGAGTCACGGGCCGGGCACGTCGACGGGCTCGGACTCCTGCCCGTCCGGGTGCGGTTCGCGCGGGAGAAGACCCTCACCCGCCCGTCCGGCGAGGCGCTCGGGGAACCCGTCGACGGGTACGAGATCCATCACGGCGTCGCCGAGGTGACCGGTGGCGAGCCCTTCCTGGACGGGTGCCGGGTGGGTGCCGTCTGGGGTACCCACTGGCACGGCTCGCTGGAGTCCGACGGCTTCCGGCGTGCCTTCCTGCGCGAGGTGGCGGCCGCCGCGGGCCGCCGCTTCGTGCCGGCCGCCGACACGTCGTTCGGGGCGCTGCGCGAGGAGCAGCTCGACCGGCTCGGCGATCTGATCGAGGAACACGCGGACACGGACGCGCTGTGGCGACTCATCGAGTCGGGCGCGCCGCAAGGACTGCCTTTCATTCCACCGGGAGCGCCCGCATGAGCACAGTGTTGTTGTTGTCGACCGCCGACACGGACCTGCTGGCGGCCCGCGCCTCCGGCGCCGCCTACCGGATCGGCAATCCGACCCGGGTGGACGTCACGGACGAACTCCCCGCGCTCGTCGAGGGCGCCGACCTCGCCGTCGTACGGCTCCTCGGCGGCAAGCGGGCCTGGGAGGACGGCCTGGCCTTCCTGAAGGCGTCCGGTGTCCCTACCGTGCTGCTCGGCGGCGAGACGGTCCCCGACGCCGAGCTGATGGCCGACTCGTCGGTGCCGGCCGGTGTGGTGGCCGAGGCCCTGCGCTATCTGGTCGAGGGCGGCCCGGAGAACCTCACCGAACTGGCCCGGTTCCTCTCCGACACCGTGCTGCTCACCGGCGAGGGCTTCGAGGAGCCGCGCAAGATGCCCGAGTACGGCGTCCACGGCGAGCGTGCCTTCGTCGAGGGCCGCCCGACCATCGGGGTGCTCTTCTACCGCGCCCACCAGCTGGCCGGCAACACGGCCTTCGTCGACACGCTGTGCGACGCGGTCGAGGCACGCGGCGCCAACGCCCTGGCCGTGTACTGCGGTTCACTGCGCGGCGCCGACAGCGGCCTGTACGAGATCCTCGGCAGGACCGACGCGCTGGTCGCCACCGTGCTCGCGGCGGGCGGCACGCACGCCTCGGAGGCGTCCGCGGGCGGCGACGACGAGGCCTGGGACATCGGCGCCCTCGCCGACCTCGACGTCCCCGTGCTCCAGGGGCTCTGTCTGACCTCGTCGAAGCGGGCCTGGGACGAGTCGGACGCCGCCCTCTCCCCCATGGACGCGGCGATGCAGGTCGCCATCCCGGAGTTCGACGGGCGGCTCATCACCGTGCCGTTCTCCTTCAAGGAGCAGGGACCCGACGACGTCCCGGTGTACGTGGCCGATCCCGAACGGGCCGCGCGCGTCGCCGGAATCGCCGTACGGCACGCCCGGTTGAAGCACAAGCCGAACGCGGAGAAGAAGCTCGCGCTCGTCTTCACCGCGTACCCGACCAAGCACTCACGGGTCGGCAACGCGGTGGGCCTCGACACGCCCGCCTCCGCCGTACGGGTGCTGGACGCGCTGCGGGACGCCGGGTACTCCCTCACCGAATACCCCGACAACGGGGACGAGTTGATCCACCGACTCATCGCCGCCGGCGGCCACGACGTCGAGTGGCTCACCGAGGAGCAACTGGCCTCCGCGCCGGCGCGGGTACCGCTCGCCGACTACCGCGCGTGGTTCGACCGGCTCGACCCCGGACTGCGGGACGGCATGCTGGAGGCGTGGGGTGAGCCGCCGGGCAACCTGTACGTGGACGGCGACGACATCGTCCTGGCGTCCCTGCGGTTCGGGAACGTCGTCGTGATGATCCAGCCGCCCCGCGGCTTCGGCGAGAACCCGATCGCGATCTACCACGACCCGGACATGCCGCCGTCGCACCACTACATGGCCGCCTACCGCTGGCTGGAGAACAGTTTCGGCGCGGACGCCGTCGTGCACATGGGCAAGCACGGCACGATGGAGTGGCTGCCCGGCAAGGGACTCGGGCTCAGCAGCGGCTGTGCGCCCGACGCCGTGCTCGGTGAACTCCCGCTCGTCTACCCCTTCATCGTCAACGACCCGGGCGAGGGCACCCAGGCCAAGCGGCGCGGGCACGCCACCGTCGTCGACCACCTGGTGCCGCCGATGGCGCGCGCCGACACCTACGGCGACCTCGCCAAGCTGGAGCAGCTCCTCGACGAGTACGCCCTCGTCTCCGACCTGGACCCGACGAAGGCCCCGGCGGTCCGCGCGCAGATCTGGACGCTGGTCAAGGCGGCCGAGCTCCACCACGACCTGCACGTCGACGACCAGCCGGACGACGGCGACTTCGACGCGTTCGTGATGCACATCGACGGCTATCTGTGCGAGATCAAGGACGTGCAGATCAGGGACGGCCTGCACATCCTGGGCGGTGGCCCGGAGGCCGAGCCGCGCGTCAACCTGGTCCTCGCCGTGCTGCGCGCCTCCCAGGTGTGGGGTGGTGCCGCGAACGCGCTGCCGGGTCTGCGGGCCTGCCTCGCCGCGCACTTCGGGCTCGTCGAGAAGGAGCTGCTCGCCGAGCCGGGCGCGCCGGTGAAGGTGCCGGTGGAACTGACGGACCTCGTCGGGGGCCCGGCGCGGACGGGTGCCGACGCGATCGACCTGCTGGAGCAGCTGTGCCGCCGCGCGGCCGAGGGCATGGAGGAGCGCGGCTGGGACGGCGCGGCCGTGCCCGCCCTGGTGCGTGAGGTGCTGGGCACCGAACTCCCGGACGCCGTCGCGGTGCTGGAGTTCGCCTGCCGCGAGGTCGTGCCGCGGCTGGCCCGGACGACGGACGAGATCACCCACATCCTGCGGGCCCTGGACGGCGGTTACGTCCCGGCCGGTCCGTCGGGCTCACCGACCCGTGGGCTGGTGAACGTCCTGCCGACCGGCCGCAACTTCTACTCGGTCGACCCCAAGGCGATTCCCTCCAGGCTGAGTTGGGAGGTCGGGCAGTCGCTCGCCGACTCGCTGGTGCAGCGGTATCTCCAGGACACCGGCGCGTACCCGAAGTCCGTCGGTCTGACGGTCTGGGGCACGTCCGCGATGCGCACCCAGGGCGACGACATCGCGGAGATCCTGGCGCTGCTGGGCTGCCGCCCGGTCTGGGACGACGCCTCGCGCCGGGTGACCGGTTTCGAGATCGTCTCCCCCGAGGAGCTGGGCCGGCCGCGCATCGACGTCACGGTGCGCATCTCCGGCTTCTTCCGGGACGCGTTCCCGCACGTGGTCGGACTCATCGACGACGCGGTGCGGGCGGTGGCGGAGCTGGACGAGCCGGCCGACCTCAACTACGTCCGCGCGCACGCCGACGAGGACACCGCCGGGCACGGTGACCGGCGGCGCGCCACCTCGCGCATCTTCGGCTCCAAGCCGGGCGCCTACGGGGCCGGTCTGCTGCCGCTGATCGACGCCCGCAACTGGCGCTCCGACGCGGACCTCGCCGAGGTGTACGCGGTGTGGGGCGGCTACGCCTACGGGCGCGGTCTCGACGGCCGGGCGGCGCGCGGCGACATGGAGACGGCGTTCCGGCGCATCGCGGTGGCCGCGAAGAACGTCGACACCCGCGAGCACGACCTCGTCGACGCGGACGACTACTTCCAGTACCACGGCGGCATGGTGGCCATGGTGCGCCATCTGACGGGCGCGAGCCCCGAGGCGTACGTCGGTGACTCGGCCGTGCCCGACCAGGTCAAGACCCGCACGCTCGGGGAGGAGACGCACCGTGTCTTCCGCGCCCGCGTCGTCAACCCGCGCTGGATGGCGGCGATGCGGCGGCACGGCTACAAGGGCGCCTTCGAGATGGCGGCGACCGTCGACTACCTCTTCGGCTACGACGCCACGGCCGGGGTCGTGGACGACTGGATGTACGAGAAGCTCAGCGCGGAGTACGTCTTCGACGCGGAGAACCAGGACTTCATGAAGAAGTCCAACCCGTGGGCGCTGCGCGGGATCACCGAACGGCTGCTGGAGGCCGCCGACCGGGGGCTGTGGGCCGAACCGGACGCGGAGACCCTGGAGCGGCTGCGCGCCACCTATCTGGAGCTCGAAGGCGACTTGGAGGGCGACGACCAGTGAGTACCCCGTTCCCGTTCACGGCCGTGGTCGGCCAGGACGACCTGCGGCTCGCGCTGCTGCTGAACGCCGTCTCACCCGCGGTGGGCGGTGTGCTGGTCCGCGGCGAGAAGGGCACCGCCAAGTCCACCGCCGTGCGCGCGCTGTCCGTGCTAATGCCGGAGGTGGACGTCGTCTCCGGGTGCCGCTTCTCGTGCGATCCGGACGCGCCCGACCCCGCGTGCCCGGACGGGCCGCACGACGGCGGCCCGTACCTGTCGCGGCCGGCCCGTACGGTCGAGCTGCCCGTCGGTGCCTCCGAGGACCGGCTCGTCGGCGCGCTCGACATCGAGCGGGCGCTCGCGGAGGGCGTGAAGGCCTTCGAACCGGGCCTGCTGGCCGACGCGCACCGCGGGATCCTGTACGTGGACGAGGTCAACCTCCTCCACGACCACCTGGTCGACCTGCTGCTGGACGCGGCGGCGATGGGTGCCTCGTACGTCGAGCGGGAGGGCGTCTCGGTCCGGCACGCGGCCCGCTTCCTGCTGGTCGGCACCATGAACCCCGAAGAGGGCGAGCTGCGGCCGCAGTTGCTCGACCGGTTCGGGCTGACCGTCGAGGTCGCGGCCTCCCGGGAGCCCGACCAGCGGGTCGAGGTCGTCCGGCGCAGGCTTGCCTACGACGACGATCCGGACGGTTTCGCCGCGCGGTGGGCCGACGAGGAGTCCGCGGTACGGGCACGGATCGCCGCGGCGCGCCGGCTGCTGCCGTCGGTGCGGCTCGGGGACCCGGCGCTGCGGCAGATCGCCGCGACCTGTGCCGCGTTCGAGGTGGACGGCATGCGGGCCGACATCGTGATGGCCCGGACCGCGACCGCGCTGGCCGCCTGGGCGGGGCGCACCGAGGTGCTGCCCGAGGACGTGCGGCAGGCCGCGCTGCTCGCGCTGCCGCACCGGCGCCGGCGCAACCCCTTCGACGCTCCGGGGCTCGACGAGGACAAACTCGACGAGACGCTGGAGGAGTTCGGCGGTTCCGACGACGATCCCGACCCCGACACGGAACCCGACCCTGACCCGGACGGTCCGGGCGGGGGCGGTCAGCCGCCGCAGGACGGGCCGGAGGGCGACGCGCCCTCCGGTGACGTCCCGGCGCAGGGGGAGCCCTCGCAGGACGGCCGGGCGCCGGCCGCGCAGGGCGCCGGTGAGCAGTCCCCGGTGCGGGCCGCCGAACCCTTCCGTACGAAGGTCCTGAGCGTGCCCGGTCTCGGTGAGGGTGCCGCCGGCCGGCGGTCCCGGGCGCGGACCGAGCACGGCCGGACGACCGGCTCGCGGCGGCCCCGGGGCACGCTCACCAAGCTGCACCTGGCGGCGACCGTGCAGGCGGCGGCCCCGCACCAGCGGGCGCGGGGACGCTCGGGTCCCGGTCTGGTCGTACGACGGGACGATCTGCGCCAGGCCACCCGTGAGGGGCGCGAGGGCAACCTCGTCCTGTTCGTGGTGGACGCCTCCGGGTCGATGGCGGCGCGCCAGCGGATGGGCGCCGTGAAGGGTGCGGTGCTGTCCCTGCTGCTCGACGCCTACCAGCGGCGGGACAAGGTGGGTCTGGTGACCTTCCGCGGCTCCGCCGCCGAGGTCGCGCTGCCGCCCACCTCCTCGGTGGACGCGGCCGCCGCCCGGCTGGAGTCGCTGCCCACGGGCGGGCGGACGCCGCTCGCGGCCGGGCTGCTGCGCGCGCACGAGGTGCTGCGGGTCGAGCGGCTGCGGGACGCGGCGCGCCGGCCGCTGGTCGTCGTGGTGACCGACGGACGGGCCACGGGCGGCCCCGAGCCGGTCGCGCTCGCGGGGCGCGCGGCGCGGCTGTTCGCGGCCGAGCAGCTCGCCTGCGTGGTCGTCGACTGCGAGGCGGGGCCGGTGCGGCTCGGGCTCGCGGGACGGCTCGCGGACGAACTGGGCGGGACGGCCGTGACGTTGGACGAGCTGCGTGCCGATTCCCTCGCCGGGCTCGTACGTGATGTGCAGGGGACTTCCAGGAGGGTCGCGTAATGCCGCAGGGGCAGCCGAGTGTCGTACCGGACGACGGACTGACGACGCGTCAGCGACGCAACCGGCCACTGCTCGTGGTGCACACGGGGGTGGGCAAGGGCAAGTCCACCGCCGCCTTCGGGCTGGCGCTGCGGGCCTGGAACCAGGGGTGGCCCATCGGGGTGTTCCAGTTCGTCAAGTCGGCGAAGTGGAAGGTCGGCGAGGAGAACGCGCTGCGGGTGCTGGGCGCCAGTGGTGAGGGCGGCTCCGTCGACTGGCACAAGATGGGCGAGGGCTGGTCCTGGGTGCAGCGCGACTCCCAGATGGACAACGAGGAGAAGGCCCGGGAGGGCTGGGAACAGGTCAAGCGGGACCTCGCGGCCGAGACGTACCGGCTGTACGTCCTCGACGAGTTCGCGTACCCCATGCACTGGGGCTGGGTGGACGTGGACGAGGTGGTCTCCGTGCTGCGGGAGCGGCCCGGGACCCAGCACGTCGTGATCACCGGACGCAACGCCCCCGGGAAGCTGGTCGAAGCCGCCGATCTCGTCACCGACATGTCGAAGGTCAAGCATCCGATGGACGCCGGCCAGAAGGGCCAGAGGGGCATCGAGTGGTGACGTCCGTCCCCCGGCTGGTCATCGCCGCGCCCTCCTCCGGCAGCGGCAAGACCACCGTCGCCACCGGGCTGATGGCGGCCTTCGCCGCGCGGGGGCTCGCCGTGTCCCCGCACAAGGTGGGGCCCGACTACATCGATCCCGGGTACCACACGCTCGCGACCGGGCGTGCGGGGCGGAACCTCGACGCGTACCTGTGCGGTACGGAGTTGATCGCGCCGCTGTTCGCGCACGGGGCGCGGGGGTGCGATCTCGCCGTCGTCGAGGGTGTGATGGGGCTGTACGACGGCGCGGCCGGGGAGGGGGAGCTGGCCTCCACGGCACAGGTGGCGAAGCTGCTGCGGGCGCCGGTGGTGCTGGTGGTCGACGCCTCCTCGCAGTCGCGGTCCGTGGCCGCGCTGGTGCACGGGTTCGCCTCCTGGGACCCGGAGGTGCGGGTCGCCGGCGTCATCCTCAACAAGGTGGGGTCCGACCGGCACGAGGAGATGCTGCGGGAGGCGCTCGACGCGTCCGGGGTGCCGGTCCTCGGCGCCCTGCGGCGGGCTCCGCAGGTGGACACGCCCTCCCGGCACCTGGGGCTGGTGCCCGTCGCCGAGCGGCGCGCGGACGCCGTGGACGCCGTGCGGGCGATGGCCGGGCAGGTGCGGCAGGGGTGCGATCTGGACGCGCTGTTCGCGTTGGCGCGTGGTGCGGGTGAGGTGGCCGGTGCGGCCTGGGACCCGGCCGAGGCCGTCGCCTCCGCGCCCTCTTCGCCCCGTGCCCAGGACGATCCCGGGGACCGGGCGTCCGCGGGTGCCGGGAACCACGGGAACGGGCGGCGCCGGTCCCCGCGGATCGCCGTCGCCGGAGGAGCCGCCTTCACCTTCTCGTACGCCGAGCACGCCGAGCTGCTCACCGCCGCCGGCGCGGAGGTCGTCGTCTTCGACCCGTTGCGGGACGAGCAACTTCCGGACGGAACCGACGGGTTGGTCATCGGCGGCGGCTTCCCGGAGGTGTACGCGCCCGAGTTGTCCGCCAACGAGCCGTTGCGCAAGGCCGTGGCCGAGCTGGCGTTCGGCGGGGCGCCCGTCGCCGCCGAGTGTGCCGGACTGCTGTATCTCTCGCGCGAGCTCGACGGGCAGCCGATGTGCGGGGTGCTCGACGCCACGGCCCGGATGGACGAGCGGCTCACCCTGGGCTACCGGGACGCCGTGGCGGTGTCCGACAGCGTGCTCGCCCCGGCCGGTACCCGGATGAGCGGGCACGAGTTCCACCGGACGGTCGTGGAGCCCGGCGCCGGGGCGCTTCCCGCCTGGGGGGTGCGCGCACCGCGGCCGCGCGTCGAGGGTTTCGTACGACAAGGTGTGCACGCGAGTTATCTGCACACGCACTGGGCGTCCGGACCCGGTGTCGCCCGTCGGTTCGTGGAGAGGTGCCTGACGTCATGAGCAGCAAGCTGATCGGAGTCGGCGTCGGCCCGGGAGACCCGGAGCTGGTGACCGTCAAGGGCGTCAACGCGCTGCGTGCCGCCGAGGTGGTCGTGGTGCCCGTCATGGACACCGGGGAACGCGGGCGCGCCGAGGCGACCGTGCTGCACTACGTACCCGCGGAGAAGGTCCTGCGGATCGTGTTCGCGTTGAACGAGCGGACCGACCGGGCGCGGCGCGAGGCCGCCTGGGACGCCGCGGGCACACGGGTCGCGGAGCTGCTGGAGCGGCACAGGACCGTCGCCTTCGCGACCATCGGCGACCCCAACGTGTACTCGACCTTCACCTATCTCGCGCACACCATCGGCGCGCTCGTGCCGGGGACGGAGATCGAGACCGTGCCCGGCATCACCGCGATGCAGGACCTCGCCGCCCGTTCGGGGGCCGTGCTCACGGAGGGGACCGAGCCGCTCACCCTGGTGCCGGTGACGGCCGGGGCCGCCGTGCTCAAGGACGCCCTCGGCGGGCCCGGCACGGTCGTCGCGTACAAGTTCGGACGGCAGGCGCACGAGGTCGCCCGGGCGCTGCGGGAGACCGGGCGGATCGACGACGCGGTGTGGGGTTCGGCGCTCGGCCTGGAGGACGAGTCCATCCGGCCGGCCGCCGATCTCGACGGCGGGCCGCTGCCGTACCTCTCCACGCTCATCGCGCCCGCCCGGCGGGACGGCGGACGCGGCGGGAAACTGTGAGCCACGAAAGATCATCCGGTTCCGGCGAGGCCCACCACCAGCCAGATGAACGCCGCGCCGGCGATCGTGAACAGCAGGGTCGAGCGGGCCGGGTGCTCGTGGTGCGCCTCGGGCAGGATCTCGGCGGCGGCGAGGTACAGCAGTACGCCGCCGAAGAGGCCGAGATAGCCGCCGAGCAGGTCCACCGGGATGGTGAAGAAGAGGGTGGAGGCGGCGCCGACGACCGGGGCCGCCGCGTCGGCGAACAGCATCGTGACCGCCTTGCGGCGCGCGTTCCCGTACAGGCTCGTGATCGTGTACGTGTTGAAGCCGTCCGCGAAGTCGTGCGCGACCACCGCGAGGGCGACCGCCAGGCCCATGCCGCCGCCCACCTGGAAGGCGGCGCCGATCGCGACGCCGTCCATGGCGCTGTGGCCGACCATCGCGGCGGCGGCCGTCAGGCCCACCTCGGGCGCCCGGCCTGCGCACTCCTCGCCGCCGTGCGCGGCCTGCCGGGCGGCCAGCAGCCGTTCCACCAGATGGGCGACGAGGAACCCGGCGACGAACAGCAGCAGCGCCACCGGTACGCCGAAGAACTCGTCGCCCGCCGCGCGCAGCGCCTCCGGCAGCAGGTCGAGGCCGACCACGCCCAGCATCAGCCCGCCGGCCAGGCCGAGCACCAGATGACGGCGGTCGGTCACCCGCTGTGCCGTCCAGCCGCCGGCCAGCGTCATCAGGAACGCGCCGAGCGCGACGAGGACCGCCATAGGCCCTTGCTATCCGATCGGGCCCCGGTCCCGCATGTCCAACGGGCCGGTAGCCACCGATCCGGCTGCCGAAATCTTTTCGCGGCACCCGAGTTTTCGCTTTTCGCAGCACCCGAGTTTTCGTAGGAGAGGACCGATTCCCATGGCCGATGCCCCCACCGGCAAGGTGACCTTCGTCGGGGCCGGGCCCGGCGCCGCCGACCTGCTGACGTTCCGCGCCGCGCGCGCGATCGCCGAGGCCGACGTCGTGATCTGGGCGGCCAGCCTGGTGCAGGCCGAGGTCCTCGAACACGCGCGTGAGGGCGCGGAGATCCTGGACTCGGCGACGATGTCCCTGGAGGACGTCGTGGCCGTGTACGAGCGCGCCGCCCGCGAGGGCCTGCGGGTGGCCCGCATCCACTCCGGCGACCCGTCCCTGTGGGGCGGCACGCAGGAGCAGCTCGACCGGTGCGCGGACCTGGACGTCGAGACCGAGATCGTGCCCGGTGTCTCCTCCTTCTCCGCGGTGGCCGCGCTCGCCCGGCGCGAGCTGACGATCCCCGAGGTCGCGCAGTCCGTGATCCTCACCCGGCTCGGCGGCGGCAAGACGCCGATGCCGCCCGGCGAGGAGGTGCGGGAGTTCGCCCGGCACGGGACGACCATGGCGCTGTTCCTGTCGGCGGCCCGCAGCGGCCAGCTGGTACGGGAACTGCTGGAGGGCGGCTATCCGACGTCGACGCCGGTCGTGGTCGCGTACCAGGCGACCTGGCCGGAGGAGCTGATCGTCCGGTGCACGATCGGGACGCTGGAGGAGACGGTCAAGGAGCACAAGCTCTGGAAGCACACGCTGTTCCTGGTCGGTCCGGCGCTCGACGCGAGCGGCACCCGCTCGCACCTCTACCACCCCGGTCACTTCCACGGGTTCCGCAAGGCCGACCCGCGGGCCCGCGCGGAGCTGCGCGCGGCCCGGCGCGGCAGTACGTCGTGATCACCGTCGTCGGTACGGGGACGGGAGCGCCGCTGCCACCGGACGCCGAGGCCGCCGTGGCGCGGGCCGGACTGGTCGTGGGCGCCCGGCGCCATCTGGCGGCCGCGCGGCTGCCGGCGGGCGCCGAACAGGTCGTCCTCGGACCGCTCGCCCCCGCCCTCGACACCGTCGAGCGGTACGTGGCGAAGGCGGAGGAGAACAGGAAGGAAGGCGCGCGGGGCGCGGGAGGCGCGCGCGAGGAGGAGGGCACGGAGGGCGGCCGGGTCGTCGTGCTCGCCTCCGGCGACCCCGGGTTCTTCGGGATCGTCCGGGCGCTGGCCGAACGGTTCGGGCCGGAGCTGCTGGACGTCCGGCCCGGCGTCTCGTCCGTCGCGACCGCCTTCGCGCGGCTCGGGCTGCCCTGGGACGACGCGGTGGTGGTGAGCGCCCACGGGCGTGACCTGCGGACGGCCGCGCACGTCTGCCGGTCCCACCCGAAGGTGGCCGTGCTGACCGGTCCCGGCTCCGGTCCCGCCGAACTCGGCGCCGCGCTCGCCCACCGCTCCGGCGCACGCGTCCTCGTCGTGGCGAGCGCCCTCGGCGACCCCGCGCACGAACGCGTCGAGCGGGTGACGCCCGCCGAGGCCGCCGCCCGCGACTGGGGTACGGCGGTCAGCGTCGTCCTGTGCCTGGACGAGTCGCGGGCCCTCGCTCCCGTGCGGACGGTCGCCGGACCGTCCGCCGGGCCCGACCGGTGGGCCCTGGACGAGAGCGAGTTCGCGCACCGCGACTCGATGATCAGCAAGTTCGAGGTACGGGCGCTCGCCCTGGCCCGGATCGGGCCACGCCTCGGTGAGCTGGTCTGGGACGTCGGGGCGGGCTCCGGGTCCGTCGCCGTCGAGTGCGCGCGCTTCGGTGCCGCCGTCACCGCGATCGAGAAGACACGGGACGGCTGCGACCGGATCCGGGCCAACGCCGGGGCGCACGGGGTCGATGTGCGGGTCGTGCACGGGGCCGCGCCGACCGTGCTGTCCGACCTGGAGGATCCGGACGCCGTCTTCATCGGCGGCGGTGGGCGTGAACTGTCCGCCATCGTGACGGTCTGCGCGCGGCGCGCCCGGCGGGCCGTCGTCGTCGCCATGGCCGCGCTGGACCGGGTCCCCGCCGCCCGGGACGCGCTCGACGCCGCCGGGTTCGCCTGCGACGGCGTGCTCCTGCAGTCCTCCCGGCTCGCTCCGCTGCCGGGGAACGTCACCCGGCTCGCGGCGACCAATCCCGTCTTCCTGCTGTGGGGCGTCCGCCCTCCGGCCCGTACCGAAGGAGTCCCCCAGTGATCGGCCTGATTTCCGCCACGGCGGCGGGCGCGGCCGCCCGCGACCGGCTGGCCGCGGCCTGGCCCGCCCGTACCCGCGTGTACGACGGGTCCGGCGAGTCCGGCGCGGACGCCGGGTCCGTCGGGTCCGTCGGGGACGCCGTGCGGCGCGCCTTCGTGGAGTGCGACCAGCTGGTGTGCTTCCTCGCCACGGGTGCCGTGGTGCGGCTGATCGCGCCGCTGCTGGGCGACAAGACCACCGACCCCGGTGTCGTGTGTGTCGACGAGGCCGGACGGTTCGCGGTGTCCCTCGTCGGCGGGCACGGCGGCGGGGCGAACGAACTGGCCCGCGAGGTGGGCGGGTTGCTCGGCGCCGAGCCCGTGGTGACGACGGCGACCGACGCGGTGGGGGTACCCGGCCTGGACACGCTGGGTCTCCCCGTGGAGGGGGACGTCGCCGGGGTGACCCGGGCCCTGCTGGACGGCGAACCCGTCGCCCTGGACGCCGAAACGCCCTGGCCGCTGCCCGCGCTGCCGCTCGGGGCGGAGGGCGCGTACACGGTCCGGGTCACCGACCGGGCCGTCGCGCCCGCCGAGCGCCTCGTGATCCTCCGCCCGCCCTCCCTCGTCGTCGGCGTGGGTGCCTCGAAGGGCGCCCCCGTGGACGAGGTGCTCGGGCTCGTCGAGGACGCCCTGCGCGAAGCCGGACTGTCCGCGCGGTCCGTCGCCGAGCTCGCCACCGTCGACGCCAAGGCCGGGGAGCCCGGCGTCGTCGGTGCCGCCGAACGGCTCGGGGTACCCCTGGTCACGTACACCGCCGGGGAGTTGGCGGCGGTCGACGTGCCGAACCCCTCCGGCGCGCCGCTCGCCGCCGTGGGCACCCCCTCCGTCGCGGAGGCCGCGGCCCTGCTGCGCGGTGGTGAACTCCTGGTCCCCAAGCGGAAGTCGGCCCGCACCGACGGACAGCCGGCCATGGCGACCTGCGCGGTCGTACGCCGCCCGGCGCGCGGCCGGCTGGCGGTGGTCGGGCTCGGCCCGGGCGCCCGTGACCTGCTCACCCCTCGGGCCAGGGAGGAGCTGCGACGGGCCTCGGTGCTCGTCGGGCTCGACCAGTACGTCGACCAGATCCGCGATCTGCTGCGGCCCGGCACCCGGATCCTGGAGTCGGGGCTCGGCGCCGAGGAGGAGCGGGCCCGCACGGCGGTGTCCGAGGCCCGGCGCGGACAGGCCGTCGCGCTGATCGGCAGCGGGGACGCGGGCGTGTACGCGATGGCCTCCCCCGCGCTGGCCGAGGCGTCCGACGACATCGACGTGGTGGGGGTGCCCGGGGTGACCGCCGCGCTCGCGGCGGCGGCGATCCTCGGCGCGCCCCTCGGCCACGACCACGTCTCGATTAGCCTCTCCGACCTCCACACCCCGTGGGAGGTCATCGAGCGGCGGGTACGGGCGGCGGCCGAGGCCGATATCGTCGTGACGTTCTACAACCCCCGCAGCCGGGGCCGCGACTGGCAGCTCCCGAAGGCGCTCGCGATCCTCTCCGGGCACCGGGAGCCGACGACGCCGGTGGGCGTCGTCCGCAACGCCTCGCGCCCCGACGAGAGCGGTCGACTCACCACACTCGCGGGACTCGACCCCGCGACGGTGGACATGATGACGGTCGTGACCGTGGGCAACACGGCGACCCGCGAGATCGCCGGCCGCATGGTGACGCCCCGCGGCTACCGCTGGCAGGAGGAGCCCAAGTGAGCCGAGTGAGCCAGGTCTTCCCGGAGCCCCGGGTCGTCCACCCCATCGAGCAGGAGTCCTTCCGGCGGCTGCGCGCCCGCCTGGACACCTCGCACTTCCCGCCGCTGACACGTGCCGTCGTGGAGCGGGTCGTCCACTCCGCGGCGGACCTCGACTACGCGAGCGACCTCGTCACCGACGAGAACGCCCTGGCCAGGGCGCACACCGCGCTGCACGCCGGGGCACCGGTCGTGGTGGACGTGGAGATGGTCGCGGCGGGCATCACCCGTCGCGACACCGTCTGCCGTCTCAGGGACGCCAAGTCCGCTCCGGGGCTGACCCGTTCGGCGCACGCGATCCGGCTCGCGTACGAGGACGTCGGGCCCGGCGCGCTCTGGGTGATCGGCTGCGCGCCGACCGCCCTGGAGGAACTCCTCACCCTGCACGCCGATCCGGCACTCGTCATCGGTCTGCCCGTCGGCTTCGTCGGCGCGGCGGAGTCCAAGGTCGCGCTGCGCGAGAGCGGACTGCCCGCTGTCAGCAACGTGTCCGAGAAGGGCGGTTCGGCGGTCGCCGCCGCCGCGCTCAACGCCCTGCTGTACCACCCCGTACCGAAGGAGACACCGTGACCACCCCGCCCCCCGCCCTGCTCATCGCCGGACACGGCACCCGGGACGCGGCCGGAGCCGAGGCCTTCCGCTCCTTCGTACGGGAGTTGGGACGCCGCCACCCCGAACTGCCCGTCGCCGGCGGCTTCATCGAACTCTCGCCGCCTCCGCTCGCCGAAGCGGTGGGCGAGCTGGTGGACCAGGGCGTACGGCGGTTCGCCGCCGTCCCGTTGATGCTGGTGTCCGCCGGGCACGCCAAGGGCGACATCCCGGCCGCGCTGGCCCGCGAGAAGGAACGGCACCCCGGGATCTCGTACACGTACGGGCGACCGCTGGGGCCGCACCCCTCGCTGCTCGCGGTCCTGGAGCGGCGGCTCGACGAGGTCCTCGGCGGCACCGTCCGTACCCCCGCGGACCGGGCCGACGTCACCGTGCTGCTCGTCGGGCGTGGTTCCACCGACCCGGACGCCAACGCGGAGGTGCACAAGGCGGCGCGGCTGCTGTGGGAGGGACGCGGATACGCCGGGGTGGAGACGGCGTTCGTGTCGCTGGCGGCGCCGGACGTGCCGTCGGGCCTGGACCGCTGTGTGCGGCTGGGCGCCCGCCGGATCGTGGTCCTGCCCTACTTCCTGTTCACCGGCATCCTGCCGGAGCGGGTGCGGCAGCAGACCGAGGGCTGGGCGGCGGCCCATCCCGACGTCGAGGTGCGCTCGGCCGACGTCATCGGTCCGGAGCCGGAACTGCTCGACCTGGTCATGGAGCGGTACCGGGAGGCCGTGCGGGGTGACCTGCGGATGAACTGCGACTCCTGTGTCTACCGCATCGCGCTGCCCGGCTTCGAGGACAAGGTGGGCCTGCCCCAGCAGCCGCACTTCCATCCGGACGACGACGGCCACCACCACGACGGTCACCACGGGCACCACCACGGTGATCCCGCGCACTCCCCCTCCCATGCGCACTGACGGCCCCGGGCACGACGGGGACACCGCCGGGGCGGACGGGCACGATCTGCGGCATCACGGCGACGCCGAGGTGCGGGACGGCGGTTCGGCCCTCACCGATCTCGCGGTGAACGTCCGCGCGGACACGCCCCCGGTGTGGCTGCGGGAGCGGATCGCCGCCTCGCTGGGCGGGCTGGCCGCGTATCCGGACGGACGGGCCGCGCGGGCCGCGGTGGCGGCGCGGCACGGGCTGCCGGTGGAGCGGGTGCTGCTGACCGCGGGCGTCGCCGAGGCCTTCGTGCTGCTCGCCCGCGGCCTGAAGATCCGTCATGCCGTCGTCGTGCACCCGCAGTTCACCGAGCCGGAGGCGGCGCTGCGGGACGCGGGGCACGCCGTCGACCGGGTGCTGCTGCGGGAGGAGGACGGCTTCCGGCTGGATCCGCGTGCGGTGCCCGAGGACGCGGATCTCGTCGTGATCGGGAATCCGACCAACCCGACGTCGGTGCTGCACCCGGCCGCGTCACTCGTGGAACTCGCCCGGCCGGGACGGACGTTGGTCGTCGACGAGGCGTTCATGGACGCGGTGCCGGGGGAACGCGAGGCGTTGGCCGGCCGGACGGACGTACCCGGACTGGTCGTGCTGCGCAGCCTCACGAAGACGTGGGGGCTGGCCGGGCTGCGGATCGGCTACCTCCTCGCCGATCCCGGGACGACCGCGGAGCTGTCGCGGGCGCAGCCGCTGTGGCCGGTGTCCACGCCCGCACTCGCCGCCGCCGAGGCCTGTGTGTCGTCCCGGGCGTTGGCGGAGGCCGGGCACGCCGCGCGGCGGGGCGCCGCGGACCGGGCCCATCTGGTCGCCGGTCTGCGGGAGTTCGAACCCGACGGGTTGCGGGTCGTGGAGCCCGCGGACGGTCCGTTCGTCCTGGTGCGGCTGCCCCGGGCGGCGGCGGTACGGGACCGGCTGCGCGGGCTGGGGTTCGCGGTGCGGCGCGGGGACACGTTCCCCGGGCTCGGGGAGGACTGGCTCCGGCTGGCCGTACGCGACCGGACCACCGTCAACGGGTTCTTGCAGGCGCTGGACCGGGCGATGGCGGCGGCGGGGAGCTGAGACGGGGGGTGCGGCAGGGGGTTCCTTTCGCCCCCGCCGCCCCGACCCCGCCCCACCCGGACCCCGGGGGCAGTC
>NZ_JBHWEL010000099.1:0-31845 GCF_042734135.1 Streptomyces sp. NPDC059668 | reverse complement strand
TGGAGTCCCTGATGCCGCTGCGCCTCGCGCGCTACGGCGTCCCGCTCGCCGAGACCGCCCCCTCGGGGCTGGCCGCGGCCGGCATCGAGCCCGCGTCGCTGCCGCCGGACATGGCGCACACGGCAGTCGAGATGTCCGCCCAGGCCCCGGCAGTGCCCGAGCACCGAGAGCTGGAGGCGAGCCAGCCGCCGGCCGGGTACGCCCCGCTAGCCCCGGAGCAGACCGAGGCACAAGCCCGAATACAGCGGGCCCAGGCGCAGATGCCAACTCCTGCATTCCAGGATGCACGGGACAGTGGTCTGTTCGCGGACGCATACCGGTCATGGGTTGCTCAGTTCCTCGTGGCACCCACGCCGGACCAGTTCGCCCTGTTCCTACGGGACCACTTCGCCATCACAACGGCTGCAGGTGACCCACTATCCGATGAACAGCTGTCCCCCATTCTGGCCAGCCTGCAGCAGCGCTACGACCCGACCACCACCGCTGCTGACGGCCGGCATGCCGGTGATGAGGTGGACTGGGAGGAGTCTTTCTACCGGGCCTGGATCGACTTCGCGCATCAGTACGGCAGATACCCGGACGCGGCCGCCCTGGCCCACCACGGCTTCGAGCGCGACGGCATCACCACAGCGGCAGGTGAACCCCTCGTCGCGCAAGACCTGCACGCCTTCGTCCACGCTTTCCAGCAGCGCGACTTCGGTGATGGCGGCCCGCGTGACAGCGAAACGGTGACCGACTCCGGCGAAACGAAGAACGATCCGGAACCCGCCTCCACCGTGGGGCCAACTGCCAGCACGGGAGCGCACGCAGCCAAGGAGACACCCGGCCCGAAGGTGAACGCCTTCATCAACGCGCAGCAACCACCAGGAAGTGTAAACAGCACCCTCAGCGTGGTCGACCGGTACTACCTCGCATGGAGGAACTACCAAAACGAGCACGGCCAAGAGCCCACGGACAAACAGCTCTCCACGAGCCTCGCCGGCGCAGGCGTGACCGGGCGCAGCGGCAACCCGATCAGCCCGTCCACGCTGCGCCGCTACTTCCTCCACTTCCGCATGTACCACGTCTGGGCTGACCACCGAATGAGCACAGACAACCCCTCCGCCGAGAGCGTGGCCCAGGACTGCGCCCGTCGGAGAATCACCGCCCAATACAACAAACCCGTTGCCGCCGGGGACATCGCCCCGCAAGCCGACGACTTCGAACGCCGCTGGCACACGCTGAAAGAGGGCTGAAATTCCATTGCCTCTCACCCGCAGAATGATGTCCCAGTCGTGGGAATGCGAGAGGGGACATGGCTCCAGCAGGATGCAGACCGGCTGACCCTCTGCGGTTCCGAGGTGGGAGGTGTGCTCTTCCAGCGCGGATCTGCGCCCACGCAGCTCAACCAAAGCGCTGACCTCAGCCCACTGCCTCAGACTCCCGCTCGCTTCGGCCAATGAGGCGTTTGTTGCTCGTTGCGGTGGGTCCGTACAAATTTCGAAGGAACTTCTAGCCGGTCACCGATGGATGAGCCCTGGTCAACCCTCGGGTGAGAGCGTCTGTGGGCCTCACAGCTTGATCCACGCCTGGTCCACACGCACTGAGCTTCTTCGAGCTGGCCACCGATCAGGTGACGGTCCACGAAGCGCAACGAGCGAAGCCCCCGGGCTGTTGATCGTGTCGACGGTCATGTATTTCGTCAGTTTCCCCACCCTAACGACGGTCTGTCGTCACACCATCGTGGCCGTTCTCGACCGATCGGAGGGTGAGGCGAGGTTCAGATGGTCAGTCCCAGTCGGATGTAGGCTGGTCGACTCGGCCGCCCTTGTGGGGCGCGGGGATGTAGTCGCGAGCACCGCCGGGCAGGGTGGCAACACACGTCGCCGAGCAGGTGCTGACCAACAGGGGCAGTACGTCTGTGGCCACGCGCAGTGAGATCCACACCTGATGGAGTCCGCTCTGTGCGATCGGGCGGTCGCAGACACTGCAGCTTTGGGTGACGGTGGCGCCCCAGCGCCGAGGATCCATGTTGCCCAGATCGATGTCGACGGCAGAGCCTAGAGAGGGCTGGAGCTTCGGGAAGGGCGGTCGCAGCTTGTAGTTGCCGAACAAGGCGCGCGTGCTCACCGTGCTGCGGGTCAGCTTCCGGCAGCGTGTGATCTCGTAGGGGAACCAGTGCAGCCGGTAGGAGGTGTAGGGGGTGAACTCCTCCAGGCTGGTCATGGCCCCGATCTCGGGCGGGATCCGGACCAGGTTGCTGCCGTAGAGCAGGAGGTGCTTGACCGCCGTCAGCTGGGCGATGCTCGGTGGCAGGGTGATGATCTGCCGCCGCTCTTCCGGGCTCAGCTCAGTCAGAGGACGGAACTCTTCGCGCCCGTCAGCGACAGCTGCATCGACCAGGTCCAGCAGGTGTTGCCAGCCCGGAGCTGAGGTGTCCTGCCGCTCGGCGTGGAATCCGACTCGGGCTCGCGGATGCGGCCTGGACTG
Organism: Streptomyces sp. NPDC059668; assembly: GCF_042734135.1. Classification (NCBI taxonomy): domain Bacteria; kingdom Bacillati; phylum Actinomycetota; class Actinomycetes; order Kitasatosporales; family Streptomycetaceae; genus Streptomyces; species Streptomyces sp. NPDC059668. The sequence continues at coordinate 29,376 of NZ_JBHWEL010000099.1, read as the reverse complement.
ATCAAAGCACGAGCACGGGTCCTGGCGGGGACCCCGTCGCTCCGGGGCCGGGTCCGATGTGTCGCCCCAGCGGTTCAGATTGAGCCCCGGCTCTGCCTCGTCCGTCATGGCGCCAAGATACGGAGGTTGCTGCAATCCGTCTCAGGATTATCCGGGCGGGAGTACAGACGACAATCATCGCCGTGGTCGAACGTTTGGCTGGGGAACCTGACGCTTCCGCTGGGGAATTACCTGAAGTTCCACAATCGAGAAGTCGGGCGTCTCAACCACACTACTCGGGGGCCTCGTTGGTCATCTATCCTGCCGCACTTGCACCGGGCCGCGACCTCGACGTCAAGGTCTACGAAGGAAATGAGCCCGCGGAGCACCTGTTCGGGCTACTGAAGTTGAAAGCGTGATGTCGGTGGTCAGTCGTCCATGATCAGGCCGGTCTCGGCGAGACAGCCGTCGACGAGGGTCGGGCGGTACTGGATCCGCTTGAGCTGGCGTTTGACGGCTCTGGTGATCTGGCTCAGGTCGGCGGCGGCAAGGTTGCCGATGTGTCGCTTGACCAGCGACCAAATGCCCTCGGTGGGATTGAGGTCCGGTGCGTAGACGGGCAGTTGGAACACGGTGAGCCACTCGGCGTTCGCATCGATGAACTCCCTGATGCCTCTGGTCAGGTGGAGGCGGACGTTGTCCCAGACCAGCACAATCGGGCCGCCGAGCTGGCTGCGGGCACGGACGATGAGATCCCGGAAGTCTCGCCAGCCGAAGCCTTTCGGCTCGTCCTTCCGGCCCCGGTACTCCCGGATCGCGTAGATCAACCTGGCCCGCTCACCAGGCTTGTAGTAGGTCATGCCCGCCATCGAGACCCGCCCGGAGCCGCGGCCCCTCACTCGCACGACCGGGGTCTGGCCGATCCTGCCCCAGGTCCTGGCGCGCGGCGGAGTCAGCGATTGCCTGGCCTCGTCCTCAAAGACGCTCCAGGCCCCGCGCTCCGCCGCATTACTCTTACCCGCGGCCAGGTCTCCTTCTTCCAGACCTCGACCGCCTCGTCATCGCGCTCGATGGCTCGGCGGGCAGGCTGCTGCCATGGCCAACCGTGACGCTTGAGCAGCTGCCAGGCGCCCTCGACCGTGTAGGAGACGTGGAAGAGCCGGCCGATCAGCGTCCTGATTCGTGCCAGCGTCCGCCGCTGGTCAGCCCAGCTCTGAGCGAGCGGACCGCGCTCCAACTCCCGCTCTAGCCGGGTGACCTGGGGCTTGCTGAGTTTCGACCTTCCCGGCGAGCCCTTCGACAGCAGCCCCGCCTCGCCGTGCTCGCGCCAGGCCCGGCGCCAGCGCTCCGCTGACCGGACACTCACCCGCAGCGCGGCAGCGACCTCCGCGTTCTTCTGCCCGGTCTCGAAGCGTTCCACGGCCTGAAGCCGCAATCGCTCGCGCTTGCCCCTCTCGGCGTCGGTCAGCCCTCCGCCCTGCGCGTATCTCACACCCCAGGATTACTGGGTGTCAGCAGGGGACGTGGGGCGAATGGCCCAGGCGTTACCCGCCCCACGTCAGTTCTCCTGGCCCAGCTCCCACAGGTGCAGGGAAGTCCTGTCCTTCGAGATGGTGTACCACCTGCCGCCCCCAGCTGTGCGCGCAGGCCCCGAGACTGGGAGGGGATAGGAGAGTTCGCCAAGCAGGTCCATTGCGTTTACGTCGACCAGCCAGTGACGGACCGGTCCGTACCGGGCATCGCATTCGGAGGTGCCGGCAACGACGCTGTCCTCGTCCACGAAGGCGGCTTCGAAGTCCCAGTAGACCCTGTCGGTGCCGGCGTTCCGCGGGTGCGCGGGCACGGCGTCCGCGGCGTCCAGTTTCCGTATGACCTTCGAGCCGTGCTCCAGTTGGTGGAGCGAGAGCGACCACTGCCCGACGGGAACAGTCAGGAGCCGTCGGCCAGACGGGCTCGCCGCGAGGAGGATCCGCTCGATGCCAATCTGCTCGGCGGTCAACTGCTGCCCATCCCAGCGTCCCCACAGCACGGGCGACCCTTCTTCGCCTTCACCCAGGCTCAGCCCCATCTGTGAAGGGTCTGAGTGCGACGTGTGTAGGGAGCTGGAGGCCACGGTCCCGGTGGTCATACGTCCCACGCCCCTTCCGGCTACGGCGTCCAGAACCACCCATAGTTCCTGGTCGTCCTCCGCGTTCCCGTCACTGGCCAGCGGCCCGCGGACGTGTGCCCAGACGAGCTTGCCGTCTGCACTGACGGCGGCCGAGCCGCTGTCAGCATAGAAGTGGCCCCTGTCGTCCGCGTACTCGTCGAACGACGCATGCAGCACCGGACAGCCGCCCCAGCAGCCGTGCCGCATTTCCCACCGCGTCGCACCGGTCGCCTCCACCGACCGTGCTGCGTGGACGCCGGCGAACACTGCCGCATCCCGTTCCGGTGACACGGTCACTGTCCCAAAACGACGAGGCCAGGGCGCCGGGAAGCGGATCTCAGAGCCTCGACCAGCGTCAGGCTCATCAACATCGAGCGCCACCACCTCAGCGTCGCCACGCTGCACCAGGAGCGTGCGGTTCGGCCAGCACACCAACTGCGGGGCATCTGCCGACGCGGGGTCCAGCGGAGCTGTGATGGTGGTGATGAGACGAGCGGCGATGGTCACGGTTTCTTCCAGCCACAAACGACACGAGGGCCTGACAGCCCAACCCTATGGGCAACGCCCACCCCGCCGATCGGACCTCGAGCCGCGTCTCTGAGGTCGCCTCCGGCTGGCCGACGTCACGCATTCAATTTCAGTACCTACGCAAACGCGGATTCCGCTGCGGGATTCCAGAGAAGTCCGACCAGATCCGCAACCGCAAGAAGCTCGGCGCCCGCGGCGGCCGTCCGCGGAAGTTCGACAGGGCGGACTACCCCGAGCGGCACGACGTCGTGTGCGGGATCAACCGCCTCAAGCGCCACCGGGCGGTGGCCACGACGTACGACAGCTCGCCGTCTGCTACGAGGCCACCGCTACCATCGCCGTCATCAACGAGTGGCTGTGATCATCACCGCTTACGACCCAGCAACTGCATCGCCTGAGACCGGTGGCCGTTCATCGTGGCAACCTCCATCTTGTACTCCTCCACCAGATTGAAGTCCGACAGCAGGGCGCGCAGGTGCGCGATGTCATGGTGCCGGCACACCGCACCGTCGTCCGTGGCGAAGATCCCGTACGGGGTGCCGAACTGCTGGGCATGCGCGGCGTAGCGGTCGCGGTTTCGCTCGTCGTCCTGCAGGACGAGGTCGCTGACGTAGAGCAGTCCGCCAGGGGCCAGAACGCGGTTCATCTCGACGACCAACGCCTGCTGAGCTGCAGTGTCGGGGATGCACGTCAGTACCGCGAACAGCAGGACGACATCGAAGGTCGCCGAGGCGCAGGTCAGGTTTGGCGGAGAGTCGAGGACTTCGAAGCGCAGGTCAGACCGCAACTCACGGCCCCGCTCGATCAGCGTCGGCGACAGGTCCACGCCGCAGACATCGGAGAAGCCATGATCGCTCAACTCCGACATGACACGGCCGTATCCACAGCCGTAGTCCAGAACCCGAGCGTTCGATTTCACCCTTGCCAGCCAGCTGAGATTTACCGGATGGGTGAACGTCTTCGTCGCCCCGACACCGTCCCAGTATGCGATCTGCCTACCAAGATCCTTCATGCGAAGGCAGCATACGGCCTCGCCGAAGCCGTCCTCGCTACTTGATCCACTTCTGAAACAGACCCTAGTTCACGGGGGGGGGTGCCCCTATGCCTTTGGTCAAGGTGGATGGGTGCTGGTTCGGACGTCTGGAACGATGCGCCAGTGCATGCTGATGATCAGGTTGGCGAGGGTGTCTCGGCGGACCTCGCGGTGTTTCTCCACAACACCAGTGCGCCGTCGATGTCCACGATCACTTCGCCGCCTGAGTTCGGTGCCGCTGCTCCGGCCAACTGCCGGACCCGCTGCCGCACTTCCGACCTGGCCCGCCGGACGGCGCCGAGCGCACGCGGACCGGCCGCCGCGAGGGTGCCGACCAGCCGGGACACCGTCGGGTCTGACGCGACCGGCCCGAACACGCCTGGCTCGGCCCGCATCAGACAGGCAGTCCCCGCCCAGCGTGACCGCCGGGGCCAGATCGAGAAGGGCCTTGCCGGGGTCGTGCACCGCCCGAGGCTTGCGCCACGGCGCGGACGCCACCGACAACGCAATATCCAGACCGGCCTGGCGGGCCGTCTCTACCAGCAGCACCCCGCCTGCCTGCGAGACCGCCCCGCGGCCACCACCCTGCACCCGGACCCGCGGATACGTCCCGCTACGCTTCCTCACCCGGAGAGCGCTGCCTCCCCTGCGGCGATACGAACCTTCGACATGCCCTATCGTCCCAGTTCAGAGGCGCTGTCTGCCTAGCCGGTCACCCATCGGACACTGCCACGGTGGGGTTCACCCAGGAGGTCGTAGTGCATGGCGCCGTCGGACAGCTGCTGCAAGTCATGCCGACACCGCAAGACGGCGGCGACGCTGTGGACTGGGATCGCGTGCATGCGGAGTTCGGGTGGCGCCTTCCGAGTGACTATCGCGACTTCGTGGCTGCCTACGGGATGGGCACAATCAACGAGACGCTGGGCGTCTTCACCCCACCGTTCCCCGGCTACCCCTACGTCGATCATCTGCTCTACCAGCATTCCTACCCGGCGACCGACGGCTTGCTGTTGTGGGCTTCTACTGACAGCGCCGACGACTTCTATTGGCGCTGCGGGGACGGCGATGCGGACCGATGGACCGTGGCTGTCCGCACGCGTTCCCACGGCTGGCACAACTACCGACTCGGGATGGCTGACTTCCTCGTCAGCTTGCTGAGCGGCCGGATCAAACCCCCACTCAACGCTGGTCTCGGCATCGAACAGCCACCGACTTTCAAGTCGTGGCGCGAAGAAGATCGACTAGCTCGCGAGTCTGACGACTGGGGCGGCTTCGGCTACTGAACTTGATCGGGTGGTGTCGGTGCCGTTCGGCTGACAGCTGGTTGTCTGCACCGGTAGCCCTGGGGTGTGAGGTACGCGCAGGGCGGCGGGCTGACCGACGCAGAGAGAACGACACGGGAGCGGTTACGGCTCCAGGCCGTGGAACGTTTCGAGGGCGGGCGGAAGAGCGCGGAGATTGCCACTGCCCTGCGTGTTGCGTGCGATCGGTGGAGCGGTGGCGCCGGGCCTGGCGCGAGGTATGACCTGCTACAAGCCGGGCGAGCGGTCCCGGCTGATCTACGCAGGAGGAAGGAGACCTGGCCGCGGGTAAGAGCACCGCGGCGGAGCGCGGGGCCTGGATCGTCTTCGAGGACGAGGCCGGGCAGTCGATGACTCCGCCGCGAGCCAGGACCTGGGGCCGGTTCGGTGTTCCAGCTGCCCACCTATGCCCCGGACCTCAACCCGCAGGAAGGCGTGTGGTCGCTGGTCAAGCGCGACATCGGCAATCTCGCCGCGGCCGACCTCGGTCAGATCACCCGGGCCGTGAAGCGCAAGCTCAAGATGCTGCAGTACCGCCCCGAGTTGATCGACGGCTGCCTCGCGGGCACCAGGATGGCTCTTTGATCGAAGCAGCGCGCAGTCAAGAACAATCTGAGCGGTAGGCGAAGGGCCTGTCGGAGCAGCTGGTGCATTCGAACAGGTAGATGCCGCCCATGTCGCCGAGCATGAGCCCAGGGGGGCATTGGATCTCGGTGCGTTGTTCGTATGGAAGGTCCCAGATGGTTCCCATGGCCGGGGTGTCCTCGATGGGCAGCCACGTGCGCCAACTCTCGCCATCGAACTCGTTGCTGCTGATCGTCAGGAGATGCTCCATGCGCACACGGCATGTCGGGCACGTCGGCCAGTTGGGATCCTGCGTCCACGTCGGATACCCGCCGACCTTGACGCCGTCCGACACGGAGAGGTGGGACCAGTAAGACCAGCCGGTTTCCTCCTCCAGCTGTTCGAACCTGGCTTCGAGCGCGTCGGCGACCTCGTCCGGGAGGTCCCAGTTGGGGTAGTCGGTGACACGCTCAGGGTGCAGTACGCACGGGTCCGGAAGGTAGTCGTTGTCAGCGCCGGTCGGGCGGGGTCGGTTGGCCGGCTGCAGGTCGCTCAGGGAGCCGTCTCGCCAATAGATCTCGGGGCGGGGAACGTAACCGTCCTCGTGATCGAAGGGGCACCACAGCACCTGCAGCAAATCGGTGGCGCTGGGGAAGACCAGGTCAGGCACGTCGGCCGCGAAGAGCTGGAGGACTGGGACGAGCGGGATCGGTCCCTGGGCGGGAGGGGAAAACGCCGTGCGCGGGTGCTCGTCCTCGCAGTGGGGCCAGGGCTCCGAGAGCGGCCAGAGCACGGGTCCGCCGAGCGAGCTTTCCCGCGCGCTCGGATCACCGAGGCGCGGATGCAGGCGAACGGCCGTCTTCCGATAGCTGGCCACCTCAGGGAACAGCGTCTCGACATCGAGCGGACGTGGCGGGGTGGTGCGAGCCATCGGAGTGCTCCTCACAGACCAAAGCGTTGGCTTGGCCACGGCCGAGGCCGCGGTGGGCTGAGAGTAGCCGCACGGTCCGTCGGATCCAGCAGCAGGCCTCGTTCTCGGTCACGGGGCAGCGTGCAGTCGGCCCTGACAACACCCGACATCACGAGTTCAAGTTCAGTAGCACCTGCCAGGTGCTAGCCGAAGTCCCAGAACCGACCCTGCGCAACTCCTCAAAGCGCAGATCACAGATGCCTCGGTCATGCAGAGGAACGACCCGCCCGCCCAACTGATGAAAGACCGAGTTTTGGCACGACAGTCTCCGGGGGCTGGTTGGCACAGAAATCTCGGAGAGTGACTTGAGCGTGGGGTGCCTTCGGCGCGGCGGTCACTTCGGCGAGAATTGCGAAGAAGGCTTTGCTTGCTTGTTCCTTTGAGGACCTGTTCAGCAGCGCTTCGACCGCGGACTGCATGACGATCCCCGCACCGCGTGCCTGTGTGCGGCCCGCGGACGGCTCGTGGACCCGCGACATCGGCGCCGGCGGCTCGCCGTTCGTGTGCGGTGGCGAGTTCTCCCACGAATCCGCCGATGATCAGCGCTCCGAAGGCAGGGCTGGGATGCACCGAGTACCTCAAGTGGCGGTCTGGATTCCCAGGAACTGGCTCCCGTTCGCTTCGAGTGTCGCGGCGTCGAGGCCGTTGTCCAGGAGGAAGCGGACGGGATCCGGCTGTGCCATGTCGAAGGGGTAGTCGCTCCCGCACAGGATCCGCTCCCGGGAGGCGCGGGCCGTCAGGAGTCTGAGTACCTCGGGGTCGTGGGTGACTGTGTCGAAGTACAGGCGGGTGAAGGGGTCGCCCGGAGGACGGCTGCCACCGCAGCGCACATCTTCGCGTTTGTGCCAGCCGTGCTGCCACCTGCCGAGCAGCGAGGGTGCGCAGCCTCCGCCGTGGCCGAAGCAGATGCGCAGCTCGGGCAGTTCATCCATGACGCCGCTCAGGAGTACCGAGGCCACGGCGGTAGTGGTCTCGACCGGGTTGCCGATCAGGTTGACTAGGTAGTGGTCCTTCCACTCCGGCCGCGGCAGTTGCATGGGGTGGACAAGGACGGCCAGGTCCGCGTCGACGGCGGCACGGAGGACCTCCCGCATGACACCGTCGCCGTAGGACCGGCCCTCGACCACGGGCGGAACAGCGACGCCCGCGATGCCCCGCAGATCTGTCAGGCGCGTCACCTCGCGGCGGGCGGCGGCCGCGTCATCCACCCGGACCAGGCCGAGTCCGACCAGGATGCCGTCGCTGGAGGAGACGGCTTCCGCGAGCTGGTCGTTGTAGGCCGTGACATAGTCGTCCGCCTCGTAGGGCGAGAATACGGGGAAGGCGAATGGCGGCGCGGAAAGGGCGCGGGCTCCGAGCCCCGCCTCCACCGTGTCGGCGATGACTGCTTCGATGTCGATCATCGCCTCGGTGGCGAGGAACAGCGGATGATCGCCGAGGTACAACTGTCCGTCGCGGTCGTTCATGCCGCCCAGTGGGGCGCCCGGCGGGAGATGGAGCAGGTCGCGGGGCAGCCAGTGCGCGTGGACGTCGATGATTCCCGCGCGGACGTTCGCCGTTACAGCCATCTCCGCTCCTCGACGCTGCCTTGCAGCGAGCTGACGCGTAGCAGGGGCTCTTGCTGAGCCAAGGGGATGAGACCGCCGAGACGTCCACTTTGATTTGACGTGCCCGGTGACGGCCGCAGATACGAACTATCGGCAGCGAAAAACGACACGTATTTGTACATTTAGTCACGTATTTCGTGGGGGTGCATCCTGGCCGCGCTGCCCCGGATCGGCATGGTGGCTCGGCAGAGCTGGTCCGGGGCGGCGCGTCAGACACGGCACGGCTCCCTTGTCACGCTATGCCCGCCGCGAAGAGGCGCAGCGGCGGCCGTCGGCCAAGATGCGTCCGGTGCAGGATGCGGACAGACTATGGGGGTCCGGCGCGCGGCGGGCGGGCCACGCGACCGACCCGCGATCATGATGCCCGTAGGCGCCGCACGCACTCGTGGTCGACCGGACCCCGGGAAGGGCTCCGCTATGCGCGTACCCGAAGATCCGCATACCGCGTTCCGTCGCTGGGCGAGGACCACAGTGGCTCACCTGTGGGGCACGCACGCCGGCCACCATGACGAACGGCGAGCGCGGGAGATCTATCAGACGTCGACGATGGGGGCGTTGGTCGACGGCGTGTACGACGGCGATGTGACCATCGGTGAACTGCTGCAGCACGGCGATTTCGGCCTGGGGACGTTCAATCGCCTCGACGGCGAGATGGTGATCCTCGACGGGACCTGTCACCACCTGCGTAGCGACGGCAGCGCCCAGGTCGCCGACGACGGCGACCTCACGCCCTTCGCCGCTGTCACCTGGTTCCGGCCGGATCTGACCATCCCCGTGACGACGAGCACGGACCGCGTCGCTCTGACCGCATCGATCGACCAGGCGCTCGGCAGCGACAACCTCATGTACGCGATACGTGTCAGGGGAACGTTCGGTGAGGTCCGCACCCGCACCGTGATGCGCCAACTACCCCCGTATCCCCCTTTGACAGAAGCGGCCAAGGGGCAGCATGAGAGCACCTTCCAGGACGTGGAGGGCACCCTGGCCGGTTTCCGGACACCCGACTTCGAGCAGGCCATCGCCGTCGCCGGCTACCACCTGCACTTCCTCGATCGCGACCACCGGCACGGCGGCCACGCCCTCGACTACCGGCTGGAACACGGAGTGATCGAGATCAGCGCCCAGTCGGAGCTGCACCTGAGCCTGCCCCGCACCCCGCAGTTCCTCACATCGGACCTCACCTCGGACAACCTCGCCCAGCAGATCGACCAGGCCGAAGGCGGCTGAGCAGTGGGTGAGCCGAGCGGCGCCGCCTCGCCCCCTCCGAAAGGCTGTCGACCACCATGACCGACCAGCGCACTCGTTCCGCGCAGCGGGCGATCCAGACACTCACCGCACATGGTGTGCAGTACGTCTTCGGAGTCCCCGGCGCGAAGATCGACGCCGTCTACGACGCACTCGCCGACGGCGGGCCCCAACTCGTGGTGTGCCGGCACGAACAGAACGCCGCCCTCATGGCAGCCGCCGTGGGCCGCCTCACCGGCACGCCGGGAGCCGCCCTGGTCACATCCGGGCCCGGGACCACCAACCTGCTGACAGGGCTGATCACCGCCAACACCGAGCAGTATCCGGTGATCGCCCTGTGCGGGGCCGTGCCGCGGGCGGACCGTCTCAAGCGCACCCACCAGTCCATGGACGCCACCGCCGCGCTCACCCCGTTCACCAAGTACGTCGGCGAGGTCGACGACCCCGACGACGTGACCGAGGCCCTCGCCAACGCCCTGCGCGCCGCGGTCACCGAACCGCGCGGCGCGACGGCCGTGGTCCTGCCCGCCGACGTCCTCAGCGCACCGACCTCCGCCGAGATCATCCGGCCCCTGCCCGTCCCCGCACTCGGCCCGGCCCCCGAGGACGACATCCGTCGCGCGGCCCGGCTCATCCGGGACGCCGAACGACCCGTACTCCTCGTCGGTCTCAGAGGAGCCGACACCGCGGCCTGTGCGGCACTGCGCGCGCTCATCGACGGCACCGACCTTCCCGTCGTGGAGACGTTTCAGGCGGCCGGAGCGGTCTCCCGCGAACTCGAAGATCACTACGTCGGGCGCGTGGGTCTGTTCCGCAACCAGCCCGGCGACATCGTGATCGCGGAGGCCGACGTTTTGGTCACCGTCGGTTACGACGCCGTCGAGTACGACCCGGGACTGTGGAACACCGACCCCACCCGCGCACTCGTCCACATCGACACGCTTCCGGCAGTCATCGACAACCACTACCAGCCAACTCTGGAACTGCGCGGCGACGTGGCGGCGACGCTCACCGGCCTGGCCGAGCTAGTGGGCGAGCTGCGGCTGAGCAGCCAGGCCAATGCGGCGATCGCCGAACAGCGCACCGCGCTCCTGCGTATCGATGAGCAGGCCCGGGCAGAGCCGGCCACCGAAGCGGGCCTGAACCCGGCCGCGGTGGCCCTGAAGATGCGGGAACTCGTCGACGACGACGCGACCGTGGTGTGCGACGTCGGATCGCACTACATCTACATGGCGCGTCACTTCCGCTCCTACCAGCCCGGGCACCTGTTGTTCTCCAACGGCCAGCAGACCCTGGGGGTGGCCCTTCCCTGGGCGATGGCCGCCGCCATGGTGCGACCCCACACCCAGATCCTTTCCGTCTCCGGCGACGGCGGATTCCTCTTCAGCGCACAAGAGCTGGAGACCGCGACCCGCCTCGGCCTTCGCCTGACGCACGTCATCATGCGGGACAACACCTACGACATGGTCGGCTTCCAGGAACTCCTGAAATACGGGCGCAAGTCAGGAGTGCAGCTCGGCGACTACGACATCGTCCAGTACGCCGGAGCCTTCGGCGCGCATGGAGTCCGCGTCCACTCGATGGAAGAGTTCGAGGGCGAGCTCAGGGCCGCATTGAACCCCAAGCTCCTGGACGAACCGGGCGTCACCATCATCGACGCCCAGGTCGACTACACGCACAACACTGACCTGTTCACCCAACTGCACGACGGTGTACTGGAGTAGAGGCCCCCGCCGCTGGGCACCGATGTGACCGCGACCTGATGGCACTCCATGCCTTCGACCAGGCTGGAAGACTGCAACAACGACGGGCTCCTTACTCAAGGACAGTGGAGACGGGGCGGGGCACAGGACCGCAGGGTTTCGAGCCCAGGGTGAACGGCGCGCCGGTCAGGCCACGGGCTGGGCTGGGCCCGTCGGAAAAAGGCGCACCGCGGGTCGCACCGGTTATCGCGGTTGGGAAGCTCTTCCAGGTGTTTCACGTCCTGATAGAGGTTTTGCGTCGCATGCCGCTCGGCCTCCGCGATCCCGGCCATGACCCGCTCATGAAGCAGGTCCGGCAGTCCACCGACGGAGGAGACTCCCGCTACGCGAACCTGCGACCGGGTGCGGGGCCGCTCCGAGGCCCTCGCCGACGTCCACGCCCGGGTCCTGCCTCACTGGGCCGATGCGATCACCACGGACCTCGCCCTCATCGCCGGCCGTACCACCCTGATCGTCGCCCACGGCAACTCCCTGCGCGCCCACCTCGCCCCTGCCGCCGGCGAGCACCCCGGCATCCCCACTGGTGGCGGCCCCGGCCTCGGTTCACCGCGTCGCCGGACGAACGCACCTCTGCCGGGCAGGGTCAGGTCAGCTGCGCGGTGTGCCGGCGCTTGGTCGTCGGAGACAGCACTGCCCGTCCACCTAGGTTCTGTCCGGCCGATCTTGGGTTGTGGGAGGATGCCGTCCATGACTTACATCCGAAGGGGCCGTGCCGCGTAGAACACCAGCTTCACTTCGGTCGCGGGAACGCGGCTGGGGAAGACCTTGGGTGCGGTATCGCGATGTCCCAGGTCTGTCGGGAGCGGCGAATGCCGCCGTCCGTTTGCTTGAACGGGAGCGATTGTTCCCGGGCATCGTGGCAGTGGCGCTGAGCGTGTGGTCCGTGCGCGTCCACGGCACCAAGCGCCGGTGGAGGCAGTGGGAGGCTGAGTTCACCTGCCCGTGCTGCGGAGAGGGGTGGGCCCGGGACAAGCTGCAGGACGCTCTGTTCATGCTTCCGCCAAGGGCCGCCGGCGAACTCCGGGTGCAGGTGGAGCGCCTGGACGTGGTGCTCCTCGGGCGAACGCATCACGAGCCGATGGCAGACCCGGAGTTGGCGTGGTGGCATCGCAGGTGCTGACCGCACCCATGCCGCCTACTGGTTCGTTGGCTCTTGTATGACTGGTCGGGGAGATCTGACAGAGGCGGAGTGGCGACGTCTGGTGCCGCTTCTTCCCATAGGCAATAACCGCTGCGGGCGGTGGCGCGATTACCGCCAGGTGGTCAACGGCATCCTGCACCGGGTGCGGACCGGGGTGCATTGGCGTGACCTGCCTGAACGCTACGGGCCGTGGAAGACCGTCTATGAGCGCCATCGGCGCTGGTCGGCCGACGGAACCTGGGAACGGCTACTCCAGCAGGTGCAGGCCCAGGCCGATGCTGCCGGTGGGATCGACTGGGACGTCTCGGTTGATTCCACCTCGATCAGTGCTCACCAGCACGCGGCCGGCGCACGGAAGGCTCCGCCGCCCGCCGCGTCAAAAGGGGCGGCCGCGATGGCACGCCAGAGCGAAAGACCATGGGTGAGACTGTGCGCCCGCCTGGTGGAGGTGGTGCACGAGGTGAGGCGCTCGGGCGCTCCCGAGGAGGCTTCACCACCAAGATTCACCTGAGTGCCGACGGTCGTTGTCGTGTGCTTTCACTGTTGCTGACGGCGGGCCAGCGGGCGGACTGCACGCAGTTCGAGCCAGTCGTGGAGCGCATTCGGGTGCCTCGCCTCGGGCCGGGCCGCCCGCGCACCACACCAGACAGCGTGAGCGCCGATAAGGCGTACAGCAATCGCCAGACGCGCCGCTACCTGCGGCGACGAGGCATCCGCCACGTCATCCCCGAGAAGAGCGATCAGGCCGTGAACCGCGTGCGCCGGGGCCGGGCAGGGGGTCGCCCGCCCGGCTTCGACAAGGAGCGATACAAGAAGCGCAATACCGTGGAACGGGCGATCAACAAGCTCAAGAACTACCGAGCTGTGTCCACGAGGTACGACAAACGCGCATACGTCTACCTGGGCACCGTCACCGTCGCAGCAACCATCATCTGGCTCCGGACATGATCGGCGGGACAGAACCTAAGCGACACCTACTGGCAGACGCCGCATACGCCGCTCCTGGAGGCGGGTACCTGCGCCATCGGCCCTGAGCCGCGCGGGGGGATCTTGGCTCCGACTCGCCCGCGGTCATCGTTCCTGACGGCCGCCCGGTCGGCAGGGTCAGCTCGCCTTCGACCTTGACAATCCGCTCCCCCGACCTGAAGGCTGACCAACCAGTCGGTATGGAGGAGGGGATCGTGACCAAGCTGCGCATCGCGACCGCCGCGGGCGTGTTCGATGCCATCGCGGCGGGCCCGCCCGAAGGCCGCCCGGTACTACTGCTGCACGGTTTCCCTGAGACAGGTCTGGCGTGGCAACGGCAGATCGCGGCGCTGGCCGCCCACGGCTATCGCGTCGTGGCACCCGATCAGCGTGGCTACTCCCCCGGCGTCCGCCCCGACCGCGCCGCGGACTACCGCATGGGCGCCCTGGTCGACGATGTCGTCGCCATCGCGGACGAACTGGGCTGGCCGACCTTTGACTTGGTCGGACACGACTGGGGAGGCGCGGTGGCTTGGTGGACCGCACACGCCCACCCCGGCCGCGTGTCTACCCTGACTGTCGTCTCGACCCCGCACCCCGGCGCTCTGGCCGGTGCCCTGCGCGGCGACGAGGACCAGCGCGCACGATCTCAGTACATGATCGAGTGGCGGGAGACGCCGGCGACCGAGGATCGCATGCTCGCCGACAACGCCAGGGTGCTTCGTTCCGTCTACGCCGGGAAGGTCCCGCAGGCCGCCGTGGACGCGTACGTACGGCACCTGTCGCGGCCGGGCGCGCTGACCGCCGCGCTGAACTGGTACCGGGCCGGTCGGCCCGACGGCACGATCGGCCCGATCGACGTACCCACGCTGTACGTCTGGAGCACGAAGGACACCGCGTTCGGCCCGGCGGCCGCACGGGCGACCGGAGAGTGGGTCAACGGACCGTACCGGTTCGAGACATTCGACGACGTCAGCCACTGGATCCCCGAAGAGGCGCCGGAGAGGCTGAACGGTCTGCTCCTCGAACATCTGAAGGCGCACAGCGGGTAGGACGTCGAGGTGACACCCCGCCTACGGAGGTGTCACCTCGATCGGACATCCGCCGAGCAGCCCTCCCGCCCGCGCACAGGTCCGCACCCGTACACCGGCCGACACTGCGCGTACGCCGAACTCAAGGCCGACACGATGGTGTTGGAACGCACCGCCGCCCCGCACCGACGGCGCGCCCGGACCGGCGGCGTACCCGGCCTGGGGGCGCCGCCGGTCCATGGGATCTCCTGGGCCGTTCGTCGGAGCGGGACATGGAGGCACCGACACCCGTTTGTACGGGTTTCATGCGGGTCTCGTGCGGGACCGGCGGCGGTGGTCACGCCTCGACGAGATCGCCCTTCGCGGGCTTCTGGTCGGAAGCGGTCGCGCGGCGGCGGGCCAGCACCCCGGAGTACCAGTAGCCGCCGATCATCAAGGCGATGAGGACGACGGTCTCGGTGCTGCCGAGTACCCATGTGGAGGCACTGGCCACCTTGTCGGGAAGCCTGGGCAGGTCCTCGGGGGAGATCGCGATCGCGGAGTGCTTGGCCGTCTCGGCCTGGAACGCCTGGTTGCGAGCGGAGCCGTGGAGGAAGGGCGCGGCGAAGAGCAGCGCCATTCCGAGCAGGGTCTCGACGGTGACCACCGCGGGGAACCGGCGCACGAGGATGGTGCGCAGCGGGCGCTCGTCGCCGGCGGCCCGCATGGCGTCGATCCGCGGGTGCAGCCAGAACTGGTTGAAGACACCGAGCAGAAGCAGGGTTCCGAAGATGAGGATCTTCACTCCCAGCACGCGGCCGTACATCGTCGTGAACAGCTGCGAAGGTCCGTCGACGTGCTCCCAGTACAGGAAGAGCCCGGACAGGGTGATCGCGGTGACGCAGCTCATGGCGGCGGCGGAGAAGCGGCGGATCGTGGGCGACCAGAAGGCGGCGCGTTCGGCGGGTGGGACGGCGCCGGGAACGGCCAGCAGTGCCAGGCCGGCCAATCCGCCCAACCAGACGGCTCCGCCGAACAGATGCAGCATCCACATCGCCGTTTCGAAGATGGTGTGGCCCCACTCCTCGGGCACCGCGTCCGGGAACCTGGTGGTGCCCAGGGCGATCATCCCTGCGCCCAGGCCCGCTGTGAGCAGTCCCTTCCGGGCTCGGCCGTTCGCGGCTGCGCGGAAGGCGAGCGGTGCGGTCAACGCCGCACCGACCAGCAGCATGGTCACCTCCAGCCCGGACAGGCGCCCGGCGTTGGTGCCGTCGTAGAGGGTGTTCCAGGCGGCCTTGTAGTGGAATCCGCCGCTGTCACCGGCGTGGGCGAGATCGGTGAGCACCGCGGCGAAGGCCAGCAGCGCCAGGACGACCGCCGCGCGCGCGAGTCTGGCTGTCACCGCGGCGAGGGCGTCGGCTCCGATCCGGCGCGCCACGGACCCCGCGGCCATCAGGGCCAGGGCCGTCACTCCGACAAATCCCATCAGGGTCACCCACGTTGCCCACGCCACCGCACTGTCCTCGAAGGGACCGAGCGGGGTCGACGGGGCCGGCGCCGCGGAGAACTGCGGCAAACCGAACGATGGACCGGACAGGGACATGACTGACCACCCTCTTGGGAACGGGGAAGAATGCGAAAGCGACTTAGGTTAGGCACTCCTTACTTGAAACGTCAACAGGTGTACTCGCCCGTCACGGGCGATGCCGTCAGGCTCCACAGGACGGTGGGCCGGAGCTCAGGGAACAGCACGTTCAGGGGCAGCCGGCCGCCGCAAACGCGGTGCCGATAAGTTGCCCCCATGCCTTCTGCACTGGTCGTCGGTTACGACCCGCAAGCGATACCCGGTGTCGACGGGCGGGCTCTTCGCGCGGCCCTCGACGCGGAGCTGGCCCGCTTCGGCGAGCAGGGCATCGAAGCGGCCATGACGCTGGTCACGTTCGACGCGTCGGCCAAGTCCGCGCTCACCGCATCGCTGGCCGGACACCCCTGGGATGTCGTGGTCGTCGGCGGCGGGATCCGGAAGGCCGAGCAACTGCTGCCGCTCTTCGAGGAGATCGTGAACCTGATCCGCCGTCATGCACCCCAGGCCGCCATCGCGTTCAACACCAACGGCGCAGACAGCGTCGAGGCGGCACAGCGGTGGCTCTGACGCCCTGGTGCGACAGGGCGGCCAGGTACGGACGTGGTCAGTGACGGGGTAGCACGGGCTCGCCGTCCGGATTCGGCGACGGCGGGGAACCAACCGTCGTGCGCGGCGAGGTCGGCAGGTCCCGGGTCCGCCTGATCGGGGAGAAGTACAGGATCAGTGCGGCGAGCGGGACCCCCGCTGTCGTGATCGCCATCGCGGCGCGGATGCCGAGTGCGGTTCCCAGCGCGCCGCCCAGCAGTGCTCCGAGCGGGATCGTCCCGTAGCTGAGAAACGCGGTGCTCGCGGTGAGACGGCCGAGAAGTTCCGGTGGACAATAACGCTGCTGGAAGCTCGCCTTGATGATGTTTCCGCCCACGACACCCGCGCTGACGCAGAATCCGCCGGTGACGAAGAGCAGGACGCCGACTCCCGGGACGGTCAACGGGATGAGCAGGGCGAACACGGGAAGTCCCAGTTCGAACAGCAGGGTTGCGCGGGCCGTGCCGATGCGGTCGGCGACCCGGCGTGCGGCGAGGGCTCCTGCCACGCCACCCGCGCTGGTGGCCGCGATGAGCGCGCCGACCGGCCCGGGAGTCAGACCGACGCTGCGGACCAGGAAGACCACCTGGATCGACTGGTATCCCATCAGCGCGAGGTTGGAGGCGGCTCCGAACAGTGTCAGTGCCCGGAACCAGGGGTCGTGGGCGATCAGCCGCATGCCTTCGCGAACCTCACGGACCAGTGATGCGGGGTGATGCCCGGTTCTGGTCACGCGTGGCTCGCGGTGCCGGATGCCCGCGAGGCAGAGCAGGGAGACGAGGAAGGTCGCGGCGTTGGCGAACATCCCGTTCACCGCACCCGCCAGCTGTGCGATCAGCCCGCCCGAGCCGAGCCCGGCGATCTGCGCGGCGGACGCGCTGCCGTGCAGTTTGGCGTTGCCCTCGGGCTGGTCATCGGGTCGCAGGATGCTGGGGAGATAGGCGCTGTAGGCGGTCTGGAAGAACACCGCCGCCGTACCCGTCAGCAGTGCGACGGCCAGCAGCAGTCCGGTGCTCAGCCTGCCGAACCGCTCGGCGACCGGGACGCCCGCGAAGAGGACGAGGGAGACCGCGGCGGCGGCCAGCATGATGGGCCTGCGCCGCGACCGGTCGACCCACACACCGACCGGGAGACCGATGACCAGCCACGGGGCCCAGGCGGCAGCGCTCAGCAGGCCGACCTCGAACGTCCCGGCGTCCAAAGCAGAGACGGCGATCAGCGGCATCGTCACTCCGGTGACGGACGCACCGAATTTGCCGGCGGTCTCGCCGCACCACAGCAGTCGGAAATCACGGTGCCGGCGCAGAAGTCCACCGCGTACGCCATGGCTCATGAGGTACCACGCTCCTGGCGGGCGAAGGGCAGGAACCGCACGACGACAGGCTCCCCATCCGGGTCGGGCTCGGTGTCCGAGGCGGGGTCATGGCGGACGACGGCGGCGAGCGCCGGGGTGCCGCTGTCGATGTCGATGTCGATGTCGAGAGCGTAGGCGGCGACGAAGTAACCGGCCACGGGATTAATGATGTTGAGGTCGTCGTCCGCATCGGGCAGCACGCCCTGATGACGCGTCCGGTGGGTGCGACGCGTTGACGCCCCCTCACCCCGACCGACTCGGCACGGGGTCGCTTCGCCCGTCCGAGCGGCCTGTCCGGCGGAGGGCCCGGGGCCGACACCCGTCCCGGCGGAGCGCCGCCCGTGATGGTCCGACGGGGTGTCAACGCCCGCACTGCGTCCGGGGCACCAGGGTGTGGCGTGGCTTGTTGATCGCGGGCTTGCGGTCGCGTTCACTCGGTGCATGTGGTGACAAACGGTGATTCCCGCACGCCGCCGTCTCTGGGCGTAACACTCGACCAGGCTTCCATCTCCCCGATGCACCGGCGGTTCTGGCTGGTGGCGGCTTTGGGGGTGATACTGGACGGGTTCGACTTCTTCATCATCGGCGTGGCCAATCCGCTCATCGCCAAGGACCTGGGCGGAAGCGCGACGGATCGGGGTCTGCTCTCCGCCGCCGCCATCGTGGGCGCCATGTTCGGAGCGGCACTGCTCGGACCGCTGGGCGACCGTGTGGGACGCAGCAAGGTCTTCCGGGTCGACCTGTGGCTGTTCGTGGCCTTCTCCCTGGCCTGTACGTTCGCCTGGGACCTGTGGTCGCTGATCGCCTTCCGTTTCCTGCTCGGCATCGCTGTCGGCCTCGACTACCCCATTGCGGCCAGCTATCTGGCGGAGATCCTGCCGGCCCGTGCGCGCGGCAAGTGGCTGGTGAGCGCCTTCAGTCTCCAGGCGGCTGGCATCATGATCGGCGCGGTCGTCGGCGTCGTCATCCTCACGGTGTGGCCCGAGATCGCCTCCTGGCGGATCATGCTCGGTTTCGGTGCCCTGCTGGCGCTTCTGATCATCTGGCTGCGCCGCAACGTCCCGGAGAGCCCGCGCTGGCTGGCTCAGAACGGCAGAGAAGAGGAAGCCACGGCGATCGCCGAGAAGATGACCGGCGTCGCCTGCCGCGTCACCGACAGGGACCGGTCACAGTCGCAGACGCCACGGGAGGGCTGGAACGCCCTCGTGCAGCCCCAGTTGTTCAAACGCCCCTTGCTAAGGCTGACGGTGTTCACCTCCGTTCCCTGGTTCCTGATGGACATCGCCACCTACGGGGTCGGTATCTTCACGCCGACCCTGCTCGCCGGACTGGCCCTGGCCGGCCCGAACGCGACGTTCCTGGCGGACGACATCTCCTCGACCGAGGGGACCGCGTTCCTGGACGTGTTCCTCGTCGTCGGCTTCGTGCTGGCGATCGTCTTCGTGGACCGGGCCGGACGGATCCGGCTGCAGCTCGTGGGCTTCGCCGTGATGACCGTCGCCCTGTGTCTGCTGGCGGTCGCCGATCAGCTCCCCGGCGGCGGCGACACCCATCTGCCGTTGGTCTTCGTCGGGTTCGCGCTGTTCAACACCTTCATGAACCTGGGTCCGAACTCCACCACGTTCACCCTGCCCGCCGAGGTGTTCCCGGCAGACGTCCGGGCCGCCGGACACGGCTTCGCCGCCGGATTCGGGAAAATGGGCGCGGCTCTGGGCACCTTCCTCTTCCCGATCCTGCTGGACTCCGCCGGCACCTCGCCGCTGCTCTACGGGGCGGCGGCCACCAGCGCCCTCGCCTTCTTCGTCACCTGGACCCTCCGTGTGGAGACCCGGGGCCGTTCACTGGACGAACTCTCCGGCCGCGAAGCGGCCGCGGTCTCCCCGCGCATCACCCCTCCGTGAGCCCGCCGCGCCCGCGCGCACACTCCTCGCCTCTTACCAGGCGACGGACATCGCCCACGCTCCGGAGCACGCGGAGCCGCCGGGCCGGTCGCCTGGATGACTGAGCGGGCACCCTTCGCCCGCATGAAGGCCCGGAACATTGCTCCGCGACCGCCGCGTGATGGGCGATGGCATCCACCGCACGACGCTCGGCGTGGCCGACCCCCACAACCCCCTCGTCTACGCGCGTCAATACGCGGCAAGACCGAGCCGCGCCCTGCGCCCTCCGCCCACCCGACCGCACACTGGAAGTCCCCTCAAAAGGGACAGACCGGCCAGGATGACGGACGGAGGACATTGACGCCACACGCCGGCTCGCCGCGGCCGTCGCCGGCGCCATCACCTCCCTCGCGGCACCGCCGCCCCTATCGCCTGGACGCCACGACGGCGCGACCTCCATGTGCCGTCCGGTCGAGAACCAAAAATGCGTCACCGGTTTGACTGGTGACGACCGCCGTGGAACAGTGATCGCACTCGCACCACAGCGATCCCGGACAAGACGTGTCGGGTGCGTCAGCGAGCCGGGACAGCAGTTTTCACAACCGCATGACGGAGGGGTTCCTCATGATCGACAGGCGTACCTTCAACCACGCCACGGGCCTCGGTGTAGGCGCGGCCGCCGCCTCGCTGGCCGGGTTCCAGGCGAGCGCGCGGGCCGCCTCACCCGGCCACCACAAGGCAGGCGGCGACCCGACGCCGACCGTGCCCGCGGTAACCCCGGGCACGCACACCTCCTTCGCCCGGCTCAAGCAGGTCAGGGCCGGCGTGCTGGACGTCGGCTACGCGGAGGACGGACCCGCACACGGCCCCGTCGTCATCTGCCTGCACGGCTGGCCCTACGACATCCACAGCTACGTCGACGTCGCCCCGCTGCTCGCGGCTCAGGGCTACCGGGTCATCGTCCCCTTCCTGCGCGGGCACGGCACGACGCGCTTCCTGTCCTCCCGGACCGTCCGCAACGCCCAGCAGTCGGCTGTCGCCCTGGACATCATCGCCCTGATGGACGCCCTCAAGATCGAGAAGGCACTGCTCGCCGGCTTCGACTGGGGCTCGCGCACCGCCGACATCATCGCGGCCCTGTGGCCCGAGCGCGTCGAGGGCCTGGTGTCCGTCAGCGGATACCTCATCACCAACGTCGAGGCGCAGAAGAAGCCCCTGCCCCCCAAGGCCGAGCACACCTGGTGGTACCAGTACTACTTCGCCACCGACCGCGGCCGCCTGGCCATGGAGGACAAGACCGACCGGCATGACCTGTGCCGGCTCGTCTGGGACACCGTCTCACCCACCTGGAACTTCGACGACGCCACCTTCGAACGCACGGCCACCGCGTTCGAGAACCCCGACTACGCGGCCATCGTCATCCACAACTACCGCTGGCGACTCGGCCTCGCCGACGGCGAACGGCGCTACGACCGGTACGAGAGGCAACTCGCCACCCGCCCTCTCATCAAGGTCCCCACCATCACCCTCGACCCCGAACGCGATCCGTTCACCGCCCCCGGCGACGGCGCCTCGTACCGTGACCGCTTCACCGGCAGGTACGACCACCGCACACTCACCGGGATCGGCCACAACCTGCCGCAGGAAGCACCCACCGCCTTCGCCCAGGCAGTCATCGACGTCGCCCACCTCTGACGGCGCTTCCCCTCCGGGTGTCTGCACGGAAGGGAAGACTTGGACCGCCGTTGCGGACACCACCCTGGAAGCGGTGACCTCAGCGCGGGCCACCGTGAACAGGACGGAGTCCGGTGGCTCCGCCTCCACCGGCTGCACGCACGGCCGGTTCGGAAGGTCCCGTCCGAATGCTCGCGGTCGACGATCGCTGAGATCACCCCGACCGGAATCAAACGGGCAGCGCGCGCCTTCAACCCGCCGCGACCAGCACCAGCGCCTCGTTCAGGTGGTGCTCGGCGATCCCGCGCATGAACTCCCGGTCGGGGAAGTCCCCGTCGAGCAGGCGCAGCGGGCCGGCCGTCAGCGACAGGTGCTGGGTGAGCCGGTAGAGCGCGAGGCGGTCCTCGTCGAGGCCGTCGACCACCAACTGCCGGTACTGGTCTGCGGCATGACGCAGACGCAGAAACACGTGCTCCCACTCGACGTCGAAGTACAGCAGGTTCTCGATGTCGTTCACCACTGGACGGCCGTCGCGGTCGACCATGACGTGGTCCAGTCCCAACTCGCCGTGGACGACGGAGTACTGGGTGCGCGGTCGCACCGCCGCGGTCAGCTGCCGCAGCCGTTCCTCCAACTGATCGCGGGCGTCGGCGATCCTGTGGTCGCGCCCGGCCGCCTCGGCGAGGCAGCGCAGCGCGAAGGTGAGCGCGGCCTGCTCGCACGAGGCCGAACGTGACGTGCCGCCCGCGTCGATCAGGGCCACCTTGCCGAAGGCCCGCGCCCGGTGGCCGCGCATCGCCGCCAGGATCTCGGCGAGGCGCATCATGATCGGCTCCGCGGCGCGCGGGTCGCGGTCTCGCAGATCCATCAGGTTCTCACCGGGCACGTCCTCGACGATCGCCAGCTCGGCCGGGTAGTGCGTGCGCTCACGGTCGACCAGGTGGATCCCCGGGACCCGCACACCCAGCGCCGCCAGCCGCGCGTGCGCGGCCTCGAACAGGTCGAGCCCGACGCCGGGCGAGAACGGGTCGGCGAGGTCGCCGTCGTGCTCGGTGCTCGGCCAGTAGTTCTCGGAGTCCTCCCACAGATAGGCGATCGCCGTCATGGCGTCGTCCATCGTCAGCCGGTAGACACCCTTCGTGGTGCCGCCCGCGAGTCGCTCGACCGTCTCCAGCCGTCGCCCGCCACCGAGCGCGGCCCGCGCCGCACCAGCCAACTGATCTCTCGTCACGATCTTGGGTGCCACGCCCGCAACCCGCCCTCCTCCTCGATGACTGAGGCACCGTACGGGATGCGTCGTTCCGGGCCGACCCAATTTCTCCGAAGCCGCGCCGCCACCAGGAGGCTCTGCCCATGCCCGGCCAGCCGGGCCACTGCGGCGACTGCGGCGACTGCGCCACTGAGGAGCATGTGAGTGAGATGGCGGGCATTCTTGCCGCCCTGGCGAGTCACCTGTCAGAATGGTGATGTGAACTATGACCATGTCTTCGTCTGTGGCAACCCGGCCCTCGACTTCGCCGCGACGTTGCGTGCGCGACGCACGGCGCGCTTCGAGATGTTCGCGACACCGGACCGGCTGGACGCCTGGTTCCTGGAGTCCTCGGTAGTCGACATGATCACCCCCGCCGACGACGCCGACGTCGAGCAGGCCAAGGCGGTGCGGGAGGCGATCTACGGCCTGGTCACCGCCCGCCGTCTGGGCCAGGAGTACGACGAGAAGGCGTTGAACGTGCTGAACGGTGCCGCGCGCAACCCTCCGGCGACGCCCCAGCTCACACCGGCCGGACGCCGGACTGAGGCAACCGCCGAACAGGCGCTGTCCACCGTCGCCCGGCACGCCGTCGAGCTGCTCAGCGCGGCGGACGTGCCTCTGATGAAGGAGTGCGGCAACCCCGAGTGCACCCGCGTCTACATCGACCGCTCCCGGGGCATGCGCCGGCAGTGGTGCGGGATGGAGTCCTGCGGCAACAAGCTCAAGGCGGCCGCCTACCGCGCCCGCAAGAAGAGCGCTCCGACACTTTCCGCTCACTGAGGGGCCACACCGCGTAGCCGACGGCACGGCGCGAACCACGGGGCGGGCCGCCTCCCCGCCATCGCAGCCGACCCTCCTGGCCGGCGACCGACGTCGAACGGCTCCAGCGCGGGACCACGTCGACCGCTGCCGAGGACCAGCCCCCGGCAGCGGCAATCAACGACGTGTGCACCGTCGTACGGAGGAACCCACCGGTCCCCCGGCCGGGAAGCTGCGGAACGCCGCGCTCACGGCGACGACCCCTCCGCGTCCGTGATCGCGGGAATGGCTCCCTGCGTGCGCAGCTCGGCGATCTCGGCGGGGCCGAATCCCAACTGGGTGAGGATCTCGTCGTTGTGCTCGCCGAGTTCCGGTGCCCGCTTCGCCGGGACCTTCGGCACCCCTCGGAGGTTGACCGGGCTGCTGATGGTCTCCGTCAGACCCTCCACCCCTTCCAGGGGCACGACGATGTCGTTGGCGCGCAACTGAGGGTCCTGGGCGGTCTCCTCCGGTGTCTGGATGAGACTGAAGGTGATCCGCTCCGCGGCCAGGGCCTCCCTCCAGTGCGCGAAGGGCCGCGAGCGGAACTCGGTGTCGAGCAGTTCGGCGAGCGCGGCGGCATTGCGGACGAAGCCGTCAAGATCCGCGAAACGCGGGTCCTCGAGCAGTTCGGGGTGTCCGACGGCCCGCGTGAGTCCCGGCCAGTGCGGCGGCGAGGCGACCAGCATGAACCACTCGCCGTCCGCGGTCAGGTACGGGTTGATCAGCGGGTTCGCCGGCGCCTTGCGGTCGTGCAGCTCGAACGGTGTGCCGCCGGCGAGCGCGCCGGCCACGAGTGTTCCCGTGGCCCAGACACCCTCGGCGAGCAGCGACGTGCCGACACTGGTTCCCTTTCCCGTCCGCTCGCGGCGGTAGAGGGCGGTGACGATCGCCGCGTAGATGCCGATCGCCGACATGTAGTCGCCGCTCCCCCACACCGGTACGGTCGGCGGGGCTCCCGCATCGCGGGTGGAGGCCAGCAGGCCGCTGCGGGACCAGTAGGCGGTCAGGTCGAAGCCCGGCTGCCGGGCGTCGGGGCCCGCGTCCCCGAAGCCGGTGATGTCGGCGTAGACGACCCTCGGGTTCCAGCCCGCGACCTCCTCGTAGCCCAGGTGCAGCTTCTCGCGCGTGCCGTGCGGGAAGTTGGTGATGACCACGTCGGCCCACTCGACGAGCCGCTTGAGGACTTCGACGGAGGCGGGTGACTTCAGGTCGATCACCATGCCCCGCTTGTTGCGGTTGGTGAGGTGCCAGCCGTAGTTGGCCTGCGCCCTGGGGCTGGGCGGTACGGAACTCAGCCGCCGCTGGGGGTCGCCCGCACCCGGCGGCTCGATCTTGATGACGTCCGCCCCGAAGTCGGAGAGCACGGTGGCCGCGGCCGGTCCCGCGATGAACGAGGACGCGTCGAGGACCTTCAGACCGGTGAAGACGGATTCGGTGGTCATCGCCATCACCTCACGAAGGCGCTCAGGCCGCCGGTGACGGCGCGCCCGACGATCAGGGTCTGGATCTCCCGCGTGCCCTCGTACGAGTAGAGGGCCTCCGCGTCGGCGACGAAGCGGCCGACCTTGTAGTCGAGGACGATGCCGTTGCCGGCCAGCAGTTCCCGGGCCCACCCCACGTTCTCCCGCATCCGCACGGTGCAGTAGGCCTTCGCCAACGCGGACTGCTCGTCCCGGAAGATCCCGGCGTCCTGCAACTGAGCCAGGCGCGTCACCATCCCGCACGAGGCCGTCGCGTTGCCGAGCATCTTCACCAGGAGATCCTGCACGAGCTGGAAGCCCCCGATCGGACGTCCGAACTGCTCGCGTTCCTTGGCGTACTGCAGGGCGATCTCGTAGGCGCCGAACATCACCCCCACCGCCTGCCACGCCACGCCGCTGCGGGTCTGGCGCAGGATGCCGGCCGTGTCCTTGAAGGTGTTCGCGTTCTGCAGCCGGTTGGCCTCCGGAACGCGGCAGCCTTCGAGCACGATGTCGGCGTTCTGCACGATGCGCAGCGCCATCTTGTTCTCGATCTTCGTCGCGGTGAATCCGGGGGTGTCCTTCTCCACGACGAAGCCCAGCACGTGCTGCGTCTCGACATCACGGGCCCACACGACCACCAGGTCGGCGAACGTCGCGTTCCCGATCCACCGCTTGGCGCCGTCGAGGACCCACTCGTCGCCGTCCCTGCGCGCCGTGGTCAGCAGGCCGCCCGCCACGTCGGACCCCCCGTGCGGCTCGGTCAGCGCGAAGGCTCCGATCTTCTCGAAGCGGCTCATCGCCGGCAGCCACCGACGCTTCTGTTCGTCGGAGCCACAGGCGAGGATCGTGCCCATGGCCAGGCCCGTGTGCACGCCGGAGAAGGTCGCCAAGGACGCGTCGGCGTGCGCGAACTCGAGCGCCAGGAAGCCGGAGAAGAGGTTCGTCGGCCTGGCTGACGAGGAGTCCGGGTCGGCCCAGTCCATCAGCCCGAGACCCCCGATGCCCTCCACCAGCTGGAAGGGGAACTCGGCCCGGGCCCAGTAGTCGTCGACGATCGGAGCGGCCTGCGTGCGGAGGAACTCGCGGACGGACTCGATCTTCTCCCGCTCACTGTCCGTCAGCAGCTCCTCGAAGGCGTAGAAATCGGCGGGCAGCGGCCCCTTGTCCAGGTAGGGGCCGGACCGCGTCGGCAGGTTCGGTGTGCCGCTCATGGCAATCTCCCTCAAGCACTGTGGGACATGGCGCGGAGATCCGAACCCGGCAGTGCTCTGGGCGCCCGGCGCTTCGGTCCTCCGGTGCGATTGAACGTTGAGCGCCGACCGGTCCCCCGGACCCGCGCCGCACGGGGGTGCCGTTCTGTCCGCAGACCACCCCAGTGGCCCGCAGCGGAGCCGGTGCGAGGCCCCGTGCAGGACCCGCGGCACGGCGACGAGCCGCTGCCCGCGGAACCTCGGCCCCCGAACCACGCGGCGGGCCCTCCCAGGGAGTGCGGGTGCTCCCCCGGGTCCGGCTGACGCGAGCGACGCGCATCGGCGGCCGCCCGGACCCGCGCTCGCGATGACCTGCCGTACCCGGCGTGTGCTCAGCGGGCCCGGTTGTCGGGGTTGTTGTCGATATGGGCTCCTGCGAAATCCGGCCCTTACAAGGGATGCATTGACACACCGTCGACCGGGACTCGTAAATGATCACCGACGGATGTGAATCCGCCATAGCTGGGCCCGAGTTGGGCCCTTTCATGGATTGGTGAACAGTGTCGATATCACCACCCGCGAGAAGTGCCGCCACGGGCTTGCGCACACTCGGCCGAGGCGTCGTGGCGCTGGGGGCCGCCGCGGCCCTCGTACTGCTGGGGAGCCTGCCGTCCGCGCAGGCGGCGGCCCGGGCCTCCGGCACCGCGAACGCGCCGGCCCGGACGCCGGCGCCGGCGACGGCGCCTGACGCGACGGATTCGAGCGCGAAGAACTCCCCGGCACCGCTCGAGCCCGTCTGCGGGAAGCCCGACAGGAATCACGCGACCTGCTACGCGATGCGCGCCGCAGGCGCAACGCCGGTCATGCGGCTCGGCGCCACGGCCACCCCCGCAGGGCTTGGCCCCAAGGACATCCAGAGCGCCTACAGCCTGCCCGCGGACGGCGGCGCGGGCCGGACGATCGCGATCGTCGACGCGTACGACAACCCCGACGCCGAGGCCGATCTGGCCGTCTACCGCGCCCAGTACGGCCTTCCCCCGTGCACGACCGCCAACGGCTGCTTCACCAAGGTCGACCAGCGAGGCGGCACCTCGTACCCGCAGCCCAGCGAGTCATGGGCGGGTGAGATCGCCCTCGACCTGGACATGGTCTCCGCGTCGGCACCGGGCGCGCACATCCTCCTCGTCGAGACGGACAACGACGGTCTGGAGAACCTCGCGGCCGGTGTCGACCGCGCGGTCGCCCTCGGCGCCAAGTACGTGTCCAACTCCTACGGCAGGCCGGGCGACTTCGCCTCCGACCTGTCCACCTACGGCGCCTCCTACGACCACCCCGGCGTCGCCGTCGTCGCGGCCTCCGGCGACTACCGGTACGGAGTCTCGTTCCCCTCGACCCTGCCCTCCGTGACCGCCGTCGGCGGAACCGCGCTCACCCCGGCGCCGGAGACCGCCCGCGGCTGGACGGAGACGGTCTGGGCACGTGACAACTACGGCCCCGGCTCCGGGTGCGCGCAATACCAGACCAAACCCGACCACCAGAAGGACACCGGGTGCGCCGGCCGCAGCGTGTCGGACGTCTCGGCGGTCGCTGACAACGTTGCCGTCTACCTCACGTACGGCTCGGGCGGCATCGGCTGGCAGCGCTACGGGGGCACCAGCGCGGCGACTCCGCTGATCGCCTCGGTGTACGCCCTCGCGGGCGCCCCTCGCCCCGGCACCTCCCCCGTCGCCTACCCGTACGCGGCCGGCGGCGCCGGACTGAACGACGTCACCACCGGCACCAACGGCACCTGCGCCGCCGACTACCTGTGCAACGCGGGCCCCGGGTACGACGGTCCGACCGGCCTCGGCACCCCCGCGGGCCTGGCCGCGTTCCGCAGCGGACCGCACGGCACCCTCTCCGGGACAGTCACGGACGCCGGGACCGGCAGGCCCGTCGCCCACGCGACCGTGGGGTCGGGGCTGGACGTCGCGACGACCGACAGCCGGGGCGCCTACCGCCTGGACCTGCCCGCGGGCACCGTCAAGGACCTCACGGTCCGCGCCTTCGGCTACACCGCTTCGGCTCCCGCCACCCTCACCGTCGCCGACGGCCAGGCCCTGACCCGGGACTTCCGCCTCGCGGCGATCCCGCGCGAGAAGGTCCACGGCACGGTCAGGGACGGCTCCGGCCACGGCTGGCCGCTCTACGCGAAGGTCACGGTGGACGGTTCTCCCGAGGCCCCCGTCTGGACCGACCCCGCCACCGGCGCCTACGCGCTCTCCCTGCCCAAGGGGGCGGACTACGGCCTGGAGGTCACCGCCGCACTGCCCGGCTACGAGCCCGCCGCACAGACCGTCACCGTCGGCAGGCACCAGGTCGGCAGGAACTTCACCCTGAACGCGGACCCCGACTCCGCCACGGCCGTGGGCTACACGCTGCGACGCGCGGGCACGACGGAGACGTTCGACTCCAACACCTCGGCCCCGCAAGGGTGGACGGTGGCCAACGCCCCCGGGACCGACAACGGCTGGGAGTTCGACGATCCGATCCAGCGCGGCAACGCGACCGGCGGCAGCGGCTCCTTCGCCGTCGTCGAGAGCGACAACTGGCCCATCGGCCCGCACCAGGACAGCGCGCTGATCAGCCCGGTCTACGACTTCTCCGGCAGCGAATCGGCCGAACTCGACTTCAAGACAGCCTACTTGTACAACCCGAACAACCAGCGGATGAGCGTGGACGTCACCACCGACGGCGGCGCGACCTGGCAGACCGCCTGGGCGACCTCCTCCACGAGCGGCGACGGCAGGGACCACCGCACCGTGCACGTCCCGCTGCGGGCGTACGCGGGTGAGAAGGCCGTCCAACTGCGCTTCCACTTCGTGGCCAACTGGGGCTACTACTGGTCCGTCGACGACGTGTACGTCGGGACCCGCGACCTCGTCCCCGTCTCCGGCGGCCTGACCGTCGGAACGGTCCGCGACAGCCGTACAGGCGCGGGCCTGGCCGGTGCCACCGTGGCCGACCCCCGGCACCCGGACGCCACGACGGTCACCGTCGCGACCCCGGACGACGCGGCCGTCGGTGACGGCTTCTACACCCTGTTCCTCGCCGGCCCGGGCAGGCACACACTGCGTGCGAGTGCCCCCGGCCATGTCAGCGCGGACCGGACCGTCAGGGTGCGTGCGGACCGGTCGGTCCGGGCGGACCTGCGGCTGAAGCCCGCCCCGGCGACGTCCGGCTGAACCTCGTCGCACCCCCGGGTGTGCGCCGCCGCCGGCGCCCCCCCCCGCCCGCGGGTGGGGCACCGGAGAGACGGCCCCCCGGCGGGACGGCCCCCGCCCCGGGGCGGGCGCC
>NZ_JBHWEL010000098.1:28363-32711 GCF_042734135.1 Streptomyces sp. NPDC059668 | reverse complement strand
AGCTCGCCTGGCTCGCCGAACGCGGGCGCGGGGGCGCCCCCGCGCCCCCCCCCCCGGTGCGCTCCGGTGCCCGGGTCCGTACAAGTCGCCTGTTCTCATCGGCCGGGGCGTGGGGCGCCCCGGCCGATGAAGTCCTGAACGGCAGGTCCACGAAGAGGAAAACGCAGTCGTGCTCGCGTTCTGCCGTCCAGAGACTCAGGACGTTCTGTCCGGAGGTCCTGGACGGTAGTGGAAGACGGGCGCCTTGCGCAAACCCTCCATATCCGACATTCGTTCAAAGTCGTGCGCCTGTTCTGATCGTGAGGGCACGGCACCGCGATGGGGCCGACGAAGTGCCTGGTCGAAGCGGGGTCTTCCTGGATCTGGCTCGCCCGTGCGTCCCCGAACGGGGCATCGATTCGCGAACTGCCGCCACTCGCAGGCAAGTTGTTTTGCTGGACGTTCTCCCGGAGCCGCCGCCATCCGTCGGCGCACGGGGCCGGGGAACCGGATGACGGGCGCCGGCTCCATCGGCCGATCCCGGTCGTCCAGCGCTACCGCTACCGGACTCCGTGAAGAGTGAGCCATCGCCAAGGAGTCATCGGTGCGGTGGGGCCCGATCGGCCCGAGTCCTCATCTGCGGTCCGGTGGGGGCTGGTTGACCGATCAGAGCGCCGCGAGAGAGGCGTGGTCCTTGCGATGGCGGGTGTCACCCGCTTCTCTGATCCGCCTTCACCACGACAATGTCCGGGACGCGGGAGTGACGGGTCGTTCTCGATGCCTGCCAGGAGGTCACCGGAACCGGTAGACCGCGAGTACGTCACCTTCGGCAACCATGTAGGAATCGGGTCGCCATGTGCCGAAGGTGAGCATGGCGGTCCACAGGCATCGCAATTCCGTCGCGTTCAGGACGACATGTGCCGCCTTGAGGACGTCGACCCAGCCCGGATCCCCCGCCGCCAGACGCGATTGCCCTGGAAGGAGGATGACCGGTTCTCCGGCACTGCCGCGCACTACGGCTGTCATCGACGTTCCCTGCACGAAGAGCACGTGAACAGCCTCTCGCCGGAGCGGAATTCGCGACCCGCTGTTCCTGAGTGACGTACGGGGAAATCCTCCCCGTGCCACTTTCTTGACAGGCCGGTCCGGCGGCCGGGAGGGCGCGCGTGGCCGACGGCAGCGCGGACGCGCCGGGGTGCTCGCCGCGAGGGCCGCGGTTCCAAGGCCGTCCGGAACCCGCTCAGGTGCGGTGGCACGTCACGCGGACCGTCCCCGGAGGAGTACGTCGGCGGTGGGGTCGCATGGTTCGGTGGAAATGGGCACGCCTCTATGCGAGGGGGACGAGCGGGCCGTTGGCGGTGATGACGGAGGGCATCGGGTAGTGGGGGCCGTCGGTTCCGTGAAGGGTGAGGAGAGGGATCTCGTCTTCTTGACAGTGACCCAGGTAGCGCCATGTCTGGCCATGGCGGTCACTGTGGTCGAAGGCCAGGTCGTAGACGCGGCCGCCGAGGCAGTAGGGGGTGACGGCGGCCTGGACGGCTTGCTCGAGCAGAGGGGGGACACCGTGTGCGGTGAGGTGGATGTCGACTTCGTCGATCCGTCCGGTGGCGATCTGGGCCTCTCCGCATCGGTGGGTGGGCGCCGCGAGTGGCGCGCCGATGGTGGTGAGCCAGTGTTCCCAGTCGTCGAGGGTGATGGCGCGGATCTGGACGCTGACGCGTTCGTCGTCCGAGGCGATGTGGGTGAGTTCGAGGCGGTGGGCGTTCGCGGTCCTGAGCCGGTCCGCTGTGGTGGCCGTCCGGTTGGCGACATCCCAGCGGGCGGCGTGTTCGTGGTGTGCCGTCGTGTCGCCGGTGTCGTCCTGGGTGGCCGTCGCCGGCTGCTCGGTGGGCGACGGGCGGGGGGTGCTGCCTGGTGTGTCCCGCGGGTGAGAGGTGACGTCGGTGACGGGTGTCCGGCGGTCGGCGCGAGGGAGGACCATCGTGCCCCGGAGTGCGGCGATGGGCGAGTGGGCGATCCAGGCCGTGTCCGCGGGTTGTGCGTCGGCGGTGTCCGCGGGGGCCTCGCGCGGTGCGGGCAGGCGCGACTGTGCGGTGACGAGGTCGGTGAGCGCCTGCTCCGCCTCGGCAGGGAGGGACGGGGAAGCCTGAGGTGTGGCGACGGGGACGAAGTGGGGGTGTGCCTGGTGTTGTTGTCCTGGCGATCCGAGGTCCTGGGCACCGCCCGTGTGGACCAGGCGGCCCAGAGCGTCGAGTTCGGCGATGAAGGTGTGGGCCAGTCGGCCCAGGCGTCTGGTGAGTTCCTCTTCGATGTCGGTGTGGTTGTCGGGGGTGGCGGTCATGCTGCGGCTCCCGTGCAGGCCTTGCGCAACGAGTTCAGTGCGCGCCATTGGAGGGTCTTGACGGCTCCGGTGGTGGTGCCCATCGTGCGGGCGGTTTCGAGGATGGACATCTCTCCCAGGAAGCGGAGCCGAATGACGGCCTGCTGACGTGGCGTCATGTCCGAGAGGACGTCGTACAGGTCGGCGATGTCCAAGGTGTTCAGGACGGTGTCCTCGGCGGTGTTGACGGGAATGGTCCAGATGTCGCCCACCAGGGCGATCTGTTCGACGAGGATGAGGTGCCGGGTCGAGGCGACCCTGAAATGGTCGGCGACGACGTTGCGGGCGATGGCGCACAGCCAGGCGCGGATGGGAGTGCCGGTCCACCGGAACGTGGCGATCTTGTTCCATGCCTTGACGAAGACGTCCGACGTGAGGTCTTCGGCCAGAGTGGTGTTGGATCTGACGCGCTGTCTGATGAACGCGGCGATCACGTCGTGGTGCAATCGGTACAGCTCGCCGAAGGCGTCAGGATCGCCGTGCCGGGCACGGGTGATGAGAGCCGGTTCCCCCGGGAACTGATCCTTCGAGGCGCGGGGGCCCGTTGCGGTACGAGTCTGCGTGGTCAATGGTCTGCTCCCGGATCGTGGAGTGGGTACAGGGCGGTCGGCTCGCGGTGTGTGGCGGCTGCTCGGACGGCTGGACGTGGACCGGGACCCGTGCCGGGCCGGCCACCTGTGCGCGCCGGCCGGACGGGAGTGGACCGCATGACACGCGGGTCGTCGTAGACGAGGGTGTCGAGGCGGACTCCGTAGGCGCCGCGCAGGGTCCAGAGGGTGGCCAGGCTCGGCTGTTTCGTGCCGGCCGCGAGCCGGTGAAGCGTCGATCTGCTGATGCCGGTGCGCTGCGCCACGTCGGTGACGCTCTCGTCGCCGAGCTCCCTGGCCTTCACCAGGAGCTTGGCCATGTGGAGGCGGAGCATGGTCAGGGAACCCCCTCAGGGACGTGCGTGCATGTGGCTAACCCACACGCACGCAACATATGCAAGTTGCCAGACGATAGTGACGCAAGGGCATTTTGATTCGCACACAAATGCGAGATCGGCGAAGTGGCCTGCGGGTATATCGATCTTGGCTTTGACCTGCGAAGGTGCACGCGTGCAACCGGCATGCGGTGACATGCATGCGCGCTACCCTCCAAAGATGCGGAGCATGGAAGATCCCACCCATGGGAGTCGGGCAACATCCCCCCCACCGAGTTTGTCCGGACGGCAGGCGCAGGCACGGCGGGCCGGCGCGTATCTCACCACGGTCGCGACCGAGGCCGGGTACGACGTGCGCCCGAGACAGGGTGGCCGGGCGCAGCTGGCGGCTCTGACCGGCCTGAGCCTGACCACCATCAGCCGGACGCTGGACGGAAAGACTCTGCCGCTGCCCTCACAGTTGACGACGTGGGCGACGGTCCTCGATCTCGATCACCGGAGGCTGCTGGTGGAGACCGGTCACATTCCCGAGCAGAGAGGGACGCAGGACGCGAACCGTGAGGCGAACTCGGCGCCGCTCTCGCCCGACGAGGCGATGGACGCGTGGGGGATCACGGATCCGATCATCCGTAAGACGCTCAGCGGGACCATCGTCCAGGCGATCCGTCTCCAGGAGGAGCTCGACTCCTCCGACGAGCTGCGGGCGGTCGTCGGAGGTGCGTGACGGCGCGGCGCGGGCGCGGGCCCGATGCGCGTGGCGCTGATCGAAGCGGCCGGTCCGGAACGCCTGGTACCGGGGCGGGGCAGGCGTGTGGTCGGGCGAGGTGAGGGACGTCCTGCTGCCGCAGCCGTGGGACTTCCTGGTGAAGTCGCCGGCGCCCGCGCCCCGGCCTGCGCGGACAGCCACTGGCGGCCGCGTTCATGGGAGGTCCGTCATCGGACCTCCGCCGTCGCCTGTGTCATCACCGGCCCGGGGGGGGGCGGTGCCGCCCCCCCCCGGCCCGCCCGACCGGGGGGGCGGCCAGGGGGGGGGGGGGGTAAGAACGGGGGGGGGGGGGGCGCCCGAG